>JADJYF010000015.1 GCA_016719885.1 Pseudomonadota bacterium | reverse complement strand
GTCGGCAAGACTTCCATCGGGCATTCGATCGCCGATGCGCTCGGCCGCAAGTTCTTCCGCTTCAGTGTCGGTGGCATGCGCGACGAAGCCGAGATCAAAGGCCATCGTCGTACCTACATTGGCGCCATGCCGGGCAAGTTCATCCAGGCCTTGCGTGATACCGGCGTCGCCAACCCGGTGGTGTTGCTGGACGAGGTCGACAAGATAGGCGCGTCCTACCAGGGCGACCCGGCCTCGGCGCTGCTCGAAGTGCTGGACCCCGAGCAGAACGTCGGCTTCCTCGATCATTACCTCGACGTGCGCTTCGACCTGTCGAAGGTGCTGTTCGTGTGCACGGCCAATCAGCTCGATTCGATCCCGGGCCCACTGCTGGACCGCATGGAAGTGATCCGTCTGGCGGGCTATTTGACTGCCGAAAAAGTCGCGATCGGCAGCCGCTACCTGTGGCCGAAACAGCGCGCCAAGGCAGGTCTCGGCGCACGCCAGGTGCGCATCAACGCCGGCGCCATCAAGGCCATCGCCGAGAACTACGCGCGCGAGGCGGGCGTGCGCAATCTCGACAAGCAGCTGGGACGCATCGCGCGCAAGGCGGCCTTGGCCGTGGTGCGCGATCCTCGTCACGAGGTGGCGGTCACGCCGAAGAATCTCGAAAGCTTCCTGGGCGCGCCGCTGTTTCGCAAGCAGGTGCCGGAGCGTGGCATCGGCATCGTCACCGGTCTTGCCTGGACGGCGCTCGGCGGCGCGACGCTCGACATCGAGGCGACGCTCGTGCATAGCAAGCATCGCGGTTTCAAATTGACCGGACAGCTGGGCGAAGTGATGCGCGAGTCGGCCGAGATCGCCTACAGCTATATCGCGTCGCACCTCACCGAGTTCCGCGCCAGTCGGGAATTCTTCGACGAGGCCTTCGTGCACTTGCACGTGCCCGAAGGCGCCACGCCCAAGGACGGTCCGAGCGCCGGCGTCACCATGGCCACCGCGCTGTTGTCGCTCGCACTCGGGCGGCGCATGAAAAGGCCGCTGGCCATGACCGGCGAACTGACCTTGACCGGGCGCGTGCTGGCGGTGGGCGGCATACGGGAAAAGATCATCGCGGCGCGCCGCGCGGGGCTTAAGGAAATCATCCTGCCGGCGGCGGTGCGCGGCGAGTTCGACGAGTTGCCGGCCTATATCCCCGAAGGCCTGCGCTTCCACTTCGTGGAGAACTTCAGCGAGGTGGCGGCCATCGCGTTCGGCTGAATGGCGC
The DNA here is from genome assembly GCA_016719885.1 of Pseudomonadota bacterium. Taxonomy (NCBI): domain Bacteria; kingdom Pseudomonadati; phylum Pseudomonadota; species Pseudomonadota bacterium. The sequence continues at coordinate 163,862 of JADJYF010000015.1, read as the reverse complement.
ACGGTGCGGAGACGCGGTAGCGAGCGGGCTTTGTGCGATACTCGCCCAAATCCACCGTGACGAGGCCGCAATGTCGATCGTAACCGAGCCCTCACTGCTGATTCATCGTCGCACCAAGATAGTCGCCACCGTCGGGCCGGCTTCGAGCTCGGAGGATGCCATCGCGGCCCTCATCGAAGCCGGCGTCAATGTCTTCCGCATCAACCTATCGCATGGCAGTCATGCCGCGCACGGCGCCGCCATCGCGATGATTCGCCAGGTGGCGCAGCGTCTCGGCACGCCTACCGCCATCCTCGCCGATCTGTGCGGGCCCAAGATTCGCACCGGCAAGTTTCGCGACGGCAGTGTCGAGCTCGTTGCCGGCAAGCGCGTGACGGTGACCACCGCCGACGTGCTCGGCGATGCCGAGCTAATTCCCTCGCAGTACGCGGCGCTGCCGGGCGATGTCGCACCCGGCAACCGCATCCTGTTGAACGACGGCGCGGTCGAACTGCGGGTGGAGGCGGTGCGCGGCCAGAACGTCGAGTGCGTGGTGGTGGCGGGCGGCCCGGTCGGCGATCACAAGGGCATCAACCTGCCGGGTACGGCGGTGTCGGCGCCGTCCCTCACCGACAAGGACCGCGCCGATGCGGTGTTTGCGCTGGCGGCGGGCGTCGATTTCATCGCCCTGTCGTTCGTGCGTAACGGCGACGACATCAGTTCGTTACGCGCCATCGTCGACGCCGCCGAATCCAAGGCCGGCATCATCGCCAAGATTGAAAAGCCCGAAGCGCTCATCAACAGCGAAGACATCATCGCGCGTGCCGACGGCATCATGGTGGCGCGTGGCGATCTTGGTGTCGAACTCAATCCCGAGCAGGTGCCCTTGGCGCAGACCCAACTCATCACCCGCGCCCGCCAGTTGAACAAGCCGGTCATCGTCGCGACGCAGATGCTGGAGTCGATGATCACCAACGCGCGGCCGACGCGCGCCGAGGTTTCCGACGTTTCGTTCGCGGTCGCGAGCGGCGCCGATGCGGTGATGTTGTCGGGCGAATCGGCGGTCGGCAAGTTCCCGGTCGCGGCGGTGCAGATGATGGACCGCGTCGCGCGTCAGACCGAAGCCTATTACTGGCATGCCGGGCTCGCGTTCCCGGGCAGCCACGCGCCGACCTCCGTGCCCATGCCCTTTGGTGATGCCATCGCCGACGCCACCGCGCGCCTCGTCACCGACCTGCGTGCGCGGGCGGTGATGGTGATCTCCATGCACGGCATGACTGCCGCCACCATCAGCGCGGCGCGACCGGCGGCGCCGGTGGTGGCCATTTCCTGCGATCAACAGACCTGCCGCCGCATGAGTCTCATGTGGGGCATGATTCCCCACTACGTGGCAAGCGTGGGCGCCGAGAATCCCAATCAGATCGCGCGGCGCGTGGCGCGGGAACTGGGCTTGGCGAAGGACGGCGGTTACGTGGTGATGGTGCGTGGCTTCAATGCCGACCCGGCCATCAATTCACCGTCGATGACGGTGTTGCAAGTGTGAGTTGGCTACAGGTGTAATCGAATGCTCTGTAGGTGCGAATTCATTCGCACATTAGAGCCCGGCTGAAAGCTGCTTGATGGGGCTCAATGTGCGAATGAATTCGCACCTACGAAGAGGGACATCTCAGAACGGAATATCGTCGTCGAAGTCCATCGGCGGCTCGGCCTGGCCGCGCGGTGCGCTGTCGCCGCGACTGCCGCCACCACCGCCACTACCACCACCGTAGCTCGAGCCACCGCGCTCGCCGCCCGCCGCCGGACCACCACCGCCGCCGCCACTGCGGCCGCCGAGCATCTGCATGTCGCTCGCGACGATTTCGGTGCTGAATTTCTCGTTGCCGTCCTTGTCCTGCCATTTGCGGGTCTGGATGCGGCCTTCGACGTAGATCTGCGAACCCTTCTTGACGTACTGCTCGACGATCTCAGCGAGGCGGTTGAAGAATACCACGCGGTGCCACTCGGTGCGTTCCTGGGTTTCACCGCTGTCCTTGTCGCGCCAGGTGTCGGCGGTTGCCAGGCGCACATTGGCGACGGCGGAACCGCCGGCGGTGTAGCGCACTTCGGGGTCGGCGCCGAGATTGCCGATCAGCATGACTTTGTTGAGGCCACGTGCCATGGGTGTTTGCTCCTTCAGGGGGTTGATGCGACCGTCCGTGGTCGGTGTAAGGCCGGGATTCTACCCAAGCCGGCAGGCGACGTCAGTCCTGCGGCGCGCTGTCGAGTGCCGCACGCGGCGCGCGCAGGGCCGCCACCAGCCATACCAGGCACAGGCCCGCGCACAGCGCCGGTACCCCGGCGAAACCGAAGCGGCCGGCGACGAAGCCGCCGAGTGTGCCGCCGATGAACATGCCGAGGAACTGGAAGGTCGCGTAGGCGCCCAGCGCCGTGCCCTTGTAGGCCGGCGGTGCCACCCTCGAAATGAGGCTGGGCAGAGAAGATTCAAGGAAATTGAAGGCGGTGAAGAACACCGTCAGCGCGACATAGGTGCCGAGCCGCTGGTGCCAGGTCAGCCACAGCAGCACTTCGGCCACGCCGAGCAGCGCGATGGCCGAACAGGAGACCTTCATCAGCCAACCGGGCCGCATCGACAGACGGATGAGCGGCGCCACCAACGCGATCGACACCAGTAGCACCGGCAGGTAGACGGTGTGATGGCGCGCGGTGGGCAGGCCCAGGCCTTCACGCAAATCGACCGGAATCGCGACGAAGCTGGCCGCCAGCACCAGGTGCAGGGCCAGCACGCCGAAATACAGCACGCGCAATTGTGGGGCACTCACCGCCGCCCACGAAATCGGCGTCGCGCGGCGCACCTGCGCCGCGGGCGTCGGTACCAGGTAGAACAACACCGGCAGGGCCAGCGCCCCAACCACGCCGGAAGCGATGAACAAACCATTGAGGCCGACCGCGCCGTCGATCATCGGGCCCAGCACGAAGGCCACCGAAAACGCGATGCCGATGCTGACACCGATGATGGCCATGACCTTGGTCCGCTGCGATTCGCGGGTCAGGTCCGCGGCCAGCGCGAGGGTCGCGCCCGACACCGCGCCGGTGCCCTGCACCGCGCGCCCAATCAGCACCGGCAGGATGTGATGCGCGAAGGCCGCGATGGCCGAGCCCAGGGTAAAGATCACCAGGCCAAGGGCGATCACCGGCTTGCGCCCGATGCGGTCGGACAGGGTGCCGAAGGGGATCTGGAAGCAGGCCTGGGTCAGGCCGTATATGCCGAGCGTCAGGCCGACCATGAAGGGCGTCGCGCCGGCCAGTTGATTGGCGTACAAGGCGAGCACCGGCACCAGCATGAACAACCCCAGCATGCGCAGGAAGAACACGCCGGCCAGGGCGAAGGTCGCATGGCGTTCGGAAGCTGTGAAGGCGGTGCTGGCTGACACGATGTAAACGAATTGAGCGCTGGTGAAAAAACGCCGTATAGTAATCGTTTGATCTTTGTCGGCGCCAGTCGCAGCCGCACGCCTTGGGAAGTCCACAGTAGTCCATGGATACGATTCATCTTCGCGGCGCACGCACGCACAATCTCAAGAACATCGATATCGACCTGCCGCGCGACAAGCTGATCGTGATCACAGGCCTGTCGGGCTCGGGCAAATCCTCGCTGGCCTTCGACACCATTTACGCCGAAGGCCAGCGCCGCTACGTCGAATCGCTGTCGGCCTACGCGCGGCAGTTCCTGTCGATGATGGAAAAGCCCGACATCGACCACATCGAAGGCCTGTCGCCGGCCATTTCCATCGAGCAGAAGTCGACTTCCCACAACCCGCGCTCGACGGTCGGCACCATCACTGAAATCTACGACTACCTGCGCCTGCTGTTTGCGCGCGTCGGCGAACCGCGTTGCCCGGACCACGCCGAGATCCTCGAAGCCCAGACCGTTTCGCAGATGGTCGACCAGGTGCTGGCGCTGCCGGCCGATTCGCGCTGGATGCTGCTGGCGCCGGTGGTGCGCGGCCGCAAAGGCGAACATCACCAGGTGTTCGAGCATCTCGCGCGTCTCGGTTACCTGCGCGCGGTGGTCGATGGCGAAGTGGTGATGCTGGATCAACCGCCAGTGCTGGCGCTGCGCAAGAAGCACGACATCGACGTGGTCATCGACCGCTTCCGCGTGCGCGAAGATCTCAAGCAGCGCCTCGCCGAGTCCTTCGAATCGGCGCTCGAACTCGGCGAAGGCGTGGCGCGCGTGGTGCCCATGGAGGGCGAGCAGGCGGGCGCCGGCGCGGAACTGGTGTTCTCGTCGCGATTCGCCTGCAAGGTGTGCGGTTATTCGATCAGCGAACTCGAGCCGCGGCTGTTCTCGTTCAACAACCCGGTGGGCGCCTGCACGGCCTGCGACGGTCTCGGCGTGGTGCAGTTCTTCGATGAACAGCGCATCGTGCAGCGCCCGGACATCAGCCTGCCGGCCGGCGCCATCCGCGGCTGGGACCGCCGCAACGCCTATTACTTCCAACTCATCAGCGCGCTGGCGAAACACTACGCCTTCGACATCGATACGCCGTTCAACGACATACCGGCCGACATCCGCCAGGTGATCCTGCACGGCAGCGGCGAGGCCGAAATCGAATTCACTTATTTCAAGGCGGGCGGCAAGGCCTACAAGAAGAAGCACGCCTTCGAAGGCGTCTTGCCCAACATGGAACGGCGCTACCGCGAGACCGATTCGAACATGGTGCGCGAGGAGCTGGCGCGCTACCAGGGCTCGAAAGCCTGCCCGGAATGTTCCGGCACGCGTTTGAATCGCGCCGCGCGCAACGTGTTCGTGCGCGAACACAATCTCGCCCATGTCACCAGCATGGCGATCGGCGCCACCCATGCGTTCTTCGATCGCCTGAGCCTGCCGGGCAAACGTGGCGAGATTGCCGAGAAAATCGTCAAGGAAGTCAAACTGCGCCTGCAGTTCCTGGTCAACGTCGGTCTCGATTACCTGACTCTAGACCGCAGCGCCGATACCTTGTCCGGCGGTGAGGCGCAGCGCATCCGCCTTGCCAGCCAGATAGGCGCGGGCCTGGTCGGCGTGATGTACATCCTCGACGAGCCGTCCATCGGTTTGCATCAACGAGACAACCAGCGCCTGTTGTCGACGCTCGTGCACCTGCGCGATCTCGGCAACACCGTGATCGTGGTCGAACACGACGAAGAAGCGATCATGGCGGCCGACCACGTGGTCGACATGGGCCCGGGCGCCGGTGTGCACGGCGGCCAGGTGGTGGCGCAGGGCACGCCCGCCGACGTGTGCTCGAGTGCGGAATCCTTGACCGGCCAATACCTTTCGGGACGGCGTGGCATCGTCATTCCCCATCTTCGCCTCAAGCCCGATCCGAAGCGCATGCTCAGCATCAAGGGCGCGCGCGGCAACAACCTGAAGGGCGTCAGTGCCGATATTCCGGTCGGACTCATGACCTGCGTGACCGGCGTGTCGGGCTCCGGCAAGTCGACGCTGGTCAACGACACCTTGTTCGCGGTCACTGCGCGCGATCTGAACGGCGCCACGGTCAGCCCCGCCGAACACGACGCCGTCGTCGGTCTCGAACATTTCGACAAGGTGGTCGACATCGACCAGAGTCCCATCGGCCGCACACCGCGCTCCAATCCCGCCACCTACACCGGCCTGTTCACGCCCATTCGTGAATTGTTCGCGGGCGTGCCCGAGGCGCGCTCCCGCGGCTACGAGCCGGGACGCTTCTCCTTCAACGTCAAGGGCGGACGTTGCGAAGCCTGCCAGGGCGACGGCGTGATCAAGGTCGAGATGCATTTCCTGCCCGACGTCTACGTGCCCTGCGACATGTGCAAGGGCAAGCGTTACAACCGCGAGACGCTCGAAATCCTGTACAAGGGTCGCACCATCAGCGACGTGCTGGACATGACCGTCGAGGAAGCGCGGCTGTTTTTCGAAGCGGTGCCGACCATTGCCAGCAAGCTGCAGACCTTGACCGAAGTGGGCTTGACCTATGTGCGCATCGGGCAGAACGCCACCACCTTGTCCGGCGGCGAAGCGCAGCGCGTGAAGCTGTCGCGCGAGCTGTCCAAGCGCGACACCGGCAAGACCCTGTACATCCTCGACGAGCCGACCACCGGCCTGCATTTCTACGACATCGAGCAGTTGCTGAAAGTCTTGCATCGCTTGCGCGACCACGGCAACACGGTGGTCGTGATCGAGCACAATCTCGATGTCATCAAGACCGCCGACTGGATCATCGATCTCGGTCCCGAGGGCGGCACCGGTGGCGGCGAGATCATCGCGGTCGGCACGCCGGAACAGGTGGCGGCCGAGCCGCGTTCCCATACCGGCCGCTTTCTCGCCGAGGTGTTGGCGCGGCCGGTACCGGCGACGCGCGCATCGGCCTGAAGCGGCGCCGCGCCTACATCGCGAGCTGCGTGCCGAGCAGGTAGCCGTAGAGCATCACGACGGGCGCCACGGCGACCATGCCCATGGCCTGGCCCAGCCACTGTTCGAGGCCGCGCGCGCCGCGACGGGCATCGAGCCGTGCGCCCACATCCTGGCCGAGCCCGGCGGCGAGCGCCGGCAGCAGCCAACACAGGCCGAACAGCGCCATGGCGCCCAGCGCGCCCGGCCACGGGCTGGCGCTCAAGGCGCCGACATGCCTGGAAAATCCCACGAACAACAGCGCAGCCGCGCCCACGCCTTGCAGTGCGTCGATGAGTCCGGTGCGCGAACCGGACAGCGGCAGCGGCACCAGCAGGCGCGCCGCGCACAAGGCGATAAGCCACAGGCCGCCGTGTGCGGCCGTTTCGTGCATGAGGGTGGCGAGCGTGGGGGCGGCGCGAAAGCCGAACAGGGCCGGGTAGGCGACGAGCACCGCGCCCACGATCATCGCGCCGCGCAGCAGCGGCGCGCCGAGGCCGAGCCACAGGCGCGTGAGCATGGGGCGCGTCGCCACCAGCCGCGCCAGCCACAGCTCGAAGCTGACGCCCGCCACCAGCACCAGCATGAGTTCGAGCATTCCTGTCGACGGCGACAACGGCAACATGCGCGGTGCCTCAGACCGCGTGCTTTCGGCGAGGCCGAAACGAATCGAGTATCATGCCGGCCATCCCCGACTTCACAGGTAGCAGTTGAATGTCCGTTCTGATCTGCGGCTCGCTCGCGTTCGATAACATCATGGTGTTCCAGGACCGGTTCAAGAACCACATCCTGCCCGACAAGATCCACATCCTGAACGTTTCCTTCCTGGTGCCCGAGCTGCGCCGCGAGTTTGGCGGCTGCGCCGGCAACATCGCCTACAATCTCAAGCTGCTCGGTGGCGCGCCCCTGATCATGGGCACGGTCGGTGTCGACTTCGCGCCCTACGCGAGCTGGTTGAAAGGGCAGGGCATGGAAACCCGCTGCATCACCACCATCGATCAATCACTGACCGCGCAGGCCTTCATCACCACCGACCTGGACGACAACCAGATCACCGCCTTTCATCCCGGCGCCATGAACTACTCGGCGAGCAACAAGGTTGCCGACGCCGGCGCGGTCGAGCTCGGCATCATCGCGCCCGACGGTCGGGACGGCATGCTCGCACACGCGCGCCAGATGCACGAGGCCGGCATTCCCTTCATCTTCGATCCGGGCCAGGGCATGCCGATGTTCGACGGCGACGATCTGAAAGCGTTCATCGACATCGCCACCTGGGTGACGGTCAATGATTACGAATCGGAGCTCATGCAGGAGCGCACCGGGCTGTCGCCCGAGGCGATCGCCGAGCGCGTGCAGGCCTGTATCGTCACGCGCGGCGGCGAAGGCTCCAACATCTACACGCGCGGCGGACGTATCGACATCCCCTGCGCCAAGCCCGCCAGCCTCACCGATCCGACCGGCTGTGGCGATGCCTATCGCGCCGGCCTGTTGTACGGCCTGGTCAACAAGCTGCCGTGGGAAACCACCGGTCGCATCGCGTCGCTGCTCGGCGCCATCAAGATTGCCCACGCCGGCACCCAGAACCATTACTTCACGCGCGACGAATTCGCGGCGCGTTACGTCACCGAGTTCGGCGCCAAGCTCGACTGGTAGGCGTCGCAAGCGCCCCGCGCACGGTTCATGAAACCAGCGCGCGCAGGCAGTCATCCAGCGTGGTGAGCGGCGCGCTGCAGCGGCTGGCGCGGCACACGTAAGCCGTGACGGCGGCGCCTTCCTGCGCCGCGCGCGCGTCCAGCAAACCGGGCAGTGCGCGCTCAGCGCCGGGGATCGCGTAGCAACTCAGCTCGGCGCCCGCGTGTGGCGCGAGTCGGGCACGCCAATGGGCCACCTGGTCGGAGTCGTCGCCGCGCAGCAGCACGTGGGGTGGCGCGCCTGCGTGGCGATGGTTCGCGGCGAGCGCGCTGGCATGGGCCTGCGGCGCGGCCTGGGCGGCATGCATGGCAGCTGTCAGCGTGCGCTCGGCGGCCACCTGGTAGCGCGCGTCGCCGATCAACTGCGCGAGCTCCAGCAGCGCATCGGCCGTCACCACGTTGCCGGACGGCAGCGCGTCGTCATTGAAGCTGCGCACGCGTACCAGCAGCGTTTCGTGATCGCGCGCGGTGAAATAGAAACCTCCGCGTTCGCGGTCTTCGAATTCGTCGAGCAGCAAATCGGCGAGCGCCACCGCGAAGTCCAGATCGCTGCGCCGCCAGCGACACGCCAGCAGTTCGAGCGTGGCGGACAACAGGAAGCCATGATCGTCGAGATAGGCCGGCACGCTCGCCACGCCGTGTCGGCTGGTGGCGAGCAGTCGGCCCGCGCGCCAGTGGTGGGCGATGACGAAGTCGAGGGCGCGTTCCGCGGCGCTGATGAAATCGGGCCGCGACAGCAGGCGCCCGGCGCTGGCCAAGGCACCGATGGTGAGCGCGTTCCAGGCGGTCAGGATCTTGTCGTCGTGCGCCGGCGCCACGCGCGCGCCACGCGCGGCGCGGAGCTTGGCGAGCTGGGCCCGCGTGGGCGCGGAGGGCGGCGGCAGCGGCTGGTCGCGGGCGGGCGACGGCCGACGCAGGTGCCAGCGGCCTTCAAAATTAGCCGCGCCGTCCAAGCCGTACTGCGCGGCGAAGGCGGCATGCCCGGCGCCCAGCACGGCCTCGACTTGCTCGCGTGTCCACACGTAATAGCTGCCTTCCTCGCCCGCCGCATCGGCATCGACGCTGGAATGAAATCCACCCGCGGCATCCTGCATGTCGGCTACCAGCCATGCGCCGATGTCGCACGCAACGGATTTGAGGTCGTCCAGGTCGCGCTTGGCGCCGACCCGCGCATAGAGCGCGAGCAGCGCGGCGTTGTCGTAAAGCATTTTCTCGAAATGCGGGATGCTCCAGTGCGCGTCGGTCGAATAGCGAAAAAAGCCGCCGCCTACCTGGTCCATGAGGCCGCCGGCGGCCATCGCGCGCAGGCTGAACGCGACCAGCCCCGGGTGGTCGGTCTCGAGCAAGGCCAGCGCCTCCGGGTGCAGAAACTTGGGCGCGCCGCCGAAGCCGCCGTGGCGCGCATCGAAGGCCTGCGTCAACTGCATGACGGCGCGCGCCATCAGCGCCGGTTCGAAGCCGGCGGCGACGTCGTCCGCGCCGCCGAGCTCCGCGCCGAGTGCGGCGCGCATGTTGGTACTGAATTCGGCCATGCGCGCGCCATGCTCGCGATAGGCCTGCGCCACGCGCTCCAGCACCTCGGCGAAGCCTGGCCGCCCATGGCGCGGCGTGTTGGGGAAATAGGTGCCGCCGAAGTAGGGCACTTGGTCGTCGGGTGTCAGGAACATGGTCAGCGGCCAGCCGCCGTTGGCCTGGGTCAGCAGCCGATGGGCGGCCTGGTAGATCTTGTCGAGGTCTGGGCGCTCCTCGCGGTCGACCTTGATGTTGATGAACAGGCGATTCATCTGCGCGGCGATGGCGCCGTCTTCGAAGGACTCATGGGCCATGACATGGCACCAGTGGCATGCCGAGTAGCCTATCGACAGGAGAATGGGCTTGTTCTCGCTGCGTGCCCGCGCCAATGCTTCCGCACCCCACGGGTACCAGTCCACCGGGTTGTCGGCGTGTTGCAAAAGGTAGGGACTGGTGGCGTCGCGCAGGCGGTTCATGGGGTGATGTCGGACTCGGAATGGGGCCGCAACGCTACCACGTCGAGCGGCGCCCGTGCCTCTCCCGACGCCTTGAACAGTGCATAATGGCGGCCGGTTGCTGTGACGTTCCTGGCCATGATTCCGTTTCCCCCCATCGATCCCGTTGCCTTCAAACTCGGTCCGGTGGCCGTGCACTGGTACGGCCTGTCCTACATCGTCGGCATCGGCCTCGGCTGGGGCTTGCTGCACGACCGTGCCGGCCGCGGCAACGGACGCTGGACCCGCGACCAGGTGGCGGATCTGGTGTTCTACGCGGCCCTCGGTGGCGTGCTCGGCGGTCGCATCGGCTACATCCTGTTCTACAACCTGCACAGCTACCTGTCTGAACCACTGTCGATACTGGCGGTGTGGCGCGGCGGCATGTCCTTCCACGGCGGCGCCGTCGGCATGTCGCTGGCGCTGGCGTGGTTCGCGCGTGCCAACCAGCGCAGTTTTCTCGAGGTGGCGGATTTCCTCGTGCCGGTGGTGCCTATCGGTCTCGGCCTCGGGCGCATCGCCAACTTCATCAACCAGGAGCTATGGGGCGCGGCCACCACCCAGCCGTGGGGCGTGCTGTTCACCCATCCCGCCGCCGGCGGAGTGGCGCGCCATCCGACCCAGCTCTACGAGGCTTTTCTCGAAGGCCTGGTGCTGTTCGTGATCCTGAACGTAATCGCGCGCAAGCCGCGCGCCCATGGCACGCTGATGGCGTGGTTCTTCATGCTCTACGCGGTGTTCCGCTTTGCCGTCGAGTTCGTGCGCGAGCCGGATGCGCACATCGGCTACCTGGCATTCAACTGGTTGACCATGGGCCAACTGCTGTCGGCGCCGATGTTCATCATCGGCGTCGTAATGCTGGTGGCGGTGAGCAATCGCAAAGGGTAAGGCCGCCATGCAGACCTATCTCGATCTCCTCCGTCACGTGCGCGACCACGGCGTGCGCAAAAGCGATCGCACTGGCACCGGCACCTTGAGCGTGTTTGGCCACCAGATGCGTTTCGATCTCGCGCAGGGCTTTCCGCTCCTGACCACCAAGAAGCTGCATTTGAATTCCATCATCCACGAACTGATCTGGTTCCTGCGCGGCGAATCGAACATTGCCTACCTGAAGGACCATGGCGTGTCGATCTGGGATGAATGGGCGGACGCCGACGGCGAGCTCGGGCCGGTCTACGGTGTGCAATGGCGCTCGTGGCCGCGCGCCGACGGCGGCAGCATCGACCAGATCACGGAAGTCATCGAGGCCATCCGTCGCACGCCCGACTCGCGGCGGCTGGTGGTGAGCGCATGGAACGTCGCCGACATTCCGCGCATGGCGCTCGCGCCCTGCCACACGATGTTCCAGTTCTATGTGGCGGACGGACGCCTGTCCTGCCAGATGTACCAGCGCAGCGCCGACATCTTCCTGGGCGTGCCATTCAACATCGCGTCCTATTCCTTGTTGACCATGATGATCGCGCAGGTGTGTTCGCTCGAGCCCGGCGATTTCGTGCACACGCTGGGCGACGCGCACATCTATCTCAATCACCTCGAACAGACCGACCTGCAGCTGACGCGCACGCCCTATCCCGCGCCGCGCATGGTGCTGAACCCGGCGGTGCGTTCGATCTTCGATTTCAAGCGCGAGGATTTCGTGCTCGAAGACTACCAATGTCATCCCCACATCGCCGCGCCGGTCGCGGTGTGATGGCGGCATCGCGCACGTGAAGCTGGCGCTGGTGGTGGCGATGGCGCGTAACGGCGTCATCGGTCGCGACGGTGGCCTGCCCTGGCATCTGCCGGCCGACCTGCAGCGTTTTCGCGCCATCACCATGGGCAAGCCCATCGTGATGGGGCGACGCACCCATGAATCCATCGGTCGGCCCTTGCCGGGTCGTCGCAACATCGTGCTGTCGCGCGCCGCGAATCATGCGGCCGCCGGTTGTGAAGTGTTCGCAACCCTGGACGCCGCGCTGGCGGCGCTGGCCGATGTCGAGGAAGTGATGATAGTCGGCGGCGCGGCACTGTACGCCGAAGCCTTGCCGCGCGCCGAGCGCCTGTATCTCACCGAGGTCGACGCGGCGCCGACCGGCGACGTGTTCTTTCCGGCGTTCGAGCGTGGGCAATGGCGCGAAGTGGCGAGCGAGGCGCATGTCGCCGACGCGCGCAACGAGTACGCCTGGACCTTCCGCGTGCTGGAGCGGATCAGTCGAACGGCGCCGCCGTCGTCGAATTGACCTCGAACAAGGCACCGTCCTCGAGGCGCATGGCGGTGAGCTTGCCACCCCATACCGCGCCGGTGTCGAGCGGGTAGACGTGCAACGCCGGCCATTCGTCGCGCGGCAGGCGCAGCGTCGACCAGTGGCCGAACACGATGCGCAGGTCGCGATTGGCGCGCGCCGGCATGCGAAACCACGGTACGAGATGGCCGGCCGCGCTCGGTTCGCTCTTGTCCTCGAGATCGATACCGCCGTCGGCATGGCAATGGCGAATGCGCGTCAGGGCATTGGTGATGTAGCGCAGACGCGCATGACCGCGTAGCGAGGCATGCCAGTGCGCGGGCTCATCGCCGTACATGTGCGCGAGGAAATCGCGAAAGTCATCGCCCTGTAGGGCGCCTTCCACTTCGCGCGCGCAGGCCATGGCGGTGGCGAGATCCCAGCACGGCGGCAGGCCGGCGTGCACCAGCGTGTAACCGAGCGTCGCGTCGTGGTGGAGCAGCGGCTGGCGGCGCAGCCAGTCCAGCATCGTTTCCCGGTCCGGCGCGTCGAGAATGTCGTCGAGGGTGTCGCGCCGGCGTGGCTTGGCGCCCGCCACGTGGGCGCAGGCCAGCAGATGCAGGTCGTGATTGCCGAGCACTGTCACCGCGCGCTCGCCGAGCGTCATCACGCTGCGCAGCACCGCCGCCGATTGCGGCCCGCGGTTGACCAGGTCGCCGACCAGCCACAGCCGATCACGCGTACGGTTGAAATCGATTTGCTCGAGCAGCGCCTGGAACTCGCGGTGACAGCCCTGTATATCGCCAATCGCGTAAGTGGCCACGGCCTTGCCGTCTCAGTTCAGGATGCGCGGCATGGCCAGACGGAAGATCGGAATGACGGCCTTGAACTGCTCACCGTCGCTGGCCTGCATCTGGTAGCTGCCGCTCATGCTGCCGATCGGCGTCTCGAGCACCGCGCCGCTGGTGTACTGAAAGGCCGTGCCCGGTTCAATCAAGGGCTGCTGGCCGACCACGCCATCGCCATGCACTTCCTGCACGCGGCCGTTGGCATCGGTGATGAGCCAGTGGCGGCTCCGCAACTGCGCCGCCACCGTGCCGGTGTTGGCGATGGTGATGGTGTAGGCGAAGGCGTAACGATTGGCCGCCGGCTCCGACTGCTCTTCGAGATACGTGCTTTGGGCGCTGACACGTATGTCGTATCGGGTCTCGTTCATGCGCTGGTTCCGTGACTATGGCGCCGGGCATCACGCGCCTGGCGCCATTGTAACGGCGACGGGGCCTCAATAGCGCGCGATGACGTGGGTGGCGAAATCGCGAAACACGCGGCGCGCGTGATCCATGGGCGGCAGCAAGGTGATCTCGCGCAGGCCCGCCGCTTCGGCAGCCCTGAGTCGCGCGATGATCTGTTCGGGCTCACCGGCCAGGATCCAGGTCTCGATGGCTTCCGGCGTGATGAAGCGCCGTTCCTCCGGCACCAGCCACGAGCAATGCCCTTCATGGATCTGCAGATAGCGCTTGTGCTCGGGCATCGACATCTTGCCGACGTAGTCGCAGTACTCGTCCCACACGTTGCGCACCGCCGGCGGCAGCGCCGAATCGTCGCCCGACAATTTCCAGTTCTCGTAGCAGTAGTGGAGGGCGGCCGCCACCTGTGAGCCGCATTGGTCGATGACGCGTGGGCTGGTGAGTTTTTCGCCCGGGCCCAGCACCACCGCGCTGGTCAGCGCGGCGCTGTGGAAATCGGCCGGAAACACCCGCTTGACCTCGGCAGCGCCGGCGCGCATCAATTCGTAGCTCTCATGCACCAATGCCGGCGGCTCGTTGAGCGCCGAGATGCGCCCGTCGCCGTAGGCGCCCGCCGCGCGCAGCGCGCCCGGGCCATTGGCCGCCACCCAGATCGGGATCGCCTGGCTGATGTCGATGAACTTGCGCTCGAGGTGCAGGAAGCGGATATCGCGCGTTTCGCCGTTCAAGCTGTACTCGACTTCATCGCCGGCCAAGAGGCCGCGCACCACGCGCAGGTACTCGCGGAACGGTTTGGGCTTCATCGGCTTCATGCCCATCACGCGCATGGCGGTATGGCCGGTGCCGAGTCCCAGGAACACGCGGCCCGGCGCCAGCGCCGCGATGCTGGCGATGGAATGGGCGGTGACCGGCGCGATGCGGGTCGGCGCGATGGACACGCCCGTGCCGATCTTGATGCGCGAGGTATTGACCGCCGCCAGCGCCAGCACCGCGTAACAGTCCGACCAGATCATCTGGGAGTCGGGCACCCAGCCGTGGTCGTAGCCGAGATCCTCGGCCAGCTTGATGAGCTGCCAGTCGTTGATGTGCGTGCCGATCATGGCGCCGAATTTCATGTTCTTTCCCCTCGATGGTGATAGCCGTGCCCTGCATCGTTTGTCATCGAAGGCGGAGGGTCAAGCGGCGTCACCGGTGATTGCCGAACGACCCATGCCCGAAAAATTGAGGCCGCGACTGCAATTGCGCGCACCGCAGACGAGGATACGTATCGCGCTGCTGCTGATCGTGCCGGCCGCCATCGCCTTCAACCTGTACGTGAACAACATTGCGCTGTCGCGCGACATCGGCGGCATCAGCTTCGTGCAGCCGGCCGGCTGGAACTATCACACCGACACGCCGGTGATCCCGCATGCGCGGGTCATCCACTTCAGTGCCAGCGGTCTCGCCAACGCGATTCGCGAGCAGCATGGCGTGCCGCTGTTCGTGACCACCAAGTACCCGGCCGACAAGGGCGGGCTCAATCCGCTGATTGGTGTCAACGTGTTCGCGCACAAGTCGGATGACGAGCTTGCCCCGGAAAAATTGCTGGAGGCCAAGTTGTCCGAAGTGCAGCGCGATTCGCACAACGCGCTGGAGGTCATCGAGCCCATCGCGACACTGCCCATCGCGACGCTGCCCGGCGCGCGGGTGGTGGTGAAGGTACGCGCCGGCAAGGAGGCCGACGGTCTCAACCGCACCACGGTTTACACGCTGGTGGCGGGCCACCTGAGTTTCACCATCATCGCTTCCGATGCGGCGCAAGGTGAGCAAGCGACGGACGCCGAGTTACGCGACTTCATCTCTTCCATTGCCGTGGACGAGGTAAACCCGTAGGTGTGAATTCATTCGCACAGGGGATTCGGACGCAGACCGAAGCGTCGTTCCATGCGCGAATGAATTCGCGTTTACACGGTCGCGAACAGGTAGGCGCCGAGGATGATCAGGGTGACCGCCGCCACCCACGCTTCGGCCACCAGCCGCCACGGCATGGCGCCGCTCGAAAGCTCCATGAAGTGCAGGAATACCAGGCGCACCTTGAAGGCCGCGATCAGGATGATGGCGACGGTGGCGCCGCGCGCGGGCGCGTCGTTTTCGACCAGCGCGAACACCGCCAAGGTGGCGGCGATCAAGGCCAGCCACGCGCGCGTCATGGGCAGGGACAGTAAGGCCGTCATGGCGCGTGCAGCAGGTAAAGCATGGGGAACAGCACGATCCACAACAAGTCGACCATGTGCCAGTAGCAGCCGCTCGATTCAATCCACACCACGAAGCGCGCGTCCAGCGCATCCTGCCGGCTCTTGGCCAGGCATACCGCCAGCACCGCCATGCCGACCACGAAGTGCAGGAAATGCAGGCCGGTGAGCGCGAAATAGAACATGAAGAAATCGTTGCTGAGCATGGTGATGCCGGCCGCGATCTTGTGCCAGTACTCGAAAATCTTGCTGACCGCGAAACCCGCGCCGACCAGCATGCCGAGCGCCAGGTAACGCTGCACCGCCGCCCGCTGGCCGTCACGCGCGCAGTGCACCGCCAGCGCCACCAGCCACGAGCTGGTCAGCAATATGAGGGTGTTGAGGACGCCGAGGCGTGGGTCCAGCAGCTGGCGCGATTGCTCGAACAGCGCCACTGCCTTGCCGCGTTCGACCATGAACAGGCCGAACAGCAACGCGAACAGCGTGATGTCCGCGCTGATGAAGAACCACACGCCTTCGTCACCGGCCAGCCTGCGCTGACCGGTGGCGTCGTTGGTGGTCGCAAGCGTGGAGTCAGGCGGATGCACCTACGGCCTTTCCGACTGCGGCGGCATCGCCGGCCTTGGCGGTTTCACCGCGCGCTTCCGCCTCCAGACGCTTGATGGCGGAGAACAGGTAGGTGGTCACGAACACGATCCAGAAGAACCACAGGAAGAACTCGACCCAGAAATTGAGCGTGCCGCTGCGCGCGAAGATGCCGCTCTTGAAGAACGGCATGAACACTTCGGCGACGAAGCTGAAGCCGACCCAGATGCCGTACCAGGCCAACCACTTCGGCACCAGCGGCACGGCTCGCTGGTCTTTCAGGAACGCCACGCCCATCGCCACCATCTGCACGGTGGTGACCATGTAGCCCATGTCGATCAGCAGCCACGCGGTGTCGTAGAGCAATTGCAGGATGGAGTCGTCCAGCGCCTCGGGACGATAAGCGCCGGCCAGCCAGAACACGCACGACACCATGATCGGCACCACCGTCAGACCCGCGCCCCACACCGCGCAGGTGGAGAGAATGTTGTTGTCCTTCTCGATGCCGTACTCGATGACCTTGCCTATCGACAGGCCCCACAGGAAATACAGCACCGTGAAGCTCATCGCCATGCTCATGCCGAGGCGGATGATGTTGGCATCCTCGCGGAAGTAGTCGCCGATGACCTTGGCCGGCACGTCGGGCTGGAAGGGCGGAATGTTGTGGCCCATGAGGCCCCAGAACACGATGAACACCAACAGGAAGACCGGACCGCACCACGCCAACAGGCGCAGGTATTTCAGGCGCTCTAGCATTTCGTTTGCTCCCCCGACAATGATACGTAGGCGGCGCGCGGACTCTGCCTGGTCACGGCGCCGGGTGTGCCTGGGCCTGCCGATGGCGGCCCGACGAGCAAATGGTAAGCATGCTTACCATAACCGTGCAAGCTTTCCGCGACGGCCGGCGCCGCGATCCTTGATCGGACACCGTCACCGGCGCTCGCGGCACGACGCTACACTGGCCGGACACCAGCACAGGGGAGCTAAGGACCATGGCACAACTCGACGGCACGGCCATCATCGCGCGCAGCCTGAAGCGCCAGGGGGTCGAGCACATCTTCGGCGTGATGGGTTTTCCCATCGTCGACCTCGCCCAGGTCGTGCAACGCGAAGGCTTGAATTTCTACGGCTTTCGCAACGAGCAGTCGGCCAGCTACGCAGCCGGCGCGGTGGGGTTCATGAGCGGCCGCCCCGGCGTGTGCATGACCGTGTCGGGGCCGGGCATGGTGCACGCCGTGGCCGGACTCTCCAATGCGTGGGCCAACTGCTGGCCGATGCTGCTGGTGAGCGGCGCGCCGGATTCCTACCAGCGCGAGCAGGGCGCCTTCCAGGAAGCGCCGCAGCTCGAAGCGGCGCGACCTTTCGTCAAGCTCAGCACCCGCCCCGATTGCCTGGCGCGCGTGCCGGCTTATGTCGAGAAATGCGTTCGGACTTCGATGGCCGGACGTCCGGGTGCGGTGTATCTCGATCTGCCCAACGACATCATCGCCGATCGGTGCGAGGAGGAGCGCCTGCAGTGGCCGCCGTGCGCGACGGCGCCGGCCAGGTCGCTGGCCGATCCGCGCGAGGTGGAACGCGCGGTGGCGGCGCTGCGTTCGGCCAAGCGGCCCTTGGTGATCGTCGGCAAGGGCGCGGCCTATGCGCGCGCCGAACAAGAGGTGCGTGCCTTCATCGAAGCCGCGCGCCTGCCGTTCCTGGCCGCGCCGATGGGCAAGGGCGTGGTGCCCGATGACCACGCGCTGTCGGTGGCGCCGGCGCGCTCGCTGGCATTGCAGGAGGCCGACGTGATTTTTCTCATCGGCGCGCGCTTGAACTGGATCATGCACTTCGGCCTGCCGCCGCGCTTCGCGCGCGATGTGCGCGTGGTGCAGCTCGACATCGCCGCGGAAGAGATCGGCACCAACGTGCCCGCCGAGGTGGGGCTGGTCGGTGACGCGCAGGCGGTGATGGCGCAGATGAACGACGCGCTTGGCGCGTCGCCGTGGCGCTTCGCCGCCGACAGCGAGTGGTGGACGGCGCTGCGCGCCAAGATTGCCGACAACGATGCCCAGGTCGCCGCCATGACCCGCGACGATTCCTTGCCCATGGGCTACTACCGCGTGTTCGGCGAGATCCGCGCGCAGCTGCCGCGCGACGCCATCATTGTCAGCGAAGGCGCCAACACCATGGACATCGGCCGCAGCATGATGCCCAACTTCGCGCCCCGTCAGCGCCTGGACGCCGGCACTTTCGGCACCATGGGCGTCGGCCCGGGTTTCGCCATCGCGGCCGCCGTCACCCATGCGGACAAGCGCGTGTTCTGCATCGAGGGCGATTCCGCTTTCGGCTTCAGCGGCATGGAAGTCGAAACCGCTTGCCGCTACCGGCTGCCGATCACGTTCATCGTCGTCAACAACAACGGCATCGGCTCGGGCGAAACGGAGCTGCGCGATCCGATCCCGCCCTATACCTACACGCCCAACGCTCGTTACGACAAGGTCATCGAAGCGTTCGGCGGGCGCGGCTTCTTCGTCAACACGCCGGAAGACTTGCGCAACGCGTTGCGCGATGCCGCGCAGGAAAGCATGCCGACCTTGATCAACGTGATGATCAATCCGCAGTCGACACGCAAGCCGCAGAAGTTCGATTGGTTGACGCGCTAGACCGCGCGGAAAATTTTTGTGGGTCAGACTTCAGTCTGACATTGGGTCGACGACCTCGATGGGGCTGCACGCTGTGAATGTCAGACTGAAGTCTGACCCACAATGAATCGACGACGCACACGCACCTACAAGTCTTCCAATTCGCCGTAGCGTTTCACCACTGCTTCCAGGTCCGCGATCAGCTCCAGCGCCGCCGGTGGCAGGGCACGATCGACCAAGGTCCCGATCAACATCGGCAACACCAACAGGCGCGCCTGCGCCGGCGGCAGGCGCAGCGGCACGAAGGCGCCGCTCGACACTTCCGCGTGCAGCAAGGCGCTGGTGGCGAAGCCCACCGCGTCGGTCTCGCGCACGATGGCGCGCACCACGCCGAAATCGTTGACGATGACGGCCGCGTCGCGCCGCGCCTCGGGCCCGACTTCGTTACGCAACTCCTCGCCGATGCGACGTATGAACCAGCGTGGACCGGGGCCCTGCACGATGGGGTAGACCATGATGCGCGCGAGGCCGTGGGGGCCGCCGCTGGCGAGGGGATGGCCGGGCCGCACGAAGGGCTGGGCGTGGATCATGCCGATCTCGCGCAGCTCGAGCCCGGCGGTGGGTACGTCGGGGCGTACGCCGAAAAAGAAATCGATGCGCTTGTCACGCAGTTCCTGGGCGAGTGAACTCGAATCCTGCGCCTGCAGGCGAAAGCGCAGGCTGGGGTAGCGGCGCATGCCGCTGACGATGGCCTCGGTCAGGTAGGGCTCGATGAGGCCGGCTTCGGCGCCGATCGCGAGGCGACCAATGGCCGAGCCCTTGATGAGGCCGATCTCGCGGTGCGCCTCGTCCATCAGGCGCAGCGCCTGGGCGGCGGCGTCGATGACAACGCGCCCGTACACCGTCGGGTGTGAACCGCGCCGGTCGCGTTCGAACAGCGGCGCGCCGTAGGCGCTTTCGAGCCGCGTGATGACATCGCTCAGGGTCGATTGCGAGATGCCGAGCGCCTCGGCGGCGCGGCGCATGTTGCCGGCATAGGCGAGCTCGGTCAGGGCCTCGAGCTCTTCGCGGTGATTCATGGCGGTGCTCCGCGCGGGCCAATGACTTGACCTGGATCTGGTTTGACCGAATAGCCGAACGTATCGAGTCTATTATCCGGTTTTACGAACGGCAATCTTTGGTGCCAGACTCTCCCGCCACGGCGATGTCGTCCCGCACAGGACCTCACGACGCTCACACGAGCGCCTGCCGCCGACCGCTCCGCAGCCGCCTGGCGGCCCAACGCAAACCTTCGAGAGGAGAGGAGACCATGGCCCAATTCGATACCCTGATCCAGAACGGCACCATCATCGACGGTACGCGCGCGCCGCGTTTCAATGGCGACATCGGTATTCGCGACGGCAAGGTGGTGGCGATCTCGCGCACGCCCTTGGCCGCCGGGGACGCCAAGCAGGTGATCGACGCCAAGGGCCTCATCGTCGCGCCCGGCTTCATCGATCTCCACACTCACTACGACGCGCAGATCCAGTGGGATCCCTATTGCACGCTGTCCGGCTGGCACGGCGTCACCTCGCTGGTACTCGGCAACTGCGGCTTCGGTTTTGCGCCGGTCGCGCCCGCCAATCGCGATCGCGTGATGCTGTCGATGTCGCGCGTCGAAGCCATTCCCTACGACTCCATGAAGCAGGGCATGCTGTGGGACTGGGTGACTTTCCCGGAATGGATGGACTCGCTGGCGCGCATGCCCAAGGGCGTCAACGTGCTGTCCTACGTGCCGCTGGGCCCGCTCATGATCTGGGTGATGGGCCTCGAGGAAGCGAAGTCGCGCGAACCCACCGACGCCGAGATGGAAGAGATGTGCCGCCTCATCAACGTCGGCATGGATGCCGGTGCGCCGGGCTGGTCGGTGCAGAAGCTCGGTGATGGTTTCACCTCGGTGCAGCGTGACTACGACGGCACGCCGATGGTCACCGACATGATGAGCAACGAGACCTGCCTTAAATTCGCCGAGGTGCTGAAGAAGCGCGGTAACGGCCATATCCAGATCACGCAGGCGCGTGAAGACATCTACGAAGACCTGGTGTTCGTCGAGAAACTCGCGGAGGTGTCGGGCTGCCCGGTGCTGTTCAACGTGGTGTCGGCCAACAACTACCATCCGCGCCAGAGCCGTCGCCTGCTGCAATGGGCGGAGAAGGCCCAGGCCAAGGGCAACCAGGTGTGGCTGCAGGCCATCAACGTCGGCAACGAACAGACCATGACCTTCGAGGACTTCAACCTGCTCGACGGTCAGGACGATTGGCGCAACGTGACGCTCGGCGACGTGCCGACGCGCAAGGCCAAGATGCAGGACCCGCAGATCCGCGCCAACCTGCGTGAAGATTACGACCACGGTCGCATGCCGGTGGTGACGGGCCCGATCAAGAACTTCGTGGTGCACAAGACCTTCAAGCCCGGCAACAAGCAGTGGGAAGGCATGACGCTCGAGGCCATCGGCGCCGCCCAGAGCCGTCATCCCATCGACTGCCTGCTCGACATCGTGGTGGACGAGGACCTGCGTACCGAGATCTTCACGCCGCCGTTCAACACCGACGTCGAGCTCAACCGCGAGATCTTCAGCAGCGAATACACCGTGCCCGGCGTGTCCGACGGCGGCGCGCATACCAAGTTCGTGACCATCGGCCGTTACACCACCGAGTTCATCACCGACTTCGTGCGCGACAAGAACATCCTCGGACTCGAGGAAGCGCATTACCGCCTGTCATGCCTGCCGGCGCGCATGGCGGGCTTCCTCGATCGCGGCGTGCTGGCCGAAGGCCGGCCGGCCGACGTCGTGATCTACGACTACGATGCATTGCAATGCACGCCCTCGGAAATCGCCCACGATTTCCCGGGCGGCGAATGGCGCCGTATCCAGAAGGCCGAAGGTTATCGGTACATCATGGTCAACGGCGACGTCACCTTCCGTGACGGCGAATGCACCGGCGCCACGCCGGGCAAACTGCTGCGTCACGGTCACGCTTGAGGCGAGGAGAGGCCTGGTAAGGAGGCGGCACCTTTCGCGTGCCGCCGCCGGGGAGAGGGGGGAGCGTGTTCGACGATTGTCGGGCGCGTCCTCTCCCTGGCAATTCTCGGCAATCTGATGGTCTTTTCGTGGGTGCGAATTTGCTCGCACGTTCTTTGATGCTTCCCTGCGTCGTGCGAATGAGCCGTCAGACTGAGGTCTGACCCACAAGGAGCTTGTCAGGCTGAAGCCTGACCCACAATGGCGCAGGCAGCGAAGCTCCGTGGGTCAGACTTCAGTCTGACGATTGCGGGCGCCGAATGTCTCGGCCTCCGCAATCGCTGGTGCTACTGCTTAACCGACATACTTCGCGTACGCATCCAGTGCCTTCAACACCACGCTTTCATCGCCTATCGGCAAACGCATGATGGCGCGCTTGACGCCGGTACCACGCGCCTTGGCCAGCGTTTCCCCTGACTGGATCTCGTCGTTGAGGAAGAACAGCGACACCTCGAGCTGGCTCGGGTCGCGTCCGATTTCACGCATGCGCCGGTGCACGTCGGCGACGTTGGCGGCGGCTTCGTCGATATCGAAAGCCAGCGGCAGCCAGCCGTCGCCATGACGCGCCACCTGGGCGCGACCGAAAGGCGTGTTCAAGGTGCCGAGCACCACCGGCGGGCCTTCGGGGCGCAGCGGCTTGGGGTATTGCCAACTCTCGGCGAACTCCACGAACTCACCCTTGAAGCTCGCCTTGTCCTCGCGCCACAGCGTGCGCACCGCGGCCAGCCGTTCGCGCAGTTCGCGCCAGCGCGTTTCAAAGGCCACGCCGTGATGGCCCATCTCCACCACGTTCCAGCCGGCGCCGATGCCGAAGATGAAACGGCCTTCGCTCAGGCGGTCGAGCGTCGCCACGTGCTTGGCGATGTTGATCGGATGGTGCTGGTTGAGCAGGCACACGCAGGTGCCGAGCTTGAGGCGCGTGGTGACCGCCGCGGCCGCCGCCAGCGAGGTGAAGGGATCGGACATGTGCCGGTATTCCTCCGGCAGGAAGAACAGGTTGCCGCCGGCCATCGGCATGCCGGTCTCGGGATCGGCCGGCTCGCCCGGCAAGGGCACCGGGATATGCGTGTGTTCCGGCACCCACAGCGATTCGAAGCCGCGCTCTTCGGCGGCGCGCGCCAGCTTGTCTGTCCTGAAGGTGTACTCGGTATTGAAGGAAAAGACGCCGATATCCACTGCTCGTACTCCCCACTGCGCGGTTGAATGCCGGCAGTGTACCGAACCGCGCACACCGATGGTGGCTGTCAGTGCGTCGCGCCGCTTTGCGCCATGTCGACTTTGCGCACCAGCGGCATCAGCAGCAGCGCGGCGAAGAACATCGCGCCCAGCAATTGAAACATCTGGTTGGTGGTCATGACTTCCGCTTCCCGCCACGTGTAGCGCGCCACCAGTTCGAGGCCGGCCCGCGTGGCATCCGGGCTGCCGCGATCGAGCGCGACACCGCTCATGCGCTGCCACAGCGCCATGGCCTGCGGGTCGTCATAGGACAGGAAGCCGCGCAGGTGGGCGTAGTACTCCTTGCGCCAGCCGACCATCAGGGTGTTGGCCACGGCCAGGCCAATGGCGCCGCCGAGGTTGCGCATGAGATTGAACAGGCCGCTGGCGTTCTGCACTTCCTCGGGCGGCAAGGTGCCGAGCGCGAGCGCATTGATGGGCAGGAAGATGAACATCATGGAGATGCCGCGCAACGCCTGCGGCAAGAACATCTCCGCATAGCCCCAGTCGGCATTCATGCCGCCATTCATCCAGCAGCCGGCGCCGTAGATGGCCAGCCCCAGTGCCAGCATCAGGCGCGAATCCATCCAGCGCGCGGCGGCGCCGGCCAGGAACGCGGACAGGAACTGGAAGCCGCCGGTCACCACCAGGTATTCGCCGATCTGCAGGCTGTTCAGCCCTTTTACCGCGGCGAGATGTACCGGCATGAGATACAGCACGGTGTAGATGCCGACGCCCATGATGAAGCTGTAGATGCTGCCGATGGCGAAATTGAAATCGCGGAATGCGCGCAGTTCGACTATCGGTTCCTTGATTGAAAGCTCGCGCACCAGCATGCCGAGGCCGCCCAGCACGGCGAGCGCGGTGAAGAACACGATCTCATGGCTCTCGAACCACTGCTTGCGTACGCCTTCCTCGAGCACGAACTGCAGGCTGCCGAGAAACACCACCACGCACAGTACGCCGGCGAAATCGATGCGTTTCAGCAAGGACCAGTCGGGCTTGTCGACATCGACGAACAGCGCCACGCACAAGGTGATCACGGCGCCCGGCACCAGGTTGATCAGGAACAGCGCATGCCAGGAATAGGATTCCGTCAGGTAACCGCCGAGCACCGGCCCGGCGGTCGGCGCGATCGTCACCACCAGCCCCGCGACCACCGTCATCGGTGTTTGCAGACGCGGCGGAAACAAGGTGTAGATGACCGAGAACACGGTCGGGATCATGACGCCGCCAAACGCGCCCTGCAGCGTGCGGAAGGCGACCATGGCGGGCAAATCCCATGCAAACGCGCACAGCGCGCTGGTCAAGGTGAAGCCGCCGGCCGCCACCGCCACCAGCACGCGGGTCGATAGCGCGCGCGCCAGCCAGCCGGTCAAGGGAATGATGATGACCTCGGCGATGAGGTAGGAGGTCGTGACCCAGGTGATCTCGTCGCGCGTGGCGGACAAGCCGGCCTGGATCTGCTGCAGTGAGCTCGACACGATCTGGATGTCGAGGATGGCGATGAAGATGCCGAGCACCATCGCCGCGAAGCCTATCCAGTCGCCGAGCGTGAGAACCCGTTCCTGGGCGCCGTTGCCGTTGGCGACGCGCTCTTCCATGGCGGCGCTCAGCGCACGCGTACTTTCACGACGCAGGACAGTCCCGGCTTCAACAATGCCAGCGCGCGGTTGGCATCGAGGCGGATCTTGACCGGCACGCGGCGCACTATCTTGGTGAAATTGCCGGTCGCGTTCTCGGGCGGCAGGATGCTGAACTCGGCGCCGCTGGCCGGCGCGCTGCTGTCCACCACGCCGGTCAGGGCGGCCTGCGGATAGGCATCGACTTCGATGGCCACCGGCTGGCCGGCGCGCATGTTCTCGAGTTGGGTTTCCTTGAAGTTGGCTTCCACGAACAAGCCCTCTTGCGGCACCAGGAAGGCCAGCACCGCGCCCGGCTGCAGCAATTGCCCGACCTGCACCGCGCGGTTGCCGAGTACGCCGCTGATGGGCGCCAGGATGCGGGTGTGGGTGAGCGCGACCTCGCTACGCCGCAACGCCGCTTCGGCGGTCTTGTGCGCGGCCTCGGCCTCGGCGATCTGGGCGGCCAGGGTCGCGCGCTCGCGGGTCGCTTCTTCGGTCAGCGCGCGCTGACGGGCGAGTTCCGCACGGGCGATGGCCACCGCGCTCTCCGCCGCGTCGCGCTGTTGGGCCGGCACCGAGCCGTCTTCGACGAGGCCGGCGAGGCGCGCGAGATCCTTCTGTGCGCGGCTGAAGCTGGCGCTGGCGGCGGCGAAGCTCGCCACGTGCTGGGCGATGCGCGCGTTCTGGGTGTCGAGTTCGGCGTTGAGAGTCGCGCGCCGCAGCGCGCGCGACGCCGCTTCGGCGGCGGCCTGGTCACGCTCGGCGAGCAGTGGCGCATCGTCGATCTCCACCAGCAGGGCGCCGGCCTGCACCGCCTGGTTGTCGGTGAAGTGCACGGCCTTCACATGGCCGGTGATGCGTGCACTGATCTGGGCCATGTGCGCGCGCACGTAGGCGTTGTCGGTGCTCTCGAACGGCCGCACGTGGGTCTGCCACCAGGCATGACCGAAGTAGCCGATCACGGCCACCACGCCACACCAGAACAGCAGGGTCAGGAATCGCGTCAGTGCGCGCATGGGCTCAATCTTGTACTAAACCGTGTAGTGTAGAATAATCAGGTCGAACGCCAACCGCAATCCCGCGCCGATATCCGCCATGACGCAACTCACCGACGCCAAGCGCGACGCCATTCTCGAGGCGGCCTCGCGCATGTTCCTGGCCGAGGGCTACAGCGCGGTCAGCATGGATGCCATCGCGCTTGCCGCGCCGGTGTCCAAGCCTACCCTGTACAACTATTTCCCGGGCAAGCAAGCGCTGTTCTCGGCGGTCGTCGAGCGTGACTGCGCGCGGCTGGCATTGGCGGTCGACAGCGCGGTCACCGATGACGGCGATCTGCGTTCCGACCTGCAGACCATCGCGCGTGCCTATGTCGACATCGTCTACGAACCGCGCTGCCTGGCGCTGTATCGGGTGATCATCGCCGAGCTCAAGCATTTTCCCGATCTCGGCAAGCTGACCTACGAGAGCGGCGCGATCCCGATCATCGCCGCCATCAGCCGCTACCTGCGCGGCGCGGGCACCAAGGCCGGCGTCTGTTTTCCCCACGTCGAGCGCTCGACGCGCCTGTTGATCAGCATGCTGACCGGCGACGAATTCCATCGCTGCCTGCTCGGCCTGTCACCGACCTTGAGCGCGCGTCAACGCGCGCTGCTGGTGTCGCGGGTAGTGGACAATTTCCTCAAAGCCCATGGCAACGACGCATAGGCGCCGCCGCATCGCGCTGGCGATGGGCGCCATGTTGCTCGGTGCCTGCGCGGTCGGCCCCGACTACCGTGCGGCGCCGGTCACGGCGCCCGCGCGGTGGCAGGCGACCACCGACGCCGCGCCCAGCGCGCTCGAGGCCAGCCCGCTCAGCGACGATGCCGAAGCGCTGCAACGCTGGTGGACCTGGTTCGAGGACGACAACCTCGACGCGCTCATCGACATGGCGATGGCACAGAACCTCGATGTGCGGGCGGCCGGCGCGCGGCTGCGCGCGGCGCGCGCCGAGCGTCGCGCCGCGGCGGCGGGACTCGGGCCGCGCCTCGGCATGGGCGTTGGCAGCGAGCGCACCCAGAACCCGATGCCGGGCCTCGCGCCGGGTCTCACCTTCACCCAGCACGAGATCGGTTTCGATGCGCGGTGGGAAATCGACCTGTTCGGCAGGCACAAGCGCCGCGTCGAGGCCGCCGATGCGCTCGTCGAGGCCAGCCAGGCCGAGGTCGAGGCGGCCATGACGGTGTTGTGCGCCGAAGTCGCGCGCAGCTACTGGGAAATGCGCGCGAGCGACGCCGGCATCGTCATCAAGCAAGCGGCCATCGAACTTGCCGGGCGCGACGCGCACCACGCGAAGCGGCGTGCCGACGCCGGTATCGGCACGCGCGACGCAGCCTTGGCCGCCGACGCGCGCATCCAGGTCGCGCGCACCGAACTCGTGGCACTGGAACTCGCGCGCAGCACCGCGCAGCGCCAGGTCGAACACCTGCTCGGCGTCGAGCCCGGCAAGCTCGCCGTCACCCTGCATGCGCGCAACCAGCCCTTGCCGCAGTTCGCGCCGCGCCTGCTGCTGACCCCCACGGCGGTGCTGCGCAACCGGCCGGACATCCAGCGCGCCGAACGCCAGCTTGCCGCCGCCACCGCGCTCAAGGCCGCCGCCATTGCCGATCTCTACCCCAGGATTTCGATCGGCATGTTCTTTGGTCTGCGCAATACCGCGCTGTCGGCGCTCATGAGCATGGCCTCGAAGTCGTGGTCGGGCGGCGGTTCGGTGTTGCAGCCGCTGTTCGACGGTGGCCGCCTGCGCGCGATGGTGGAGGCGCGCGACGCCGACATCGAATCCGCCATGGTGGCCTTCGAGCGCGCCAATCTCGATGCCCTGCATGAAACCGAACAGGCGTTGGCGCAATGGCTGGCGGCGGAACGTGGCCGTGAAGCCAGTACCGCGATCGTCGCCGCCAGTGAGCAGGCCGTGGCACTCGCCAGTCATCGTCAACGACAGGGAGTCGCCGATGCGCGGGAGGTGATCGCCGCCGAGCTTGCGCAACTCGAGGCGCGAGCCGCGCTGAAACGCAGCGAGGCCGACGTCACGGTGTCGACGGTGGCGGTGCTGAAGGCACTGGGCGCCGGTATTCACCACGCCGGTGCCGCCACGCCCGCCACGCCGGCGAGCGCCGCCGGCGGCGCGCCCTAGACCAGCCGCCAGCGCATTCCACCCAGCACGAAGGCCGAGTCCTGGTACGCGATGCCGAGGCGGTTCAGCGTGGCGGTGATCGCAAGCTTGTCGATGGTGACGAGGTCCAGCCCCGCCAGCCCTTCCGGGCGCCCATCCGCGCAGCGCACGAAGCGCACATCGGCATTGTCGAGGCGCAAATGCGGCACGCCGTCGACGGTGACCAGCGGCAACTGCGTGATGGCCGCCCAGCGCTCCGCGAGTGCCCGCGGCTGGTCGGCCTGGATCTCGGCCGCGACGATGGCGCTGACACGCGAGGTGCGTACGTGCGTGCGCCAGTCATCACCGGCCGGCACCCAGTTGGCGGCGTCGTCGAGCTGCTGATCGATCTCGAGAAACGTGCCGCCGGTATCGCGCGGGTGTAATTGCATGTTGCGAAAGCCCTCGGCCTTGAATTCATGGGCGACACGTACGCCCAACGCATCCACGTGCCGGCGACGCGCCGCATGGTCGTCGCACTGTGTGATGACCATGTAACCGCCATCGCCACGGCGGCGTTCGAGATAGCGGCCGGCAGCGGTATCGTCACGGGTGGGCGCGACGATTTCCAGAAATTGCCGGCCGATCGGCAGCAGCACGTTTTCGAGACCATAGGCAGCCACCGCCGGGTCGCGATGACAGGGCGAGAGGTCGAAGACCTCGACCAGCAGTTTCTCGAGCGGCGCGAGGTGGGCCGCCACCAGGGCGATCTGACGCAGCGCAAGTTCCATGAGCGTATATCCCGCGAGCGGTGGGGCCCCATTCTAGGCCGCGAGCGCAGCGCGCTTCGAGCGCCGCTTATGGTGTATGGTGCTGACCGGCGCGCGTCGAGCACTCGTGCGGCCATCACCACAGCATTGCCCACGGATCGGGATGGGCGTACGGGAGGCGACGTTCATGGGCTGGCCAGCGCTGGTCGTCGGCGGCGCGCTGGCGCTCGCCATACTGCTGCTCGGCCAATACCTGGCCGTGCTGCTGATGCTGCGTCGACTGCGCCTTGCGCCACCGGTGATGGCCGAGCACATCGACCTGCACACGGTGCCGCCCGCCCACGCCGAACTGCTCGCCCTCGCCGAGCCGCGGCTGCGCGCGCTCGGCTTCGAGTTCGAATTCGCGAGCCGCGGCCCGGCGCCGCTCGTGACCAGCAAGCCCTGCCCCCACTATTCCACCACTTGGTGCCATGCCGAGAGTGGCGCGTGGGCGGTGGTCGGCCTGAGCGAGCAGCCGGAATTCGATGATCTCTACCGGGTGGCGTTCTATTCGTTCTATCAAGCCGGCCCGCACCTCTATACCCTCGCGCGCCGCGCCCACGAACAACTGCTCGTGCTGCCGCAGTTCGACCTCGCCGACAGCGGTCGCGACCTCGAGCATCAATGGCAAACCCACCTCGAACGCATGCGCGCGCGGGATGCGCGCGAACTTATCCGCGACAAGGACACGATCGCCGACATCGAGCGCGCCATGCCCGCACAGTCACGCGCGGCGTTGCAGGCCAGCGACAGTGTGGTGACGGACAGCGATGGCAGCGCGCGCCTCACCTGGCCGGGTGCACTGCGCTACGTGCGGCGCTATCGACAAGGCATCCAGCGCCTGCGCCAAACGCCGCTGACACCGGCCGATGGCAACGGTTTGGATGCCACCGCGCCGCACGCCGCGCAGCTGCGCGCCCAGGCCGATGCCATCGCCATCGGCTACACGCTGTTTGCACAACAGCGTGATGCGGGACGCCGGGGCAAAATGCTGGTCCTGCTCACGACCGGCCTCGCATCGCTGTGCGTGTTCGCTTGGTTCTTCGACTGGTTGTTCAGCGCCGTGCTGATGGCCGTGTTGCTGTTCCATGAACTCGGACATCTCCTCGCCATGCGTGCGGCGGGCTATCGCGACCTGCAGGTGTTTTTCATTCCGCTGTTCGGCGCCATGGCCAGCGGTCGCGAGCAACAGGCAACGGCGTGGCACAAGATGCTGGTGCTGTTGGCCGGGCCCTTGCCGGGCATCGTGCTCGGCTGCGCGTTGCTGCATGGCGCGGCCAGCGGCCAGTTGCCGGCCACGCCGTTGCTCACGGCCGCGACCAGCACCTTGCTCGCCATCAATTTATTCAACCTGCTGCCGCTGGTGCCGCTCGACGGCGGACGATTCTTCGATGTGCTGTTCTCGGCGCGCCTGCCGCGCCTGCGTGGCGCATTCGCGGCGCTCGGTGCCGCGGGCCTGCTCGGCATCGGACTGTGGTCGCAGACGCCGATGATCAGCGTGCTGGGTGGCGCGCTATTGCTCGGCGTGCCGGCGCAGGTTCGTCAGGCGCGCCTGCTCGCCGCGCTGCGCGGCGTCCATCGCCACGGCATGGATGAACAAGGCGAGTGGCTGCAGGCGCTGACGCGCCTGGTTGCCACCAGTGGCCTGGCGACGCTGCCCTATGCGCAGCGCCTGGCACTGGCGCGCAGCATCACCGCCAGCGGTCTCGGCGCGGCGCCATCGGTGCTCAGCATCTTCGCCGGCCTCGCGCTCTATGCCTTGGGGTTTGCCTTGCCGGCGACGACCCTCGCCCTGCACGGCGTTGACGTGCTGCGTGTTCTCGGCATCGGCGCGCAGGCCGCACAAGTCGCGCCCGCGACCCGCGATGTCGAGCGCGAACTCGCCGCAACGCCCGACACCCGCGCGCGGCTCGCGCTGCTGCTGGGCGCCGCCGCCGAAGCCGAGGACAGCGAAGACTACGCGCGCGCCCATGCCTGGTTCGAACGCGCGCGGGACTTGACCGATACGTTGCCCGGCAGTGCTCGACAACGCGTCGACGCAGTGCTCGGCATGGCACGCACCATCGACGACCCCGCGAGTGCACGGCCGATGCTCGAGGCGCTGCTGGCGACACTGCGCGCGCCCGACCGCGACACGCGTCTCCGATACGCCGAGGTGCTGATGGCATTACGCGACGACTACTCGCCGTCAGCCCGTGACAGCGACATCGGGCGACTGCAGGAAGTGGTGGCGATCCGTGGCGAACTGCTGCCGGCCAGTCATACCGACCTGCTCGATGCGCGCCAGGCGCTGGCCTGGCAACTGTGGCAGGCGGGCAAGGACGCAGCGGCACGCGCGCAACTCGAGGCGCGCCTCGACGCGCTGATGCGCGATCCTTGTGACGCGGCGTGCCTCGCTGCCCACGGCTGGATGCGCGCCAAGGCCTGGTCCGACCTTGCGTGGTTGCTGCTCGCGCTGGGTGAACCGGCGGCCGCCGCGCAGCTTGCGCAGGATCATGGACGTGCCCTCGAGGCGTTGAAGGCCGCCGCGCGCGGCGAACGGCAGGCACTCGCCACACTCGAGGCGTGGGTGCGTGACGCCAATGGCGATCATGCCGGCGCGCTGGCCGCGCTGGCGGCGCTGGAGGATGAATACGACGCCGCGACCCCGCTATTCAACGAGCTGCAGTGGCTCATCGATCTCGCGATCTTCGCCGAGCGCGCGGCGCAGGACACCGCTGCCTCGCGCTGGCACGAGCGGCTGCGCGAACGGGTCGCGGCGCAGCGCCGAAAGAACGCGCGCTTCAATCTAGGCTGGCTGCGCGCGTCGCGCCTATCGCCCTACGCGTGGAACCGTGTGCAGCTCGATGCTGAGATCGCATGGCTCGAAAAGCACGAACCAGGCTTGCTCGCCGTGCCGCGCCGTTGAGCGCAGGCCTGGCCCGGCGCGCTCAGCTCAGGATCACCGGCGGCGCGAGCGGCTCGAGGCCGAGCATCATGCGCCCGGCGGATTCGACCTGGTTGATGGCAACCGCGAAATGCTGGGTCGCGGCGTGGGCGTCGCGCAACGAACGCTGCAGGGGATTGCGCTTGTAGTTGGCGTTGGCGCCGGACAAGGTGAACATGATGTCGGTGGCGCGTGCGCAGTTGTGCACCGCCTTGGTCGCCGCCAGCAGCATGTTGGCGCGCGCCTCGAAGGAAACGTCTTTTTCGCGCGCGATGAACTCGCCGAATTCACGCAGCGCATCCTTCAGCCACGCGCGTGAGCCGCGCACCAGCGCCACTGCCTCAGCCAGCCCGATATGAAAGGTCGGGCGATCACGCAGGGTGGTGGTGGTCGCCACGCCGGTCTTGGTCTGAGCAATCTCGACCGCGCGATCGATGGCGCCCTGGGCGATGCCGATGGCGATGAAGCCCGCTTGCATCACGCCCGTCGCGTAGGATGGGTAGCGATACAAGGGCCCGCTGAAATGGCGCGCATCGGGCCGCATGTGGCGGCCGAAAGGCCAGCTCATGTCCTCGGGCACGAATACGTCGTCGAGGATCACATCATGACTGCCGGAGCCGGCCAGGCCGCTGACGTCCCAGGTTTCGTCGATGGTGTAACTCGAGATCGGCACGAAGCAGGCGCGCGTGCGTGGCGCGCCATGGTCGTGAAACAAGGGTGTATCACCGTCGTATTCCTGGCACAGCACGAAATACCAGCTGCAATGCTGGCAGCCGCTTGCGAACTGCCAGAGGCCGCTGACGCGATGGCCGCCATCGCAGCGCAGCGCGCGGCCGAATGGAAAGAACGCCGAGCCGGTCACCACCTCGGGCTGGTTGGCGAAGATGGCTTCGATCGACTCCGGGACCATCGGCGAGGTGAACAGCGTGTTGACGTTACCGATGAAGACGCACCAGCCGGCCGAGCCGTCGATACGCGAGATGGCTTCCAGGCATTCGGCGAACTCCAGCGGCTCGAGTTCGGAGCCGCCCAGCGAACGCGGCAGGTAGAGCTTGAACAGGCCGGCCTCGACCAGCGCACGCACCACCGGCGGCGGCAGGCGGCGCAGTTGTTCGGCGCTATCGGCGTGGGCCTCGATTAGGGGGGCGAGGCGGGCAATGCTGGCGAGGTGACGCTGCAACACTTCGGTACTCATGGCGCTCCTGCTCGAGTGATGAAGGGAGGGCGCATCATGGAGTGCGGCGCAGGGCCAGGACAAGTCCGCGCGCCGCGGCTCGCTCAGTCCTCGACGATGCGGCTGTGGCGCCGCGTGTCCGGCATCAGCACGTAGACCGCCAGCGAGCAGGCGATGACGACGCTGACATAGGTATAGAACCAGGATTCGTGGCCGGCCTGCTTGAAGGCCAGCGCCACGTATTCGGCGGTGCCGCCGAACAGCGCATTGGCCAGCGCATAGGGCAACGCCACGCCCAGCGCGCGCACCTCGGTCGGAAAGAGTTCGGCTTTCACCACCGCGTTGACCGACGAGTAGGCCGACACGATGAGCAGCGACAGGCTCACCAGCAGGAAAGCGGTGAGCGCGTCACGCGTGGCGGCGAGGGTCGACAGCAGCGGCCAGGTCAGCGTGGCGCCGAGCACGCCGAAGGCGATGAGGATTGCGCGCCGCCCGACGCGATCCGACAGCGCGCCGAGCACGGGTTGCGCGAGCGTGAAGATGACGAGGGCCGCGGCGATGATGCGGCTCGCCTGGTCGGTGCTGAAGCCCGAGGTGTTGACCAGGAACTTCTGCATGTAGGTCGAATAGGTATAGAACGACAAGGTGCCGCCGGCGGTGAGACCGATCACCGTCAACGATTCGCGCGGATGGTTGCGCAGCAGATCGAGCGTCGTCGTACGTGGTCCCTGGCGTTGCTTGAACGACGGCGTTTCGTCCATGCCGCGTCGCAACCACAGCACCGCGCGCGCGAGTCCGCCACCGACGAAGAACGGTACGCGCCAGCCCCAGGCCTGCATGTCGGCCGGCGACAGCAGCGCGCTCAAGGCCAGCAGCAAGGCCATGGCGAGCAGCTGGCCTGAAATCAGGGTCGAGTAGAACACGCCCGACCACAGCCCGCGATTGCGGCGCGCGGCCATCTCCGACAGGTAGGTGGCCGACACGCCGTATTCGCCACCCATGCTCGCGCCCTGCAGGATGCGCGCGAAGATGAGGATGGCCGGCGCCGCCATGCCGATCTGGGCATGGCCGGGGCACAGCGCGATCATGAGCGAGCCCACGCACATCAAGTTGACCGACAGCACCATCGCCGCACGCCGTCCGGCGCGGTCGCCGTACAGGCCCATCAGCCACGCGCCGGCCGGGCGCGCGAAGAAGCCCACGCCGAATACCGCCGCCGTGTTCAGCAGCTGGCTGGTCTGATCCTGGTTGGGAAAAAAGACCTTGGAAAAATACAGGCCGAAAGCCGCATACACGAACCAGTCGAAGCTTTCGACCACGTTGCCGGCCGAGCCCGCGATGATCGAGCGCAGGCGCTGGTCGGCGGGAGCCGCGGAATGGATGGCGGTCAAGTTTGTTCCTCGAGGATGAGCGCGGCGCCTGCCGGCGCGCAATTGTCGCCTATCGCTCGCGGAAAGCCGATGCCTTTCCATCGACCGTCACGGCCGTGACGGCCGTGCGCCATCCGCCATCGCTCAGGCCGGCGTCTTCAGCATCAGGCCGAGGCGCGTCGCCTCGCACACCACGTCGCCTTTCTGGTTGTAGCCGACGTGCTTGAAGGTGACGATGCCGGCCTGCGGATACTTCTTCGATTCGCGGCGGTCGAGGATCTCGGTCTTGGTGGTGACGGTGTCGCCGGCGAACAGCGGGTTCGGAAACTTCACGCCTTCGAAACCGAGGTTGCCCATGGTCGTGCCCTGGGTGAGCTCGCCGACCGTCACGCCGCAGATCAGCGCCAGCGTGAACATGCTGTTGATGATGCGCGCGCCATGCATCCCGCGTGCGGGTCTTGAAGAGGGCGGCGAAGCGTGCTCGCATGGCTGGCCACTGCGTGCGATCTTCCTGCTCGGGCAGGGTCGCTGCATCGAGGCCCAGCAGCGCCAGGGTGTTGTTGTAGAAGCGCGCCTCGTTGGAACCGAGCGCGATGTACTTGCCATCCAAGTTTTCGTACACACGGTAGTAGGGCGCGCCGGAATCGAGGCGGTTGCTGCCGCGTTCATCGGTCCACAGGCCGCCGGCGCGCATGCCGTACATGAGGGCCATGAGCGAGGCGCTGCCGCCGACCATCGCCGCGTCCACCACCTGGCCATCCTGGCCCCAGCCCGTCATGCGGCCGTAGACGAGGCGCGGATTGACCGCCATGCAATCATCGGGGCCGAGGCGGTCGGCGACACCAGGACGAAAGCCTTCAATCACCGCGTCGGCTTTGCCGACCAGGCGATGCACGGCCTGCATCGCTTCGGGCTTTTTCAAGTCCATCGCAATCGAACGCATGCCGCGATGGATGAGCATGTATTTCGGATCCATCGCAAGGCCGCTGTCCGACGGCACGATGCGATCGATGCGGATGACGTCGGCGCCGAGGTCCGACAGCAGCGCCGCGCAGAACAGGCCCGGCCCGATGCCGCCGAGTTCGATGATGCGAATACCTTACAAGGGACCCATGTCGTGCTCCTGCTCAGAACTGCACGCGCTTGCCGACGCTGCGCAGCGCGGCGGTCCCTGCACCACGCGCTGCAGGGATAGGGCAGCATCTCGTGCTCGTGGCCTTCCCACACCTCGGTGAAACGGTTGCGGATTTGGCGCACGTACAGACCGTCGAACAGCAGCGAGCGGATGGTCGAGTCATGGGAAGCTTCGGCGATGGACTGCTTGTAATTCGGACCGACGCTCGACTCCGGCGTGCTGATGAAGCGCGTGCCCAGCCACACACCCTGCGCGCCTTGCGTCAATGCGGCGGCAATCTGCGCGCCGTTGACGATACCGCCGGCCGCGACCACCGGCACGGTGGCGAATTCCAGCACTTCGGCGAGCAGCGTGATGAGCCCCACGTCACCGGTGTGACCACCGCCCTCCGTGCCCTGCACCACCACGTCGGCGCCGTTGCGGATCGCCGAGCGCGCAGGCCACCACCTCCACCTTGTGCCGGACGCAGATCTCGAGTTTTTCCCTGGCGTCGTCGACCGCCATGGCCTTGTCGTCCACCGGCTTGACCTCGATGCCGAGTGCTTCGATTTCACGGGTGAGGGTCTGGATGGGACCGGGCAGCGTATCGATGGTGACTTCCGACAATTCCTTGGGCGCACGCGTCGGAAACCGATGTCCACGCACACCGGCTTGTCGGTGATGCCGCGCACCAGCTTGATCTCCTGCTCGACACGCGCGGGGGTGGGCGAAATGGCGGCAATGGTGCCGAGGCCACCGGCCTTGGATACCGCGGCGGCGAGCGGGCCGAATGCCACGCCGCCCATGCCGGCCTGCAGGATGGGATATTCGATGCCGAGCAGTTCGCACAGCGGGGTCTTGAGTTTCATGACGGCTCCTGGACTTCAGACGTCGAGTTCAATGGTCGCGACGTCCACCGCCGCGCCGCCGCCGTCCACCACCATCACGTGGCCGGTGACCATGGCCGCATCGCTGGAGGAAAGAAATGCACATACCGCGGCAATCTCGTGGGGCTGCGACACGCGACGCATGGGAATGTGGCGCGTCGAGCGGTGATAGGCCTCTTCCTCGCTGATACCGTCGCGTTTGGCGAGAAACTTGATGACGTCATCGGCGAGCTGGGTTTTCACCCAGCCTGGGCACATTACCAATACGACTTCCGGCATGCTGCGACGGTAGATGTCCTGCACGGTGTTTGCCCCTGGTTCGTT
The DNA here is from genome assembly GCA_016719885.1 of Pseudomonadota bacterium. Lineage (NCBI taxonomy): Bacteria > Pseudomonadati > Pseudomonadota > Pseudomonadota bacterium. Next base: position 127,254 of record JADJYF010000015.1, on the reverse strand, counting down.
GTCATTCAAATCACGCCGGCGTCACGCAGCTGGCCTGTTCTTCAGCGTCCAGCCGCAACCACTCGCCATAGATCTCGGTGTTCGACGCGCCGAGCAATTCGGCCGCGGCCGGTCGAACTGCGCATGGCAGGCCGAGAAATGAATGGGCAGCCCCATGCCGGTGGCATCCACCGCGCCGAACACCGGATGCGCGAGATCCACCACCGCGCCCGTGCACGCAGCCGTGGGTCGGCGAGCATCTGCCGTGGCGTGCGCACCGGCGCGCTCGGTATGCGGCGCCGCTCATGCAGCTCGGCGAGGATCTCGGCGCTGGTCCGCGTGCGCGTCCAGTCTTCGATCAAGGCGTTCAAGGTCGCGGCGTGCTGCATGCGCGGACCGCGCGTGCTGTAGCGCGGGTCGTCGATGAGTTCCGGCTTGCCGATGGCTTCCATGAGACTGCGAAACCACTCGGGCATCATGGCGATGATGGCGACATAACCGTCGCTCGCCTGGTAGACGCCGAAAGGGACCAGGCGGTCGTGGTAGTTGCCGGTGCGGATGGCGTAGCCGGCGCGCTCGTAGGCGTCGAAATGTTCCTCGGCGATGAGCGAAGCCATGCAGTCGAGCATCGATACTTCGACGTGCTGGCCCTGGCCCGTACGTCCGCGGTGGATGAGTGCGGCGAGGATGCCGTTGACCGCGAACAGCGGCGCCAGCAGATCGGCGATGGGCAGGCCGACGCGGGTCGGCGGGCCATCGGCGAAACCGGTCACGCCCATCAGGCCCGACAAGGCCTGCACGATGATGTCCATGCCCTTCAAGCCGGGATAGAGACTCGGATCGCCGAGGGCATTGATGGAGGCATAGACGATGCGCGGATTGACCGCCGCCAGCGCCTCGTAGCCGACGCCGAGACGCTCGGCGGTGCCGTCGCTCATGTTCTCCATGACCACGTCGACCTGTTCGACCAGGCGCTTCAACAGCGTGAGCCCCTCGTGCCTCTTCAAGTCCAGCGTGATGCTCTTCTTGTTGCGTGCGCGATTGAGCATGCACAGCGCGATGTCATCGGCATCGCCCGGCCCGAAGTGAATGCCCTCGGCGCCGACGAAGGGCGGATTGCTGCGCGCGATGTCGCTGCCGCCCGGCGCCTCGACGCGGATGACTTCGGCGCCGAGGCCGCCCATCAGCAGCGAACCATAGGGGCCGGCCAGGGCGACGGTGAGATCGAGCACGCGTATGCCGTTCAGGGGTCGGGTGAGGGTGGTATTCATCGGTGCATCTCCAGGGCAACGGTCAAGTGATCGGCTGCGCTTCGGCAGCTCCGGCACCTTATTGGAAATGCTCACCGGGATCACTTGCCGCCCCCGCGCTCATGCGGCGAGCGATGCCGCGAGTTCGATGATCTCGCGCGCGGTCGCAACGTGGGCGATGTCGATGTGTTCGCCGTCATAGATGCAGGACGCACGACCCTCGGCCTCGGCCCTGGCATGGGCGTCGATCATGCCCTGGTAGTAGGCCACTTCGTCGGCCGAAGGGCTGAACACTTCGTTGGTGATGGCGACATTGGAGGGATGCAGCAGCAGTTCGCCGGTCATGCCGAGTTCGCGGCTGGCGGTGACGAAGGCGCGCAGACCCTCGGTGTCGTGCACCTGCTGCCAGATGCCGCCTATCGGCAGCTTGCCGGCGGCGCGCGCCGCCATCACCACCCGCGATTTGAAATACAGCGATTCGCGGCCGGCCGCCGACCACACGTAGCCGAGGGCACGCGCGGTGTCGGCGTTCCTAGCGGTGGCGCCGATCAGCGCCGCGACGCGCTCCTTCTTCGCGATCTCGTAACAGAGCTCCATCGAGCGCGGTTTCGAGCAGCGGCATGACGCGCGTGGTACCGATGTCCATGCCCTGTCGGAACTCGGCTTCCGACAGCATCATGCCGATGCAGTCGATGTCCTCCGGGCCATTGGTCTTGGAAATGAAGATACCTTCGAGGTGCGGGCCGACCACTGCCAGCACGTCGTCGAACTCGTACATGGGCGGTCTGCGGTTGATGCGCACGTAGACGCGCTGGCCGTGGGCGGCGAGCGGCGCCAGCTTGGAGGCGACGATGGCACGCGCCTCGAGCTTGAGGTCCGGCGGCACGCTGTCCTCCAGGTCGAGAATCAGGGCATCGGCGCGCGCGCCGGCGGCCTTGTCGATCATCGAGGCCTTGTTGCCCGGTACGAACAGGAAGGATCGGACGCGTTTCATTGCTTGCATGGCCATGGGCTTCTCCCGTTGCGGCTGGGTCGCGAGGCCGGAGCGCCGGGTCGAAGCCCGGACTCGCGTTTGCTGGACACGCTAGCGTCGGCCGATTGAGCGGCCAAGCGCAAAGGCAAGAAGCGGTGATTCTCGAATCGCGAAGCGGCCGTGCGCCGAGGCCACGCCACTCGGACCGTCAGGGCCGGCGTCAGGCTTCGGGGGCGGCGAGATGGGCAGCGGTGATCTGCGCGATGAAGGCTTCCGCCGCCGGCGACAGCGCGCGGCCGGCGAGGTAGCCGATGCGATAGCTGCGCTTGGCCCAGTCGCCTTCGACCGGCAGCGTGCATACGCGGTCCAGTTCGTCGGAATAGGCGATGCTGGCAGGTTGCAGGGCCACGCCGAGACCGGCGCTGGCGAGGCTGCGCGCGGCATGACGCAACTGCGCGAGGATGGTGGTGCCCTCGCCGAGGCTGATGAGATCCTGGTCGAGCAGCGCTTCCAGCGACACGCTGGCGGCCTGCGTGAGCGGATGCCCTATCGGCACCACCGCCACCAGGCGATCATCGCGACATTCGGTGCTGTCGATACCGTCATAGGCGCTGCCTTCGACGTGGGAGAAGAACGCGATGTCGACTTCTCCTTCCCGCAGGCTGCGCAGCACCTCGGCGTTGATGCCGTTGTGCAGGGTCACTTCGACCAGCGGAAAGCGCTGCGTGAATTCGCCGATCTCACGCGCCAGGAACTGCACGATCATGATGCCGGGCGCCGCCACCGCCACGTGGCCGCGCACGCCTTCGGACAACTCGGCAAGATCGCGACGCCGCGCTTCGAGCGTGGCAAGGATGCGTCGCGCATGGTTCTCCACCATGCGCCCCGCCGGGCTTGGCACCACGCCGCGCGCGGAACGGTCGAAGAGCTTGATGCCGAGCAGGTCCTCGAGATCCTGGATGCGCTTGGTGGCGGCCGACGCCGCCAGGTGTTCGCGGAACGCGGCGCGTCCGATCTGTCCTTCCTCGATGGCCGCCAGGAACAGCTTCAAGGTGAACAGGTCGACGCGCCGGATCAGGGATTGCACGGTCAGGCTGGACATGATCTTCGATGCAGGATGCGCGGCATCGAGCCTCACTATGGATTGAGCGTGCGCGGCGCGAGCGCCGGGCGACCATGGTAACGCGATCGTGGGCCAGGCTTCATGGCGCCCCGACCGCCGTTTTCTCGATCCGCGAAGGCACATTGCGCCAATCACGACGGGACGCGCGGCCAGACCTCACCCATACTCATCGCCATCCGCCCGCCGCGCCGTTGCGCGAGAGCGGAGATTGGCGAAGCGGTAAGGGGTCATGACAGCCACCAATGAAACTCCCTGGATGCCGCGCGCGACGGATCTCGAGTCGTCCGGCGTGGCGCGCCTGGTCGCGGCGCTGGGCGTCGCCGATTACGACGCCCTGCTGGCCCACGCCAGCGCCGCGCCGGCCGCCTACTGGGCGACGGTCATGCGCGTGTGCGACATCCAGTGGGACGCGGCGCCGAGCGGCTACGCCGACATGAGTCGTGGCCGCGAATTCCCACGCTGGTTTCCCGGCGGGCATCTCAACTGGGTGAATACCGTGCTGGCCTGGGGCGAACGCGAGGCCGCGGCGGGCGCTGTCGCGATCGTGGCCGAGGATGAAGCGGGGCGCGAGGTGTCCGTGCGCTACGGCGACCTGCGCTCCGCCGTCGCGCAGCGCGCGGCGGCACTTGCCTCACTCGGCGTGGCGGACGGCTCCCGCGTGGGCCTGTTGATGGACAACGGCCTCGAAGCGACGCTGGCCATGCTCGCCATTGCCTGGCTGGGCGCGGTGGCGGTGCCCCTGTTCTCGGGCTTCGGCGCCGAGGCCGTGGTATCGCGTCTCGGCGCGGCCGATGCGCGCGTATCATCGCATCACGCGCCTTCACGCGACGCGGCCGCGAAGTGCGGTTGGACACCGTCGTCATGCAGGCGCGGCCACAACTGCCGGGTTTGCAACACGTGGTGTGGAACGACGGCGCCGCACCGCCTTCGCCATTGCCGCGCGGCGAAGCGAACTGGTCGGCGCTGCTGAATGCACAGACGGACGTTGCCACGGCACCCGCCAGCGTCACGCCCGATCATCCCTTCCTCCTCATCTACACTTCCGGCACCACCGGCAAGCCCAAGGGCATCGTGCATACCCACGGCGGCTTTCCCTTGAAGATTGCCCACGACGCGCTGATGCATTTCGACATCGCGCCGGGGGACGCCTTCTGCTGGCCGGTCGATCTCGGCTGGATAGCCGGCACGCTCGTCATGAGTTCGGCGCTGCTGCGCGGTGCAAAACTCGTGTGTTACACCGGCGCACCCGACGCGCCGGACTTCTCGCGCATGGCAAGCCTCATCGGCCGTCATCGCGTCACGCACTTCGGCGCCGCGCCGACGCTGGTGCGCAGCATGGCGAGTCATGAAGAACAAAGTCTCAGCGGCGATTTCTCCAGCCTGCGTGTGCTCGTCACCGCCGGCGAAGCGATTGCCCCCGAGCACTTCCACTGGTTTCAACGGCACTTCGGCGGCGGCGAACTGCCGCTCATCAATTACACCGGCGGCACCGAAGTGTCGGGCGCGCTCTTGGCCTCGGTGGTGGTGCGGCCGATCGTGGCGAGCGCCTTCAACAGCACCTCGCCCGGCGTCGATGTCGACGTGGTGGCGGCGGACGGCGCCTCGCTTCCCGACGCCGTCGGCGAACTCGCGGTGCGCGAACCCTTCGTCGGCATGACGCAGTCCTTCTGGCAGGATGACGAGCGCTACCTCGAGACCTATTGGCGCCAAGTGCCGGGCCTGTGGCTGCACGGCGACCTCGCGGTGCGGCGCGCCGACGGGCAACTCTTTCTGCGCGGCCGTTCCGACGACACTTTGAAGATTGCCGGCAAGCGTCTCGGGCCCGCCGAAGTCGAGGAACTGGTGTTGAAAGTGCCGGGTGTGGCCGATGCCGCCGCGGTCGGCATGGTGGATGCGGCCAGCGGCGAGAAGCTGGTGGTGTTCATCGTTGCCAGGCCGAGGGCGACCGACGACGCCGCGGCTCGCGGCGCGCGTTGCGGTGGTGGTGCAGGAAGGGCTCGGCAAGCCGTTCCGTCCCGCCGCCGTGCACCTCGTCTCGCAATTGCCGAAGACGCAGCGGCAAAGACCCTGCGGCGTCTCATTCGAAACATCTACGCCGGGTTGCCGCCCGGCGATCTCTCTTCGCTCGACAACCCGGCGGCGCTGGACGAAGTGCGCAGCGTGGCCCTGGCGCCAGGTGCCGGATGAGCGCCGCGCGCATCGCATCGCCGGTGGTCCACGACCCACGGCGGACCCACGCGAGTCCTTGCCCGGCACGCCGGCGCCGATGATGAAATGGACGACGCCGGAAGGCATCACGCTCGCGGCCGATGCCTGGGGCGAGGTCGGTGCGCCGCAGGTCGTGCTGTTGCATGGCGGCGGCCAGACCCGTCATGCCTGGCGCGGCACCGGCGAGATGCTGGGCGCGGCCGGCTTTCACGCCATCGCCTTCGATGCGCGCGGCCATGGCGATTCTGATTGGTCGCCGGCGGGGGACTACGAGCAGGACGCCTTCGTGCGCGACCTCGCGCAGGTGATTGACGAACTCGGCTGTCGCTGCCCGGTGCTGCTCGGCGCGTCGCTTGGCGGCAACACGGCGCTGGCGGCGGCCGGCGAAGGCGCGGTCGATGCGGCCGGCCTGGTGTTGGTCGACATCGTGCCCCAGACCGAGCGCGCCGGCTTCGATCGCGTCAAGGCCTTCATGGCGCGCCACGCCGACGGCTTCGCCAATCTCGACGAAGTCGCGGCCGCCATCGGCGGCTATCGCCCGGGTGAGCAGCGCAGCGCCAACAGCGCCGGTCTCGCCAAGAACGTGCGCCGCGACCCGGACGGCCGCTACTACTGGCACTGGGACCCGCGCTTCCTCGACGGCCGCGAGCGCGACCTGGCCTTGCGTCACGCACGCCTGTCGGCGGCGGCGCGGTGCTTGCGCATCCCGACACTGCTGGTGCGCGGCGGCAGCTCCGACGTGGTGAGCGAGGACGGCGTGCGTGAATTCCTGGACCTGTGTCCGCACGCGGAGTACCTCAACGTGCTCGATGCCGGGCACATGATCACCGGTGACAAGAACGACAGGTTCGGGGCCGTGACGGTGGAGTTCCTCAAACGGGTGGCGGGGAAGTAGGGGAACCCAGTCCCTTTCGCCCAAGGCAGGTTTACGCCGTAGGTGCCTCGGCGCCGTCTTCTCCGTGGTCATCATTCACCGCATCGCTTGCCAGCAGAGCGCAGAGTCTGGCCAGCGCACCCGCAATCACCTGCCCATGCGCCTCGATGCTCGCGATGATCTCGGCCGGTGTGCGCGTGTCTACCGTGGTCACAGCATGCGGATTGACGGCCTTGAGGTCGAACACCGCCGCATCGATGCCCGCCGCCTGGGTTTCCAATTCGCGTGCGGCCCTGTCCTTTTCGCGGATCTGCGCATCGAGTAGTGCCTGGTCCTCGCTCGACGCCTTGTCCTGCTTCATGCGCTTCATGCGCACTTTGAGGTCGATCACTTCGTCCCTGATCCTGGCGGCGTCATCAAGCAGCGGCTGCATGTCTTCGCGTGCCTTGGCCCGCCGGGCGGCGAAGTCCACTGTCCAGGAATAGCGGCTATCGGCTCCCGGTGTTCCGTGCAGCGCCAGTTGCCGGGCATAGCTGGGAAAGGGTTTTCCTGCATTGGCATCGTCGCTCCGCCATTCGTTGACGAGCAGGGCGGGAAGACCAGCATCGTCCAATGCGCTGCCATCGGGCGCGAAGCCGAAGTGGGCGAGGGTCAGGGGCGTCTTCTTGCCCACCTTCACCCAGGCGAGATCGTAATACCAGATCTGCTCGGTCTTGCGGCCCTTGGTGAAGAACAGCAGGTTGGTTTTCACGCCGGCGCCGGCGGTGGAGAACACGCCGCCCGGCAGGCTCACGATTGCCCAGAGATCACACTCGTCCACCAATTTGCGCTTGGTCTCGACGAACGCGCTCTCATTGGCACGGAACAGCAATCCCTCATCCAGCACGATGGCGCAGGTGCCGCCGGATGCAAGCTCGGCGAGGATGTCCTGCACGAACAGGACCTGGGTCGCGCTCGTTCTAAAGAAAAAAATTCTTCTGGGCGTCGGCTCCCTCCTTGCCGCCAAAGGGCGGGTTGGTGAGGATCACATCGAAGCGCTTGGGCGCCTGTTCACGGTCTCCAGGGTGATACGGTCGCGGCTGACGTAGCCTTTTTCCCTGAGCACCGGGTCGATGAGGTGATAGCGGGTGTCCGCTTCGTTCATCGTCATGGAGTCGCCCTCGCTCGCCCGCCAGGTCAATCAGCCGAATCGAATTGCTGGCGAACCGTGCCGTTGCCAACGAATTGCGTGAGCAGCCGGTAGTTCTTGTGCGTATGTCGAACCCGACCGGCAACGACGGCGGGGTGAATTTCGAGTGCGTGGGCCAGATGCATTACCGCCATCGGGCTGGGGTTCTCGCGAACCGCGCTGCCCTCCCAGGTGGTTTGTGGAATCAGTGCTTCTTCCGCCCATTCATCTGCCTGCCGTTCCTTCGAGTCTTCGCGGCCAGTATCCGCGTCACGCAGCGAGAGGTCGTCGATGAAGGCGTCGCCCATGTCGTGATCCAGGTGGCGGCCGACATGGGCGAGTTCGTGCAGCAGGCAGAACCAGAAATTGTCGATGCGGTCGTAGCGCAGTGTCAGACCTATCACTGGCCGCCCGTCACCTAAGCGCAAGGCTGCGCCGTCGAGATAGGTCTTGGGCAGGTGCGGCACGATGACCAGTGGTATGCCATGCTTGGCCAGCAGCGCCTTGGCCTGGCGCGGTCCGTCCGCAGCGCGGCTGAGACGGGCAAGGGTTTTCAGAAACTCCAGGGTGACGGTGCCGCGTTTGTATTTTGCTTTGGGCTTGGCCGCGTTCGCTTGCGCCAGAACCTGCCAGCACCATGCGTTGAGGGCGTAAGCGTCCATCTTGGCGTTGGCGCGAAGGTGATCGTTCTTCTTGTACAGCACGGCGCCTGCGACATTCCGCCCTCCGGCGCGCTCGATAAGGCCTTGGATGATCGCTTCCGCGTTGCGGACAAGGTCGCGGCCTTTGGGTATCCAGCCCAGCTTGGCCATCGCGAGCAGCGGGAATCGGCTCCATTCGAGATTGGCCAGTGGCTGGTCACCGTGATCACTCGATTTGTGCAGTAGAACTTCCGCTGGGATGGCCAGATGTTCGTGCAGCGCACGCGCCATGGGCATGGTGATGGCGCGCTTGCCAGACAGGACCTCTGAAACCTTGGCACGGCTGCCGATGAAGGGGATGAGGTCGCGTGGACTCAGGTTGGCCTGTTCCATGCGGAACTCGATGGCGGCTATCGGGCTCGGGTAGCCCATCGGCTCGTGTTTGTTCTCATAGGCTTCGACGAGATCGGCCAGGATGTCGAGTTCATCGAACTCGACGGTGCCGGGCTCAGCGTCCATCAGCGCATCGATACGCGCGAGCGCGGCCTCGTAGTCCTGCTCCGAACGAATCGGCTTGATATTGCTATTGACCATCTCACACATCCTCGACGTCGATGACGTCATATTCGGCATGGGTGCCGACGAAGCGCACGTAAACGATACGTGCCGGGTAGTTGATCCGCACCACCAGGCGGTAGTCGTTGCCCTTGATATTGAATATCACCCGACTGTCTTTGGCGAAGCTGGCGTTGCGAAACTTCTGTTTCACCTTGGCCGGCGAATCCCAGTCCTCGTGCTGCACCTCCCGGTACCAGGCCAGCAGCGGGGCTTCGGCCGATGGGTGCTTTTCCCAGAATGCCCGCAACTGGCGTTTGGCAATGATTCGCATGGGCATGCGAAAACCGGTCCCTTAGTTAATGGGTGTAATGTGCTCCCAAAACGAACATTTGACAATGAATTTGATGCAGACCTGGACGGTCGGGGGACGGTTCCGGGGGCATCTGGCTCGCCCTGGCGCTTGAAAATGGAGGTGAGGTTCTTCCGTCCCACGTTCCCCCTACGGGGCCGGAGGGCGCCCGGCTACAGCGGGGTACTGGGCGCTGGTCAGGCGCCGGCGAGGGCTCGAGGTCCAACCAGGCGACCGGCCATCAGCAGTGTCCGTCGGCCCGCATTTCGCACACCGTGTCTTCGAAGGCGCCAGCCAGAGCGTCGATATGTGCCGTGGTCATCGGCGTCGACAACGCGCCGATGCCGCGCATGGACAGCTGCACGCCGCGATTGGCGAGGCCGAGGAAGGCCAGGAGGTTGCGCGTGGCGTCGGCGGTTTCGACCGCGCGCGCATCGGTGAGCGGGGTGCGTGTCCAGTGCACCTGGAACAGCGAGCCGGCGCCGCACACCTGGGCCGGCAGGGCGTGACGTTCGATGACGCTCGCGAGGCGCGCACGCGCGAGATCGCCCAGCGCGTTGATGTGCGCAATCGCGCTTTCATCCAGCAATTCCATGGCGGCAAGGCCGGCGGCCATGGTCATGGGATTGGCGCTGAAGGTGCCGAGATTGGCGACCGTGCCATCGGCTTCGAGGCAGCGCATGAATGCGCGCCGTCCGCCCACCGCGCCGACCGGAAAACCGCCTCCGATGATCTTGGCCATGGTGGTGAGATCGGGGTCGAAGCCGTAATAACCCTGCGCACCGCCGACCGCGTGGCGCAAGGTGACGACTTCGTCGCAGATGAGCACGATGCCGGCGCGGCGCGTCTCGTCGCGCAATACGCGCAGGAAGTCGGCGTTGGCGGGTATGACGCCGCCGGCGCCCTGGATCGGTTCGACGATGATGGCCGCGAGTTCATGGCCGTAGGTCGCGACCGCTTCACGCACCGCGTCGACGTCGTTGTAGCGCATGAGCACGACATCGTCGCAGGCGGCCTGGGGCAGGCCACCGACGTCGGCGTGCGGCACGGTGACGCGCACCGGATCGTCGGGCGCGGGCAGGCCATGGCCGCCGACCATCACGAAATCCGACGAACCGTGATATCCGCCCTCGAACTTGCCGATGCGATTGCGGCCGCTCACCGCGCGTGCGATGCGCAGCGCGACCATCACCGCCTCGGTGCCGGAATTGTTGAACACCACCTGCTCGACGCTGCGCACGCGCTCGGCGAGATGTTCGGCCAGCGCGAGTTCCTGGGCGCCGGGCGCGGAATAGGTGGTGCCGCGGGCCAGCTGCCGTTGCACCGCCTCGACGATGCGCGGGTGGCCGTGGCCGTGCACGAGCGTGGTGTAGTTGTTATGGAAATCGACGCGCGTATTGCCGTCGAGATCGGTGCCGGTCACGCCGGCGGTGTGGTCGACGTAGAACGGGAAGGGCGGATGGCGCAGCAGCGAGCGCGAGGTGCCGCTAGGCACGCGATGGCCGGCGCGCGCCGCGTGTTCACGCGAACGTGGATTGCGTGCGAGATAGGTCTGCCAGGCGCGGCTTTGTTCGATGTTCATGGCTGGCGACTCCGGACGCTTTCGACGAAGTTGCGAAACTGTTCAAGGTCATGCCGCTTGATGCGCCGCGCCTGGTCGGCGTCGCGCGCGGCGATGGCCGCGACCAGCGCCGCGTGGTTGGACCATGACTGCGAGTAATAGCCCGGCCGCTCTTCGAGCATGGCGCGCACCGCGGCTGTACAGTGCGGCACGCTCTGCATGCGCAGCACTTCTATCAGGCGCAACAGCACCGGGCTTTGCGCGGCCTGGTAGACGGTGAACTGGAAGGCATTGTTGCGCTCGAGCGTGCTGTGCAGGTCGCCTTGGCGAGCGGCGCTTTCGACCTCGGCGCAGAGTGTCTTCATCTGCTCGATGTCCGCCGCCGTCGCGTGCAGCGCCGCGCGCGCCGAGGCGTCGCCTTCGAGATTGATGCGCAGATCCCAGATGTCGGCGGCGGATGCGGCGTCGAGCTGCGGCACGATGATGCCGCGGTTGGGCAACACCGCCAGTGCGTTCTCGGCGGCCAGACGCGATACCGCCTCGCGCACCGGCATCATGCTGGTGCCGAGTTCGTCGGCGAGCTGGCGCAGGGTCAGTACCGCGCCCGGTTCGAGGCGGCCCGACAACAGCGCGCTCTTCAAACCGTCATAGGCGAGGCCGTTCAGGGTCACGCGCTCGACGCGGGCGAACACCGGCGCTGGAGTGGCCATGGGATCTCCGGATACGGACAATGCCGGCAGTGTAATTGACATCTGTGATCACAGCTACCTATAGTCCGGGCCACTACAAGAGCGACGGACGAGCGACATGGCGGAGCGGGGCGGCGAACAGGCGTGGCGCATCAGCGTGGATACCGGCGGCACTTTCACCGACGTGGTGGTGGTTGACGGTGCCGGACGCTTCACCATCGGCAAGGCGCTCACCACGCCGTCGCGCATCTTCGGCGGACTGGCCGCGGCGCTCACCGATGCCGCGCAAAAGCTCGAGCTCGGCATGGCCGAAGTCTTGGCCCGCACCTCCATCTTCATCTACGGCACGACGCGCGCGACCAATGCCATCGTCACCGGCTCGGTGGCCAAGACCGCGTTCCTCACCACCGCCGGATTCCCCGACATCCTGGTGCTGCGCGAGGGCGGCAAGTTCAACCCTCACGATTTCTCGACGCCGTTTCCCAAGCCCTATATCCCGCGCCGCCACACCTTCGAGATAGACGAACGCGTCGATGCCACGGGCAGGGTCTTGAAGGCGCTCGACGTGGCGCAGGCCGAGGGCGTGCTGCAAACCATCCGCGCGCAGGGCTTCGAAGCGCTGGCGGTGGCGCTGCTGTGGGCGACGGCGAACCCGGTGCACGAGCGGCGCCTCGCCGAACTCATCGAACAACACCTGCCCGGCGTGCCCTATACGCTCGGCCATGCATTGAATCCCATCCTGCGCGAATACCGGCGCGCCTCGTCGGTGGCCATCGATGCCTCGATCAAGCCCTTCATGCAGGCGCATCTGCGCGACCTGCAACTCGATCTGCGCGAGGCGGGTTACCGCGGCGAGCTTTTGATCAGCACCACCATCGGCGGCTGCATCGACGTCGAGAGCGTCATCGAGCGACCCATCCACACCGTGCGCTCGGGCCCCGCCATGGGACCGGTGGCGGGACGCCGCTATGCGCAACTCGAAGCACGCGCGGAGCCGGCGCTGGTGGTCGACACCGGCGGCACCACCTTCGACGTCAGCCTGGTGCGCGACAATCACATCGCCATCACCCAGGAGACCTGGCTCGGCGAACGCTTCACCGGCCACATGCTCGGCATTCCGGCGGTGGATGCACGCAGCGTCGGCGCCGGCGGTGGTTCGATCGCGTGGCTGGACGACGCCGGCCTGCTGCACGTCGGCCCGCAAAGCGCCGGCGCCGAGCCGGGCCCGGCCTGCTACGGACGCGGCGGTACGCGCGCGACGGTCACCGATGCGGCGCTGGTGCTCGGCTACCTGGACCCGGAATTTTTCCTGGGCGGTCGCATGCGCCTCGACACCGCGGCCGCGCTGCGTGCCATCGAGAGCATCGCCCAGCCGCTGGCCATCAGCGCCGAGCAGGCCGCCTATTCGATATTCGCGGTTTCCAACGAGACCATGATCAACGCCATCAAGGACATCACCGTCAGTGAAGGCATCGACCCTTCGGAAGCGGTGATCGTCGCCGGCGGCGGCGCGGCCGGGCTCAACATCGTCTCGATCGCGCGCGAGCTGCAGTGTCGCGCCGTCATCGCGCCGCGCACCGCCAGCGTGCTGTCCGCCTGCGGCATGCAGTTCTCCGACATCCAGGCCGAAGCCAGCGCCGCCGCGCCGACGCGCTCCGATGCCTTCGACCGCGCGCTGGTCAACCGCGCGCTGGACGACATCGATGCGCGGCTCGACGCTTTCGCCGCGCGCCTCGCCGCGCGCGGTTTCACGAAACTCACGCGCCACTACCGCGTCGATGCCCATTACACCGCGCAGGTGTGGGACTTGAGCGTCGACCTGCCGGCGGCACGCATCGGCGATGACACTGCCGAGCAGGCGCTGGTGGAAGCCTTCCATGCCGCGCACCGCCGCGTGTTCGAAGTGGAGGATCGCGCCAGCGCCGTGGAATTCCTGAGTTGGACCGGACGCCTCGCGGTGGCGCTGCCCGAGATCGCGGTGGTCGGCCAGGGCGCCACGCGCGACGCACGCCCGACCCGACGCAAGGTGTGGTTCGACCTCGAAGGTCCGCGCGATGCGACCGTGGTGCGCGGCGATGCGCTGGCCATTGGTGCCGAGGTCAGCGGTCCGGCCATCATCGAGGAAGCCACCACCACCCTGGTCCTGCCGCCCGGCACGCGCGCGCGGCTGACCGCCAACGACAGCTATGTCATCGAGCTCAGCGCTTGAACCAGGAGGCACCCGTGACCACCACCACCCGCACTGACGGCGCCACCCGCACCCTCTCGCCCATGCTGCTCGCGGTGCTCGCCAACCGCTTCGACGGCGTGGTGCGCGAAATGACCAACACCATGCTGCGCACCGGCCGTTCGGCGGTGATCAACTCGGCGCGCGATTTCTCCTGCGGCATCACCACCGCCGACAACCAGCTGTTCGCCACGGCCGAGGGGCTGCCGGCGCACACCTACGGCCTCAACCTGCAGACCGCGGCGATGTGCGCCTTCCATGACGACATCGCCGAGGGCGATGCCTACCTGCACAACGATCCCTACAGCGGCAATTCCCATCCCGCCGATCACACCTTGATCGTGCCGGTGTTCTGGCAAGGCAAGCACGTGTTCAACGTGTGCGCCAAGGCCCACCAGGCCGACATCGGCAACAGCCTGCCGACCACCTATCACGCCGCCGCGCGTGATATCTATGAAGAAGGTGCGCTGATTTTCCCGGCGGTGCGCGTGCAGCGCGGCGGGCGCAACATCGACGACATCATCCGCATGTGCCAGCGCCGCATCCGCGTGCCGGATTACTGGTACGGCGATTTCCTGGCCATGCTGGCGGCGGTGCGTACCGGCGAGAAGCGCATCCACGAGGTGTTCGCCAAGTACGGCGCCGACACGCTCGCGCGTTTCGTCACCGAGTGGTTCGACTACAGCGAGGCGCGCATGCGCCAGGCCATCCGCAACCTGCCGGCCGCGACCGTCGAGCGGCACAGCGCCCACGATCCCCTGCCGCCGATGATGCCCGATGGCATCCCGGTGCATGCGCGGGTCAGTGTCGACCCGGCGGCGGCGCGCATCGTCATCGACCTGACCGACAACATCGACAACATGGACAACGGTCTCAATCTCTCGGAAGCCTGCTCCATCAGCAATTCCGTGGCCGGCATCTTCAACTGCCTGCCGAGCGACATCCCGCGCAACGGCGGCTCCTATCGCTGCGTGGAAGTGAAGCTGCGCGAAGGCGCGGCCATTGGCATTCCGCGCTTTCCTCACAGCTGTTCGGTGGCCACCACCAACGTCTCGGATCGCCTGCTCAACACGGTGCAGGCGGCGCTGTCGGATCTCGGTGAAGGCTACGGCCTTGCCGAAGGCGGCATCGGCATGGGCGCGGGCTTCTGCGTGATCTCGGGCCGCGACCCGCGCCACGGTAATCACCCTTACGTCAACCAGCTCATCATCGGCAACAACGGCGGCCCCGGTGGACCCGAGTGCGATGGTTGGATCACCTACGGCATCCCGGTCGTGGCCGGCCTCATGTATCGCGACAGCGTCGAAGTGAGCGAGCTGAGTTACCCCATCCACTACCGCGAGATCCGACTGACCACCGACACCATGGGCGCCGGCCGCCGTCGCGGCGGACCGGGCGTCGAGATCACCTATGGGCCGAGCGATGCGCCGATGACGGTGGTGTTCGCGGCCGACGGCCAGGTCAATCCGGCGCGCGGCGTGCGTGGCGGCGGTGACGGCAACATCGGAGCGATGCATGTCATCGACCGTGACGGCCAGCGCGTGCGTGCGCCGAGCGTCGGGCAGATAGTGCTCGATACCGGCATGTGGTTGAACGGCGTCGAGACCGCGGGCGGCGGCTATGGCGATCCGCTGGAGCGCGAACCGGAACGCGTGCGCGAAGACGTGCTCGAGCGCTATGTCACTTTCGCCCACGCGCGCGAGGTCTATGGCGTGGTGTTCAGCGACACGCGCCTCGACGAGACGCTGGCGGTGGACGTGGCCGCCACCACCGCGCAACGCGACGCACTGCGCGCCGCGCGTGCGCACTGAATCATCCGCGGGAGCGGCACGCATGACGACCATTTCGAAGCGCGGCACCGAGGACGAACGCTTGCCGATGCTGCTCGGCTTCCAGCGCGTGTCGGACAACACCGCGAGCGCAACGCGCTTCATGGAATACGGCCGTGGCATCTACGTCTACGATACCGACGGGCGCGAATACATCGAGGCCACGGCGTCGTTCTACGTCGCCTCGCTCGGCTATCAGAATGCCGAACTGATCGACGCCATCGAGCGCCAGTACCGCGAGCTGCCGTTCTTCGTGTCGGCCTTGCATCGCACCAGCCGCGCTTCGCTGGAACTGGCCGAGAAGCTGGTCAGCCTGGTGCCGGTCGCCGATGCGCACCTGCTGTTCGGTTCGACCGGCTCGGAGGCCATCGATTTCCTGATCAAGCTGCTGCGTTTCGGCGCCGTGGCGCGCGGTGAGCCGCGCCGCACCACCATCATCGGTCGCCATGGCAGCTACCACGGCGGCACGCTGGCGTCCGCCAGCCTGACCGGCGGGCACCACGAGGAATTCGGGCTGCCCATCGAAGGCTTCCGCCACGTGGCGCAGCCGGATTACCACGGCGAGCGCGAGGTCGGTGAAAGCCCGGCGGCGTTCTGCCAGCGCCTGGCACGGGAGCTCGAAACGCTGATTGCGCGCGAGCCCGCCGACAGCATCGCGGCGTTCTTCTGCGAACCGATCAGTTTTTCAGCAGGCTTCAAGCTGCCGCCGGCCGAGTATTTTCCGAGCATCGTGCCGGTGCTCGAAGCCCATGGCATTGCGCTGGTGGCCGACGAGGTGGTGACCGGTTGTGGACGCACCGGGCAGTGGTGGGGCAGTCAGACCTTCGGCCTGAAGCCCGCCCACGCCACCATGGCCAAGGGCATCACCTCGGGCTATTTCCCGCTGTCGGCGGTTGCCATTGGCAAGGATTTGTATCGCGATCTCGAACGCGGTTCGGAACGTGTCGGCACGCTCGCCCATGCCGGCACCTATGCTGCCCACCCGGTCGGCGCGGCCGCCGCCTTGAAAACCATCGAGATCATCGAGCGCGATGGACTGGTGGCCCACGCCGCGGCGATGGGCGCCAGGCTGCACGCCGGATTGAATGCCTTTCGCGATCACCCGCTGGTCGGTGATGTACGCGGCGCCGGCCTCGCCGGTTGTCTCGATTTCCTGCGCCGTGATGCCGACGATCGTCCCATCAACGGCGATGCCGACGCGGTGCTGGAACGCGTCTACGAAAAACTGCTCGAGCGCGGCGTGGTGGCGCGATTGGCCGGTCGCAGTCTCATCATCGCGCCGCCGCTGGTGGTGCAGGCCGACGAAATCGACGAGATCTGTCGTCGCGTGGGACTCGCGCTCGACGACGCCCTCGCCTGAGGGCGGCTGCGCTCGCGATGCGGGCCGGCTCAGCGCGCCGCCACCGGCGCGCGTTTGAGTGAAGTGAATACATCCAGCAACTGGTCCGCGAGGCTGACGGCGGCGCGGCGCGTCATGCGTTCGTCGGTCATGGCGCCGCGAAGATCCGCTTCGACCCGCGCCACCGCGAGTTCGCGGTGGGTGTCGATGAGGAACAGCCGCAACCACGAGATCAGGAAACTGAATTTGCGCTGCACGCCGAACGCCACCCAGTCCGCGCCTGCTGCGCGCCCGAGTGCCGCGACGGCGGCCGGATGGGCGAGGTAGTAACCGTTGGACGCGAGCGCGCGCGTCTCTTCGTCGACCGGCCGTTCGATGACGGTCACGCCGCTCGCTTTCAAGCGTTCGCGCAGGAACGGCGCGAGGGCCGCGGAGCGCGCGACTTCGGCCGGCACCCGCGGCAGCAGCGTGTCATCTTCGAGTCCGAAGTCGAGCACCAGCACGCGTTCGCCGGCGGCGTGGGCAGTGCCGGCAAACAGCAGGAACATCAAGCAGAACACATGGGCGTGGCGCAGGGGCTTCGAGCTGGGCATGACGGCATTCCGATAGCGCGGCCACTCGCCGCAAGGAACAACTTAGCGGCGCGGCGCGGTGCGCGCCAAGGTCACGCTGCCCGTCGCGCGCCGGGCATTTTGCCCGGTCTGCGCGCCGCTTCGATGCCATGCATGCCGGGCGCGCTGCGGTCCGGCACCGAGCGATGGGACGCCGGCGAACGACGTACGGCTATTCAGGGCGCACCCGCCAGCGCGGCCCGAAGCTTCGGCCACACGTCGGCGTTGACGCAGTGCTCGGGCAGTTCGCCGCGCTCGAGCTTTTCAATATTGCGTACCACCGCCGCGCCGATGCCGCGCAGGCTTTCCTCGGTCACGCCGCCGACGTGCGGCGTGGCGATGACGTTGTATTGCAGCAGCGCATCGTCGGGATCGAACGGTTCGGTCCAGAACACGTCGAGGCCCGCGCCGGCGAGATGCCCGCTGCGCAGCGCCTCGAGCAGCGCTTGGTATTCGATGACCTGGCCACGCGCGATGTTGACGAGGAAGGCGCCGGGCTTCAGGGCGCCAAGCACGCGTGCGTCGACCAGCCCGATGTTGTCCGGCGTGGCCGGCGCCGCCACCACCAGGTAGTCCGCCTCGCCCAGCACCTCCATCAGTTCCGTCGCCGCGACATGGCGCTCGAGGTTCACGGCCGGGTCGCGCGCGCGTTCGCCGCGCGGGCCGTGTCTCGATACGGCGACCAGGCGTGCACCGAAACCGCCGAGGCGCCGCGCGATTTCCTCGCCGATGCCGCCATGGCCGAGGATCACCACGGTGCTGCCCCACAGCGCGCGGCCCATGGGCCCGCTGAAGCGCCGTTCGCGGAAACGCTGCTGGGCGAGCGGAACCTGGCGGCCGAGCATCAGCATCAGCAACACCGCGAGTTCGGCCACTGATTCGGCATTGCCCGAGCCGACGCTCGGCACGTTGGCGACCAGCACCCCGGCGCGGCTTGCCGCATCGATGTCGACGATGTCGAGGCCCACGCCGTACTGCTGAACGAGTTTGAGGCGACCGCCGGTCAACGCGGCCTGCGGGAGGCGCGTCATGATCGGCACAATGACGTCCACCTCGCGCGCGACATCGACGATGTCGCTGGCGTCGCATTCGACGATGGCCTCGTCACCAAAGGCCGCGGCCAGTATTCGCCTGACGTGGGAAAAGCCGCGCACGGCAAGTGCAATTCGCATGATGGTTCCGCGCCTCCCGTTCGAATCGATGTTGGTCGGCGACGCCGCTGCGCCCCACTCGCGGCGGCCATCACCGCCTGCGAGTTTCGCACAAGGCCGCGCGCCGGTACGGCGTGCGGGCGCTGGGGTACCGCGCTGCCGCCCCCCTGCCCGCGCTGGCGCCTGTCAGCGCCTCGCCGACCAGCGCCCCAGTGGGTGCACGAGTCACGTTGTCGAAAACCACAACGCCCGCCCGTCCCGTTTGTAGGCCGCGCCGTTGACCACCTATCCGCGCGCTCATGAGAATGCCGACACGCATCGGCATTCGCCGAGCACCTTCGAGGGGAGCACCATGGAATTCAATCGCGTGGTCGGTTCGCGGCGCAGCATCCGCTATTACAAGACTTGGCAGGCGGTGGAGGAGGAAAAGATCCAACGCATACTCGAGGCGGTGCGCTGGACCACCTGCCCGGGCAACCTGCAGCCGTGGCGAGCGATAGTGGTGTACCGCGACGAGCTCGACGACAACACCCGCGAACTGCTGCTGCGCGCCGACAACTGGCAAGGAGCCCACGTGCAGGCGCCGGTGTGGATCTATTGGTTCGGCGACCTGGCCGTGGCGCGCCCGGACAACTTCGTGCGCAACACCATCGAGCTGCTCGGCGTCGGCGCCATCCCGGCCGCCTACGGCTGGGCCAAGGACACCATCCAGGCCGCCATCGAAGGCGGCGAGGAAACGCCCGAGGGCATGGCTTCGATCCAGGAGATCCTGCACGACATGCCGGAGGAAGTGTCGCGCGCCATGGCGCACGGTGAGACGGTGGGTGCCTGCGCGGTGGCGGTGTTGGCTGCCGTCGACGCCGGCCTCGGCACCTGCCTGCACACCGTCGGTCGTCCTTCGATGGTGGCCAAGGTCAAGCAGGCCCTCGGCGCACCGGACAGCTGGGTGCCGGTGTGGGTGCAACTGCTCGGCTACCCGGCCGAGGGCGCCGATGCCGGCGGGCAGCGGCCGCGCAAACCCTACGAGGAACTCTACTTCCGCATGAAACACGGCATTCCGATGAAGCGCGATCCGAAGGTCGTCGCCGAACTCGAGGCCGAGGGACTGCTGCAGGCGCCCGCGCCGCTGCCGGGGCGCGCGGACGAGCTGCGTTACCTGGCGCGCATGTACGGCTATCCCGAAGAATGATCGAAGGTGCACCCATGAGCGAAATCGATCACCCTTTGTGGACCGAAATGAGTGTGCGCACCTGGATCGAGGCGAGCACCTCGGTTGCCCTGCGTCCCGCCGCCGATCGCGCGCGCAAGCTCGATTGGCTGGCCGACTACTGCGCGTTCGTCGGCGCTTCGCCCGATGCGATTGTCGCCGCCGCGCGCGGCGACGCGGCGGCCAAGAATGAATTCCTCAAGCGCTTGAAGACCTGGGCAGACCAGATGACGGCGCCGGAGCGCACGCGTCACGACGCCGAAAACGCCATACGTGGCTTCTTCATGCGTAACGGCTTCCGGGTCGTTGCGCGCCCCTATCGCGACGTCTACCAGCGCGCCGGGCGCTGAGCGCTCCCATGAACGCCGGCGACTTCCTCACCCATACCGCGCGCAGCCTGCCGACGCGCACCGCCTTCATCTGGGAAGGCCGCACGCGCAGCTACGGCGATTCGAACGCACGCGCCGACGCTTTCGCCCATGAACTCGTGGCACGCGGGCTCGAACGCGGCGACCGCGTGGCGCTGCTGCTCGACAACTGTCCGGAAGTGCTGGAGGCGATGTGCGGCTGCTGGAAGGCCGGCCTCGCGGTGGTGCCGCTCAACGCGCGCTTCACCACCAGCGAGATTGCCTATCACCTCGAGGATTCGGGTGCGCGCGCGGTGGTGGCGAGCACACGGCATCTGCCAACCCTCGCCACGCTGCGCGCGCGCCTGCCGGCGCTGGCCCATGTCATTGCCGCGGAGGGTGACGGCGACGACGCCTGGGAAACCATCGTCGCGCGCGAGCGCGGAGCGTTTGCGAGCGTCGCGGTGTCTGCTGACGAACTCGCGTGGCTGGCCTACACCTCGGGCACCACCGGCCGCCCCAAGGGCGCCATGCTCACCCACGGCGTACTGGTGTTCGAAGTGCTGGGCATGCTCGCGGACTTCTTCCCGCTGACGAGCGAACACGTTGGCATACACGCCGCGCCCTTGACCCATGGCTCCGGGCATGTCGGCTTGGTGTTCACCGCCAAGGGGTGTGCGCAGGTGATCCTGTCGCGCAGCGGATTCGACGTAGCGTTGTTCCTCGAAATGGTCGAGCGCCACCGTGTGAACGCCTTGTTCCTGGTACCGACCATCATCAAGATGGTGGTCGAGCATCCGGATGCGAAGCGCCGCGACCTGTCATCGCTGCGCTGGGTGTTCTACGGCGGTTCGCCGATGTATGTCGACGATCTGCGTCGCGCCATCGATACGCTGGGACCCATCTTCATCCAAGGCTTCGGCCAGACCGAGTCGCCGATGACCGGCACCTACCTGCCGGCCGCCGAACACGATATCGATGGACCGGGCGCGCATCGCTTGATGTCGTGCGGACGCGTGCGCACCGGCATCGATTTACGCATCCTCGATCCGCAGGACCGCGAACTGCCAAGCGGCGAGGTCGGCGAGATCTGCATCCGCGGTGGCTCGGTGATGGCCGGTTACTGGTGCCGACCGGAGGAAACCGCGGAGACCTTGCGCAACGGCTGGCTGCACACCGGCGATCTCGGTCGTATGGATGCCGACGGCTACGTCTACATTCTCGACCGCAGCAAGGACATGGTGATCTCCGGCGGTCTCAACATCTATCCGCGCGAGGTCGAGGAAGTGCTGCTGTTGCATCCCAAGGTCAGCGAAGCCTGCGTATTCGGCGTGCCCGACGCGAAGTGGGGCGAGGCACTGTCGGCGCAGGTGGTGCTGAACGCGGGGCACACGCTCGGCGAGGACGATCTGCTGGCCTTCCTCGCCGAGCACCTCACCGGCTACAAGAAACCCAAGCACATCAGCTTCGTGGCGGCGTTGCCCAAGACCACCTACGGCAAGGTCGACAAGAAGGCGGTGCGTGCGCCCTATTGGTCAGGACACGCGCGGCAGGTCAGCTGACGGCGCGTTCGCGGCGACGACAATACCCGGCTCGCGCTGGCACACTAGCGCTCCCAGCGCCACCACGCAGCGAGTCCATGACCACCGCCGAAGCTCGTTTCGCGCATGCCGTAGCCGCCTTCGAAGCGGACGCCGGCCGTCTCGCAGAGATGCAGGCGGACGCGGTGCTCTCGCGTTTTTCGGACTACGTGAACGCGCGGGTGCCGCGGGCCTCACTGGTTGAATCGGGCCTGCGCAACGTCAGCCAGCTGTGCGCGATCCTGCGCAGCGGTCAGCCGCCCGGCGCGGGCGAGCTCGACGAAGCACGACGTGCGCGCGAACGCACCGCCCAGGGCGTGCCGGCCGACACGCTCTACGACGCTTACCGGCTGGTGCTGCGTCTGCTGGGCGATGCTTTTCTCGGCCATGCCGAGCATCACGGCGTACCGCGCGAACGGCTGCTGGCGGCCTTGCGCTTGCTGTGGGCGAGCGCCGATGCCCTGACTTCGGCGGTGGTGGTCGCGCGACTTGCCGCCGAACTCGATCTCGCGCGTCACGACGAGGGGCGGCGACTCGACCTGCTGCGTGCCCTGGTGTTCGGCAACTTGCCGCTGGTCGAACTGCGTCAGCGCATGGCCGGCTTCGGACTCGGACCCGATCGCAGCTACTACGTGCTGCGTGCACGCGCCGCGACGCCCGTGGCCCGCGAAACCCTGCGTGGACGTTTGGAGTCGAGCTTGCGCACTTACGGCTGTCGGCCCTTGTGCGGCATCGTCGATGGCGACGTGACGGTGCTGGCGCCGCTGCGGCCACCGCGCGGCGAGTCCGGCTACACCGCGGGGGTGGCGGGGCCGTGTCCCGTCGAAGGTTTGGCCCAGGCTTACGTGATGGCCAGCCGGCTGCTCGAGGTCGCGCGCGGCTTCGGCCTGGAAGGACCGCACGAACTCGGCGACCTCTCACTCAAGGTCGCGGTCAGCGCGGAAGCCGATCTCGGGCAGTTGCTCGATGTCCGACACCTCGCGCCGCTGCGTGAGGCGGGCGAGTTCGGTCGCCAGTTGATCGATACGCTGAAGACCCATCTTGCGAATGGCGCGCGCATCGCCGATACCGCGGCGGCTCTCGGTGTGCATCCCAATACCATCCGTCATCGGCTGGCGCGCGCCGCCGAACTGAGTGGCGCCGATTTCGAACGGCTCGAGGTCTTGTTCGAATTGTGGTGGGCATTGAACTGGGCGGAGCACGGCGGCGCCGGCTAATCGCGGCGTGCCGACTTTCAGGGAACGCGCGCGAGCCGCCGTCGGGCGCGCGCGCACAGGCAAGCGATGCTGAGCCGGGCAGGCTTGGAACGAGGCGTGCGCCCATTGCCCGTCATCGGCGATCGAGGTCCGCGCGCGCCGCACGATTGTAAAAGCTTGTCACACGACCATGAATTTCCAGGCACGACGCGGCCGTGGCCGCCGCGCGCTGCGCTGCCTCGCTTCGCCCGGTCTACACTCGAACGCATGACCCCGCCCCCGGGGCGGCCGCGGTTCGATGTTTCTGCCACGGTTGTAGTCGCGCGGCCCTCGCGCGCCGCGCCGTGCGCCATGTTCGAGGATGGTGCCCATGCTGCGTTGGTCCCGGTTCTGTTCGCCCGTCACCCGCGTCACCGCGCTGATGCTCGCCATTACCGCGCCCACCGTTCACGCGCTGCCGTTTCCCGCCACCTGGATAGGCGGCAACGGCAACTGGCTTGCACTCCGGCCCGGTGACTGGGCCATCGTCGACTTCTCGAGTCCCTGGAAATTCTTTCCCGACAACGACGGTTCGGATTACTTCTTTGTCCTGATCCCGAACGGCCATGTGCATCTCGACGATGGCGTGGTGCCGGGCGAACTCGGCGTGCCGGTGCCTTTCCTGGGCGTCGAGGTATCGACCCTGGCGCTGGCCAGCGGCGGCGAACTCGGCATCGGCGGTTCGGGCAGTCTGACCGTCAATGGTATCGAGGGCGTCGGCAGCCTCATCACCAATCAAGGCCGCATCACGCTCGACGGCGCGGGTTCGCTGGCCGCGCCGTTCGCCATGTCGATCCTCGGTGCGGGTGAGATCGCGCTCGGCAGCGACGACGCCGTGATCACGGGTCTTGGCGTCATCACGCATGATGAGGCACATACGCTGTCAGGCTTTGGCAACGTGGCGAGCAGCGTGTTCATCAATGACGGCACGGTGTTGGCCGACGTGTCGACGCGGGCCATGCGTTTCACCGGTCTGCAATTGGTGAACGGCGGCTCGCTGCGCGCCGCGGGCCGCGTGCCGGGCGAGGCCGGTGGCGAACTGCGGCTCGCGCCGCTGTTGAGCTTCGCCAACGATGGCGAGGTGATTGCCGACCACGGCCTGGTCAAGATCGAACAGACCGACATCGACAACGGTGGAGAGATAGGCGCGCGGCTGCTCGGCACGATGATCCTGGAAGAGGTCACGGTCGACAATCATGGCCGCCTGTTCGTTGAGGCGGGCGGAGCGTTCGAGCTGCGTGGCGACAACTTCATCGACGGTGGTGTACTGGACGCCGCGGCGGGCGCAGGTTTCACCGTCACCAATGGCCGCACCGAGGTGTCCGGCGGCATCACGCTCGGCGGTGAATTCGCGACTGCTGGTGGCACGCTGCGCTTTCGCGGCGTCGACCTCGCCATGCACAACGGCACCGTGCATCTCGCCGCCGGCACCGTCGCCGATGCGCTGGTCGGCAATACCTTCCGCGGCGGCCGCTGGAGCGGCAGCGGCCGATTGAACGTACTCGCGCCCAGCACCTGGGACGGCACCCCGAGCCTGGCCATCGACGGCACGACCATTGCGCTTGCGACGGCGTTACATCGCTGGCACGGCCAGTTCCATAACGACGGCACCATCGCGCTCGAGGAGAACACCTTCAACAGCTCGCTGCGTTTCGTGTTGGACGGCGCCACGCGCTTCGATGGCTCTGGCCGCGTGCTGGTGGCGGCCGGTGACGCCAATCGTTTCGAGGCTGACGGCGGCGACGCGATGCTGGTCAACGGCACCGATCACACCCTGGCCGTGGCGGCAGGCGCCGCCGCCACTGTCGACGTCGCGCTCAGCAATGAAGGGCTGGTCGATATCGACGGCGGCGGCGCCTCGCTGCTGGTGCAAGGGGAAGTGGCCAACCGCGGTGTGATGTCGGCGGCCGGCGGTGGCACGCTCAAATTCTCGAGCCCGCTCGCAGCGGGTCTCGTCATCGACAACGCCGATGGTCGTATCGAGGCGCTGGCCGGCGGCACGGTGTTGTTCGGTGACGGACATCCGCTGTCGTCCGCGATCACTCTGCGCGGCGGCACGCTCGCCGGGCCCGGGCTGTTGCGCGGACTGAACGCGCTGGTGTTCGACGGCCTCGCACACGGCGCGATCACGCTGGAGGACGGCGCGACCCTGGTACGCGGAGGCGGTACGACCACCGCGTTCGGCACGTTCGTCAACGATGGCACGCTGAAACTCGAGGACACCACCGGCTTTCTTTCAGGCAATGCCAGGCTCGCGGTGAGCGGCGCCTGGCACGTCGACGGCAGCGGCGAAATCTTGCTTGCCGACAACAGCGAGACTCTCATAGACGGCACCGATGCGACGGCCTTGATGGTGCTCGGCGCCGATCAGCGTGTGCATACCGCGGCAAACACTTTCGGCAGCGTGAATGTCGCGATGGAGAATCACGGCGAGGTGGTCGGCGAAGGCGCCAATTCGACGCTCGTCGTGCGCGGTCAAATCACCAACCGCGGACTGTTCGCGGCGCGCGCCGGCGGCACCTTGGTGTTCGAACCTGGCGCGGTGGCGGGACTCGTGATCGACAACCTCGGCGGCCGCATCGAGGCCGCGGCGGGCGCGACGGTGCAGCTGGGCGGTGGTCACCCCTTGTCACCGGCCACCACCGTGCGCGGCGGCACGCTCGGCGGGCCCGGCGCGCTGCGCGGTGGCACGGGCCTGGTGCTGGACGGCGCGACGAATGGCGCAATCACGCTGGAAGACGGCGCAACCCTCACGCGCTCGGGCGGCACCACGACCGCCGTCGGCACGCTGGTCAACGACGGCGTATTGAAGATCGAGGACACCACCGGCTTTCTGAGTGGCCCATCGCGGATCATGGTGGGCGGCACGCTGCACATCGACGGTGTGGGCGAGATCCTGATGAGCGGCAATACCGAGAGCCTCGTCAACGGTAGCGACGCCAGCGCGCAACTGGTGCTGGGTACCGGGCAACGCCTGCACACCGCGGCGAATACCAGTGCCACGCTGGATGTCGCCACGGTGAATCACGGCGAAGTGCTGGCCCATGGCAACAATGCCTCCTTGTTCGTGCAGCGTGACGTCACCAATCTCGGTCTCATGGCGGCGCGCGACGGCGGCACGCTGCACTTCAACCCGTCATTGAGCGCGGGGCTGGTGATCGACAACGCCGCTGGTCGCATCGAGGCGGGCGCCGGCGCGACGGTGCAACTCGGCGGCGGTCACCCCTTGTCGCCTGCCACCACGCTGCGCGGCGGCACGCTGGGTGGAAGCGGTGTGCTGCGCAGTGCGACGGCACTCGTGCTCGACGGCGCCACGCGCGGCGCACTCACGCTTGAAGCCGGCGCGACACTGCGGCGTGCCGGAGGCACCACCACCGCGTTCGGCACGCTCAACAACCACGGCACGCTGTTGCTCGAAGATACGACTGGCTTCCTTTCGGGCAACGCGCGACTCGCCGTGGCGGGCGAACTACGCCTGGACGGCCACGGCAGCGTGCGCTTCGCACAGGGCGACGAGATGCTGATCGACGGCACCGCGCCCGGCGCACGGCTGGTACTGGGTGGCGGCCAGGTCCTCGGCAACCAGGCCAATGCCTCCGGCACCGTCAACCTCTTGCTCGAGAACCACGGTCGCGTGCAGGGCGAGGGCGCGAATGGCCGCGTGTTGATTCAGAGCAATGTCGTCAATCGCGGCGTGCTGGCCGCGCAGGGTGGCGGGCTTCTGAGCTTCGAGGGTGCGACCAGCGCCGGCGTCGTCATCGACAACCATGGTGGCCGCCTCGAAACCGCGGCAGGCAGCATCATCGCGCTTGGCAATGGCCATCCCGCCGCGCCCTTCGTCCATTTGCACGGTGGTGTGATTGCCGGCAATGGACGGGTCGAGCTGGTGAAAGCCACGCTCTCCGAAGGCGTGACCATCGCGCCCGGCAGTTCGGCCGGGCTGCTGACCTTTGGCGGCAACCTGGATTTCGATCCGCTGGGCCTGCTCGAGATCGAACTCGGCGGTGCGAACGCCGGCGTCGATTTCGACCGCGTGGCGGTGACCGGCAATGCCCGCCTCGACGGGCGTCTCGAGCTCGATCTCGTCGGTGGCTTCGCGCCCGGCGACGGCGATGTGTTTCGCATTCTCAGCGCGGCGAGTGTCAGCGGCATCTTCGACAACATCGTGAACGGGCTGGTGCATTTCGAAGGCGGCAGTTTCGAAGTGGTGATCGGCGCGGGCTTCGTCGATCTGCGGCACTTCACGCCGGCGCCCGTGCCGCTGCCGGCGCCGGGCGCGTTGCTGGGCGTGGCACTGGCCGCGCTTGCGCTGCACGGCCGGCGCGCGCGGCGCTAGCGTCGCACCGGATCGATGGGCGTGATGGCGCCGCAGGCCGCTTCGATCACCGCTGCACCGTCGAGGCACAGATCCTCGCGCCAGCGCTCGGCATAGACCTGCACGCCGGTCGGTAACCCGTCGGCCACGCCCGTCGGCACCGCCACCGCCGGAATGCCGAGCAGGTTGCCGGGGGTGATGAAGCGCAGGCGCGAGAGCGTGGTGTCGAGACCGGTGTGCGGGTCGAGGTCTTCGTCGTGACGAAACGGCAGGTCGGTCCAGATCGGCCCGATCACCAACGGCCAGTCGAGGAACAGGCGTGACCAGGCCTGGGCGAGGCGGTCGCGTTCGACGAATCGTGCGTTGCCGTGCAAGGCCGCGCCGCCGAAGCGCGCGACGAGCTGCTCCATGGCCATCACCGGGCCCGCCGACATGATGCTGGCGAGGGTCGGCAGCATGTCGGCGACGTCCGCCGCGAGCATCTGCCCCCAGGTGTGGTTGATGGCGTCGATCTCGGGTGGCGTGACGGTGTCGACCGTCCAGCCGGCGGCGACCAGCGCCGCGCCGGCGCGTTCGACCGCGGCCACGGTTGCCGCGGGCAGGGAAGTCCCGGGCAGCGCGGTGACCAGCGCCGCGCGTTTCGCGACGGGCGGACCCTGCAGCGGCGCGGGCACCGAAAACGGATCGCGCGCGTGCCAACCGGCCAGGATCGAGAGGCCGAGGCGCAGATCGGCGACGCTGCGCGCCATCGGGCCTTCGACCGCCATCAGGCGAAAGGCGATGCCCATGTCGGGCGCGGCGCACCACGCCAGCGGAATGCGCCCGGTGGTCGGCTTGAGCGAGGTGATGCCGCAGCAGTAGGCGGGATTGCGCAACGAGCCGCCGATGTCGTTGCCGAGGCCGAACGGCGTCATGCCGCTGGCCAGCGCCGCACCTTCGCCGCCGCTCGAACCACCTGCCACCAGGTCCAGGTTCCACGGATTGTTGGTGCAACCGCGCAGGGCGTTGTTGGTGCTGATGCGCAGGCCCATCTCCGGCAGGTTGGTGCGCGCCAGCGGAATAGCGCCCGCCGCCTTCATGCGTGCCACCACCGGCGCGTCCTGCGGCGGCGCCGCGGCGGCGAACATCGCCAGGCCCTGGGTGGTGGCCGATCCCATGCAATCGATGTTTTCCTTGATGGTGAAGGGCACGCCATGCAGTGGCCCCTGCGGGGCGCTGCGGTCGGCGGCGTCGGCCGCGGCCAGCGCATCGTCGGCAAGCGTTACGGTCACCGCGTTGACCGCGCCGTTGACCGCCGCGATGCGCTCGAGGTGGCTGGTCACCACCTCGCGGCTGGAAACCTCGCGCTTGCTGATCAGCGCGGCGAGTTCGATCGCGGTTCTGCGCCACAGTTCGTCTGCCATCTTGCTGCCTCTTGGTTGTGCGGGCGTGATGGCGATGACCATGCCACAGGTGGCGTGCGCAGACGAGAGGTTCCGCTCACGCCAGGTGAATGGAGGCGGCCGCCACGCTCCCTAGGGACGCGACCGGCCGTGCGCTTCAAAACCGTCGATACGCCCTCGGCCGGGGCATACGCACGGCATGTTTGCCTTTGAACGATTGTCTCCGCATAACCACGGTAACAACCTGCGTCACTCGCGGCGCTGCGCGGCCGAGCACCCATTCGTTCCGCTCGGGGCATCGTTCAACACCGATGGTCACCGGTAAAATTTTGTGAACACCGCGACGCCAGCCGCGCGCGCGTGCTTTACGCGAAACTTACCTGCTAGATTCTGCGATCGAATATTCGCGATCGCCCGGCCGGCAAGGGGCGCCGGCGGAGAAACAGCCATCTGGCCGAACGCCGCCCGGCTCGCGGTGCGGCGGCGGTTCGCTCATCGCGCTCGCCGCATCCGTGACGAGGCCCCAGCGATCCGGATTCAGCGATCCACGTCCTCAGGGGACGTGTAAGCAACGAAGTGGCTGCGAGCGGCCAGCAAGTGTCCGACCATTTCGCAGGCCGCGGCTGCGCGGAAGGAGCGGTTCCATGACCGATACTCGGGGAGTGCGACGGAGGTCTCGTATGTCGATAAGGAATTATCTGAACGGCTTGCTGTTCGGGGTCGGCGCGACCGCCGCGCAACTGGTCTCCGCCGTCGGATTGCCGGACGTCGTCGCGACGCAACCGGTAGGCACCTGGCAGAAGGTCAACCAGAACCAGTTCCAGTCCGTCTGGGCGCCGGCAGGCCAGCGACCTGCGAACCTGCCGACCGCAAAGATCAGTGCCTGGGCGAGCGGTGGCTACGACCCGGTCACCGGTGATTTCTTCGTGCTCGGTGGCGACAACATGCCCTATTCCGGCAACGAGGTGTATCGCTTCAATGGCAGTACGCTGCTGTGGCAGCGTGATTCGCTGCCGAGCGCCATCGTGGCGCCGGTCGGCGATCAGAAGGTCTACCTCACCGCTGACGGGCCGGACGGTTCACCCATGGCCGGCGAGACCTACGACAACGTGGTCTTCCTGCAGAACTCGCGCAGGTTGGCCTACATCGGCGGCAACGCCTGGCCGGGCGAGGGGCAGCAGTACTACCGCGGCGATGGCGTTACCCGTACCGGCCCCTATTTCTTCGACCCGCTCAAGGCCGATCCGAACAAGGTCGGCGGTTTGCCCGGCTCACAGTGGAACGCCGCGAGCTACCCGAACGTCCAGGCCGGCTTCATGTGGGAAAACCGGCAGTCGGTGCAGACCGCGGCCGGACTCGTCGGCGCCCGCAACAACAATGGCGGTGTCACGGCCGTCACGCAGCGCAACGGCAAGGACGTCGTCTACGTCGGTGAGTTGGCGAGCGGCCTGGCCGGTGGACTCGGCCGTCTGTTTCGCTACACGGTAAACAGTCTCGCGCCGGGCGACGACACCTGGGAACTGGTCGGCGTCCCCGTCACACAGAGCTACGGTGGTGCCGGCGTGGGCGCGCTCGATACCGAGCGCCAGGCCTTCGCGCGCACCGCGTCTTCCTCGGTGGTGTCCTATGTTCCGGCCACGAACGCGTTCTCCGGCGCGTCGAAGTACCAGTTGCTGTATTGGAACCTGAAGACGGCGGGTGCCACGAACCCGAGCGTGTTCGCGCCGCATATCGCCGGCGACCCGCTGCCGCTGGCTTCCACAGCGGGGCTCGAATACGACCCGGACATCGACGCTTACCTCGTGTGGGAAGGCAACAAGGACGTGTGGCTCGTGTATCCGCCCAACCAGCTCTCGTCGGACGGCTGGTTCGCACGCAAGGTCAGCCCGGAGGGTGATGGCCCGATGCTCGGCGGCTTTACCTATACCGGCGTCTACGGAAAGTGGAACCACATGCCTGGACTCGCCGGCCTGATGGGCGTGATTCAGCCGACCACCGGCGATATCTGGGTGTACAAGCCCGACCCGGCGCTGGCGAACCCCAAGTTGCCGCTGACCTATGTGTCTGGCTTCCGTGCAAATGCGAACGGCGGCCTGGAGGTCTACGTGGCCGATCCCGCGGCACCGGGCACCCCGCGCGTCATCGTGCCGCACGTGCCTGTCGGCACCGACGCCAAGTCCGTCCTCGTGCCGCATGCGGTCACGCTTGCGCCACGCATGGCTTCGGCAATGCATAACCGCAGCCTCGTCCTGCCGAGCGGCAATGTGCTGGCGAAGGTCGATCTCCGGCAGGCTGGCAGCCAGGTCCCGGTGCAACTGTCGTCCGAGAGCGGCGCCGCCCAACTGTGCGGCTTTCCCGCCGTGGCGGCCGACTACCAGGACGCCGATCGTTCGGCGGTCGTCTACGGCCTGCCGGGGCCTGACGGCAACTGCGCCAGCACAGGCGACAACGAATATCGCATGGTGCGCGTCGGCATGACGCCAACCGACACGCCACTGGTGGCGAAGCGGCCGGTTACCGCCGTCTACGATGACTCGCACGCGCACATCGGCTGGCTGGCGACGGACGGCACGAACCTCGTGCTGACCGATGCGAATTTTCAGGCGCCGCAGGTAATAGGCACGTTCTCCGGCAATGCCGACAACGTCCAGTCGCTCGGCGTGGACAAGGCGAACAACGTGGTGCTGCTCAAGATCGATTCGGAACTGCGCGCGTACAACAAGCAGACCAACATCCTGGCGCCTTCGATCCATTCCTTTCAGGACGCGGCCCGAAGCGTATTGTTCTCCCAGGACGATTACTTGACGTACTTCGTCGACCGCGGTGCGTCCGCGTCCACCATTCGACGTGTCCGTTCCGACGGCAGCAGTACTGTCCCCTTGCAGATCGCCTCGGAGACCCGGCCGATCATTACCGCGCCGAAGCTGTTCCACAATTCGACGCGAATGGCCTATCTCATCAGCAGCACCACGGCGGGCCTCGCCACCGTGCGCGTCGCCGACAAAACGACCGGCACGATCTGGAGCTTTGCTTCCTCGGTGTCGGCGGATTTCCTCGAGGTGGCGTACAACGTCGTCTATTACAACGTGCCGGTCGGGGCCACGGGATTCAAGGCCGGGCGCATCGAAGGGGGCGGCGTCAACCGCGTCGAACTCGCCAATTCGCGCTGGGCCGGGGCCTTGGCGCCCACCACCGGAGACCTCGGGGCCGGCGTGCGCCCGGTGCGGCTGGTGCGCGTTGATCGCGTGGTGTCGGATCGCGACGCCGGCGGCACCGTGAACGTGATCGACCCGACCTCTAACCTTGTGCTGGCCGGGCAGGGTGCGTTGCCGACGGACAGCGCGCGCTTCTCGGTGGTCCAGGCGCCCGGTGGCGTGTCATATGCGGGCGCGGCGCTCGGCACCAGCACTTCCATCGCCGGCGGCACCCAGCCGACGAATTTTTATTTCAATTCGGAGAGCGCAGGCACCGTGACGCCGCTAGGCCAGGGTGTGCCGGTCTCCGGCGGCAACGCCGCGCCGATCGTCAGTTTGTTCGCGAGCCCGACCGCGGGTTTCACCAGCACCGACTTCACTTTCAGCACCGCGGGAAGCTTCGATCCGGACGGCACCATCACGAGCTACGAATGGAATTTCGGTGACAGTACGTTTGGCTCGGGCGCCAGCGTGAATCACACCTACCTTGCCGGTGGCAACTACACGGTGCAGGTGACTGCAACGGACGACAAGGGCGCGCAATCGCAAGCCTCGATCGTCGTCAATGTGCAGCAGGTCGTCGAGTTGCAGATTAATGTCGTGCAGGTGCGCCTGGTCGGTACGCTCACCGACGCTTCGGTCACGTCGATCAAGGTAAATGGTCAGGACGTGCCGGTGGTGAACGGCGCGTTCGATGCCCCGGTCACCGTCGGCACCGGCACGACGAACGTCACGCTGGAAGCCAACGGCCAGCAGGGAACAGTCACCAAGGCGGTGAGCGTGAGCATTCCCTGAGTTCAGCTCAGCTGCCCTGTTGCTGGGCAGCTTTGCGCCGACTTCGCGCTGAACGTGGTCGTCAGCGGCATGTTCGGCAACGCCGAGAACGAGCTGGAGCAGCGGCGGCTACCGAGAAGGGTTCTAGCGTCGCACCGGATCGATGGGCGTGATGGCGCCGCAGGCCGCTTCGATCACCGCTGCACCGTCGAGGCACAGATCGGCGACGCTGCGCGCCATCGGGCCTTCGACCGCCATCAGGCGGAAGGCGATGCCCATGTCGGGCGCGGCGCACCACGCCAGCGGAATGCGCCCGGTGGTCGGCTTGAGCGAGGTGATGCCGCAGCACTAGGCGGGATTGCGCAACGAGCCGCCGATGTCGTTGCCGAGGCCGAACGGCGTCATGCCGCTGGCCAGCGCCGCACCTTCGCCGCCGCTCGAACCACCTGCCACCAGGTCCAGGTTCCAGGGATTGTTGGTGCAGCCGCGCAGGGCGTTGTTGGTGCTGATGCGCAGGCGACCGGCCGCGTCCATCGCGGCGCGCGCAGGCGAAAATTTCAGGCATCGATTCACGTCCGGCATCCGACCCCTTGCGGCGGGTCTGCACCGGCCGCGGCGGGACTCTGTCGCACCCCGGAGCGTCCGCCAAGCTTCACGGCAACGGTCTGCGAAGGCAGCCTGACGATTTCCGCGGTCGCGCCGGACCGGCACCGCGACACTAGTCCTGTTTGACGATGGAGAAATAGTCCAGCAGTCGCCCCGACGCGTCGATGTAGCGAGCATCGAGCCTTCGGTTCGCGACGTCGATGACGACGGAACCGGGGCTGCGCAACCCGCGTCGACGCCGGCCGTCATCCGGATCGGTCAGATAGACCATGACTGGATGGTCCAGCGTGCCGGCGCCTTCCAGCGCTTCGGCGCCTCCGCCGGAATTTCCATTGACGATATATACCGTTCCCTGGCCTGGGCCACGTATTCCCGGCTTGAGGTAAACGCCGTTGCCTTGTTCGCGTCCATCACCACCGTTGACGGTATAGCGCAGTGGGTCACGCACGAATTCGTCGCTGGTGCCAAGCAGTCCTTTTATCAACATGGACCGTTCGTAATTGTGACTGTGGCCCGCCAGCACGACGTCGGCGCCATGGCGTTCGAGGATCCGTGCGAACTCGCGGGCCGCCACGTGGCCTTGCTGATCGGAATCGTGGGTGCCATGGCTGTAGGGTGGCACGTGGTAGAAAGCGATCACCCACAGTGCGCGACTATCGGCCAGATCCTGCTCCAGCCACGCGGCGCTGGCCGCCGTCGGCTCCTGTGTGTTCATGCTGATGAAGTGCACGTTGCCGTAGTCGAACGAATAGTAGGCTTCGGTGCCTGATGGCACTCCGCCCGCTTCGGCCGCGCGCGGCAAGGTGAAAGTGTCGAAATACGGACCACTCTCGGTGACGGGATCCGACACGCCGTTCGACCACTCGTGGTTGCCGAAGGTTGGCCATACCGGTGTGCGCCACAGCAGGTGTTCGAAGGCATTCTCGAACAGGCCGTATTGGTGGGCGAGGTCACTGCCGCCGCCCCAACTGAATTGCTCGTAGGCATTGTCACCGAGCATCAAGAAAACATCGCACTCGCGCCCGTCTCTTTCCTTCAATGCGTAGTAGGCGTTGCGCACCGCGCGGGCCGTGCCATTGCCGGTGCCGGCGTCGCCCACCGCCCAGATGCGCAGTGGTGCCGTACTGCCCACCGGAGGTGGCGTGACGAAGCTCAAGCGCCCGTCGCTGCCCGCCAGCATGCCGCCATCGCCCTTTGCACCAATCTGGTAGTAATAACGGGTCCTCGGCGTGAGACCGTTCAACTTGACCACGTGATCGCGACGCGCCGTCGAGGTGGCTTCGATTTCCGACGAGCGAATCACCCCTGGCGAGGGACCGTAGGCGACGAGGCCGACGGTGTCGCGATTGGTCCGCCAGCGCAAGATGGTGCTGACGGGCGTGGACTGCTGCAAATAGGGGCCGCGCACAAGGCTCAGCATCGACTGTCGAAAAGCCAGCGAAGCGAACCAGTACAGCACATCGCTGCCCGGTTCACTTTGATGCAACTCCACGGCGAGCACGTTGTTGCCCGCCACCAGCGCGGAGCGTGCAACGCTTATGTCGATGGTCTCAATCTGTGTCGGCGCATGCACTTGCGCAGGCGTCCAATAGTCGATGGCGCCTGCTGGCAGTCCCCGCCGCACCACTTCGACACCGTTCAGATACGCGACAAAACCGTGGGACCAAGCCGCTTCTAGTTCGAGCGCGGCCACGGCTTTCGGATCGCGCACCTCGAATTGCTTGCGCAGGTACACCGTGTTGCGTGTCGGATGAATGGTGTCGTCGACGCGGGTTCTGGTCGCAAGACCGTACCTTGCCGCGCCAAAGCCGAACGAGCCTTCGCCTCGCTGCCAGTGGCTGTCATCGAAATCGCGCCCGCGCCATGCACCGTCGGTATGGACACCGCGCAGGTCGTACCGCCAGGCGTCGCCGGGATAGATGAACCGCGTTTGTGCGCCTTTCGGGATCGAAGTCTGCGCTTGGTCGGCAACTGCCCAAGCAGACACGAGCAATACAAGTACGCCCACCACACCTGCAGACCGCGACCGCAATCCACTGAAGAGCCGCCCGGCGATCATCGCCCCATCTCCATGGTTACTTTGCGCGCCAGTGTACTCATCGACCCGCGTCCGGACATCGTTTGGCGAGAAGAAGTGACCCCGGAAAGTCTCCTGAGCCTTGTCAAATAGCGACCGGCGGCAGGGACCAGGTGGCCGCGCGGGGCGGGCCCTGCCCGGCGTTGCCGCGCGAGCCGACTGTTACGTCGGATGCGCTGAGTCATGAACTTCTTCCCTCAACCCGAGCAGCATGTAGGTGTGCATCGGCCGATGCCCCTTGATGGCTACCTCGCCGCGCGGCTGGCAGACGAAATCAGCGCCGAGGCGCTGAAACGTCGCTTCACTGAGCTGGATCTGGCCCGCGACACCGTGGGATTTCATGCGCGACGCCACGTTCACCGTGTCGCCCCACAGGTCGTAGATGAAGCGCTTCTTGCCGATGACGCCGGCGACCACGGGCCCGGAATGGATACCGATACGTAACGCTATGCCCGCGTGATGCTTCGTCACCTCCTGAAATTCCAGGGCCAGTCGCGCCAGAGCGCGTGCGTGATCCGGTCGCGGATCGGGAATACCCGCCGCCACCATGTAGGCGTCGCCGATGGTCTTGATCTTTTCGATGCCGGCACGTGTGCACAGGTCATCGAACGCCGAGAAGATTTCGTTCAGGCGCAGCACGATCTCCGAGGCGGGCAAATGCCGCGACAGGTCGTCGAAGCCGACCAGGTCTGCGAACATCACTGAACATTCGAGATAGCCGTCGGCGAAGGTCTTGCCTTCGCGCCGCAGGCGCTCGCTGATTTTCTGCGGCAACATGTAGCCGAGGATACGTTCCATCGCGGCTGCATCGTCCGCGAGTTGATGCTCGACGCCGTCGACCTCGCGCAGGAATGCTGCCATCAAGGCCACGACCGTGGCGAAATAGAGGCACCACACGACATTGGTCGCCGTGGCGTGGAACTCCGCGGGTACCGGTGCGATCGGCTCGAACCGTACCACGCCGAACTCCACCACCAGGAAAGACAGCAGGCAGACCACCACATAGCCGGCCACCACCGATCGATGTTCATCGGCGAGCACCAGCACCGCGGCCACGGCGAGGCCGATGAACCACAGGTGATTGGCTGCCGCATGGGCCGTCAGAACGCCCTCGACGAACATCAAGGTCGCCCAGTTGATGATGAAGAACAGGGCGCCCGTCAGGTGCGCGCGGGCCCGGAACCCGAGTCGCGGCACAGCGAGCAGCAGTGCCGCACCGAGCGCGCACCCACTGTCGATCAGCGCCAGCCCCCATAGCCCCCGCATCGCGCCTTCGACGGCCCAGGCGCTCTGCAGAATCAGCAGGACCCACAGTGCCGCCTTCAGCACCCCGTTCGCCCGTGCGCGCGCGCCGCGCCGTCCCGGCGACGGCTGCGTGCCGGCCATCGCCAGCAACTCAGCGGGTAACGGTTCAGCCATGAGCGCCTTCTCGACGTCGCCCGCTCACGCGGTAAACATGCAGCGGTGGTCGTCCGGCGACCGCCACTTCACCGCCGGCGTCACAGGCGAACTGCTCGGCGATCAGTGCATGGGTGGCCGCACTCACCTGGATCTCGCCGGCAATGCCGTGGGATTCCATGTGCGCGGCGATGTTTACCGTGTCGCCCCACAGGTCGTAGGCCAGCCGCTGTTTGCCGATTAGGCCCGCCACCACCTGGCCGGAATTGATGCCGATGCGGATACTGAGGCGCGGGTAGGCCGCGACCGCCTCGCGCATGCGCAGCGCGAACTCCACGAGCACGATAGCGTGGTCGGCCCGTGCTTCGGGCAGCCCGCTCGCCGCCATGTACGCATCACCGATGGTCTTGATCTTCTCGAGGCCCAGGGATTCGGCAAGGTCATCGAAGGTCGAGAACACTTCGTCCAGCAGGCGCACCAGCGCGTCCGGGGGCGTGGCCGATGCCAGCGGCGTGAAGCCGACGATATCGGCAAACAGCACGCTGCAGGCTTCATGCTTGTCGGCGAACGTAGTGCCGTCGCGGCGCAAGCGCGCACTGACCGTGGCCGGCAGCACGTTGTCGAGCAAGGCCTGGATGCGTGAGGCACTCTCGGCGAGCGCATGTTCGCCGCGGCGCACGTCCTCGACGATCGCCCTGACCAGCACCAGCATGGCAAAAGCATGCAGGAGCATGCCAACCCCGCGCCCCGGCCCGGCCAACTCCGCCGGTAGCGGCGCTACCGGGTCGGCCGTGATCCAGCCCAGTTGCGCGGCGAGGAACGACGCGGCACACAAGGCCACGTAACACACGGCCACCGAGCGGCGCACTTCGATCAGGACCACGCAGGCGCCGACCGCCAACGTCAGGAACCACACCTGGTTGAACGAACTGCCGGGCCCCTGCACACCTTCGAGCGACAGCAACATCAGCCAGATGCAGGCGAACGTCACCCAGAAGGTCAGGTGGCCGGCGAGCGCCAGCGGCACGCGGCGGGTCACGAACAGGAGGGCGGCGCCGCTTGCCGCGACCAGTCCTTCGACGCCGGCGAAAACCCAGTTCTGCAGCGACAGCCCGTGGAGGACCCAGAAGCCGGCGGCGCCGGCAATCAGTGCCTGCCCGACCGTCAGGGTCATGCGCGCTCGCTCGCTGCGCTGCTGCCGGAACGCGACGTCCGAGAAGACCAGTGACGACGGCATGATTGACCACCACTGCCCGCGAGGGAGGATGCGGCATTCTACGCGGACTGTTCGAGGGCGGGCAGGTCTCGACGCCACCAATTGGCCGTCGATGCGCGCGAGGGCTTGCGCATGATCCCGGTGATGACCGACGCGATGGCGCTGAAGCGTGCGCCAGCCGCGAGCGTCGCGCGGCGGAGGGGGGCGTGCCACCTTCGCCGCGGCACACAAGGTATCAACAACGTGAACAGTTACCGGGTCGTGAGCCGCGGCAGCGACTAGTGTGTGGAACAGCCGAGCGCCTGGCCGCTGGCGTTCTTCGCCGCCAGGCCGATGATTCGCATACGCAGGGAGGCGATGTCATGCCCGACCGATTCTCAACTCAGCGCCGCACCTTGTTCGCGCTCGCGATCCTGGCGTTCGCGCCCGTGACGCTGGCGCAAATGACCCTGCAAAGCACGAGGATCGAGGCGCACCTCCGTTACGAAGCGGGGACCGATGCCTCGCACCTTTCCTACATCGCCTCGTTACCAAGTGACTCGCTGTTCTTTCGCGGCGCGTCTCCACCGCCGGGGCAAGCCGCGCAACGCGTGGGTATCGTCCCGGATTTCACGCCGCCCGCGGGAGCGATAGGTGACACCTTGTTCCTGCCAGCCGAGTTGCGTGCCTACCAGAGCGTCGAGGGCTTCAACGCAACCCGCGTCGATGCGGCGATTGCCGACGGGTTGCCCTTTCACCGCGCGGAGGCGAGGACGGAATGGAGCATTTCCGCTCAGGTGTCGAACCTGATTCCGCATTCGCAGGTGCGGGTGTTCCTGGACTACCTGTTGTTTCCGGGCGAGGCGGGCTTGACCGCCTTTGGCGGCTTTACCGGCGAAGCGGGGTTCCGCGCGGCCATCAGTGTTGAAGATGTGCAAATCGACGAGTCGCTCGCCACGTTGCGCAGCGGGCCCGGCCTCGCTCTGCCGACCCTGGCCACCTCCGGTGATTTCCTGCAGCCAGGCGTGTCGCTCATTACCGAGTTGCGCAACGGCCTGAGCCACAACGTCATCCGTACCGAGCCCGTGTTCGGTACGGCCGATCTCGGCCTGTTCCAGAACGGTGACTTCGTGAACGTCAAGTACGTGCTGGAGGCCTGGCTCGAGATTCCGGGATTCGAGGTCGGCGGCTTTGCCGCCATCGGCGACCCCTTCGCGCTGTCGAGCGATCCCGCGGCCTATCTCGCGAGCCAACTCCCGGGCATCGACGTGCGGGGAATGGTGCTCACGGAGCAGCCGGTGCCAGTGCCGCTCCCCGGCGGGTTCGGTCTGCTGTTCGGCGCAGTGGGTGTGATGGGCGCGGCACTACGCCGCCGGGTCATGCAGGCCTGGGAGCCCGCTCCTGCTCACGGTCACACGGGCTCGCGGTCGTCCAGGTGAATGACTTCACATCGTTGCCGTGGGCAGGTTGGTTGAGTCGCGTTCGAGTGTCCGCCACGGCCGCGCTCGTTCGTCCACCAGGGAGGTAGTCGTCGTGATCGGGATTCGTCACGGTTCATCGGTTGGCCTGGCCACCGCGGGGTTCGCGCTTGCTGGCAGCCTGGTCGCAGCGTCGGCCTCGGCGGCGGTGAGCCACGTCTTCGGAGTCTCCGCGCCACAGGACGTGCCCGGCATACTCGAGGCCAGCATCACGCGCATCGACATGCGTGACATGGAGGTGTCCATCCTGCGTACGGACGGCGAGGCCGACAGCCGCGTGTGGAGCGCCACCACGGCCGGCAAGGCCGTCGGCGTCGGCTGGGCGATGGGCACGTCCGACGCAGACACCGGCTTCGCTGCCTGGAATGTCTCCAATTCCACCAGTCACGCGCCGATTCACCGCATCGTCCTGCACGGCCAGCCTGGCCGCGTGCTGTTCGATGTCGACATGTACGACCTGGGTGCCGGCAATGCCTGTGCGACCTACTCGTCCGCGAGCGGCTTCTCGCTGCCGTGCTCCACCGGCTCTGAACGGGGACGCCGTTTCAGTTTCGACGTCGGCGATTTCGATGCGACTGTGACCTACAGCGATCCCGTGGGCATCGCTGGCACCGCGCCGTTGGGCGATCTCTTCTACACCATGACCATCGAGTTCGCGCGCCCCGGCATGGACTTGGCCAGCTTCAGCTTCTTCCAGGACACCGACCTGGCCGCGCGCAGCCCGGTGCCACTGCCGACGACGGTGGTGCTGTTCGGTTCGGGCGTACTGGGCCTGCTTGCTCGCGGGCGACGGCGACGGGGACGGCGCGGCTGCGCCGGTGATTGCCGCGCCGGCGGTGGCCGAGCCGGGCAGCACGGCGCGTATTTTCCGCGGTCGTCTTCAGCAATTCGACGGCCTGCGCGAGTTGGCCCGCGCAGACGTCTTCGACTGCATTGAGGTGGTGCGCAATCGCCATCGGCGTCACCGCCATCTCGATGGCGTCAGCCCGGAGGCGTCTGAAACCGCCTGACTCTTAGGGCGCGGGGCGTCCGGCATACGGCGCAAGTCCGGTGGCGGCCGACAACGCGTCACCGACGTTTTCAACAAGTGCCCCGTCCGCACATCGACGGATATACTCGGCGCGGACGCAAGCGCACATCCAGCCGCTTGTTCTTTCCTTGAAAACTATAACGAAGAGCAGCATCGCTGCCCGGAGGACTCCATTCGCCTTAGCATCCTGACGGCGCCCCTATTGTCATTCGCAATAGCGGCACAGGCTGAACAGCTTGATTTCTTGCAGCTCCCCAATGTCGATGGCTTGGCGACGACGCCGGGTTACGAGCGCTGGATTCAACGGCAGCTGCAAGCCGATTTGCGGCGCTTCGATAAACCCAACCACTTGCGCGACCATAGTTTCAAACGCCGTGTCGCCGTCGATCGATTCCTCATCACGGAATTGCTGCTGCGCCACGCGCAAACGCTTTGCCCGCAGCTGTCGTGCATAGGCATGCGGTGTGACGCCGGTGCAGGTGCGAAACAGACGGTGCAACTGATGCGGCGACAGCGCGACGGCGGCGGTCAATTGTGCCAGTGTCGGCAACGGCGTCTCGCTCGCCAGCACAGGGCATGCGCGAGTGACGATATCGGCGCCTTAGGCTTGCAGGTGGGTATTCGGCTGAGGATTGGATAGCGCGACTGTACGCGGCGGCACGGTGGCGAGCACTCCGAATCTTGCGCAACACGCAGCTGGTTGACTACCGTCTGCCCATCGCCACGTTGGAAGCCAACCCATGCTGCGTTTCGTCGCCACCCTGAGTGCCTTGCTGCTGATGCTGCACAGCGCCACTGCGCGCGCCGACGCACAGAGTGTGGCCAGTGGCGAGCTGCACATTTATGTGCGCGAAGGCTGCCCGCATTGCGCCGCCGCCAAAGTGTATCTGCCCACACTGCAGCAGCAATACCCGGCGCTGACGATACACATTCACGATGTTGAAAAGGATCCCGCCGCGCGCGAGCGGTTGACCACACTGTCACGCGCAGCCGGTGTCTGGCCGCCCGGGGTGCCGAGTTTTGTATTCAACGGTGGCGTGCTGGTGGGGTTCGATGCCGATGACACACACGAGCTGCATGCGTTGCTGGCCAAGCGCGCGGTGGCCGCCGACACCATCACACTGCCGCTACTGGGCGCGATCAGCGTGACGCAGCTGGGCTTGCCGACGTTCACGCTGCTGGTTGGCCTGCTCGATGGCTTCAACCCGTGTGCGATGTGGGTGTTGCTGTTTCTGCTGTCGCTGCTGGTGCATTTGCGCAATCGACTGCGCATGGCCTTGATCGCCGGCACCTTCGTGCTCGTCAGTGGGGC
Source organism: Pseudomonadota bacterium (assembly GCA_016719885.1). Lineage (NCBI taxonomy): Bacteria > Pseudomonadati > Pseudomonadota > Pseudomonadota bacterium. The sequence goes on along the minus strand of JADJYF010000015.1, from coordinate 85,594 downwards.
AGTGTATTTCGCCTTCATGGCGGCGTGGCTCAATGTGTTCCTCGCGGTCGGCCTGTCGACCTGGCTGCGACTGGTGCTGGCGGCATTGGCGATCGTGATCGGCGCCATCAATGTCAATGAATTTCGCCGCAGGCAGGCGGCCTTCACGCTGTCGATTCCCGCGCGCGCCAAGCCGGGGATTTACGCGCGCATGCGCCGCATCGTCAACGCTAGATCATTGCCACTGGCGCTGTTGTCGGCGGCAGTGCTGGCGGTGATCGTCAACGTCATCGAGTTGTTGTGCACGGCGGGATTTCCTGCGCTGTATACGGCGATTCTTGTGCAGCAGCAGCTCAGCACCAGCGCGCACCATGCGTACCTTGCGCTGTATATCGCCGGCTACATTGCCGACGACAGCCTGATGGTCGGCACCGCAGTGCTGGCATTGAGCAGCAACAAACTAACCGAGCAAGCCGGCCGCTGGCTCAAGCTCATCAGCGGCGCGGTGATGCTGTTACTGGGTGTAGTGATGCTGTTAAAGCCGCAGTGGCTGATGTAATTGCCGCCACCGCCAACACACCCAATCAGCTGCAATCACGCTTCCAGCAAGCTGCGCAGCATCCACGCGGGTTTTTCGTGCATGTCGGTGCGTTGCGTCAGCACATCGGTCGTGGGCTGATCGTTGGCTTCTTAGACCACCGGGAACAGCTTGCGCGCGGTTCGTTCGGTAGCCTCCTGCGCTGCCACCCGATGACGCACCATGGCGTTGGCCTTGGGCACGCCGTCAACCATCCTTGATGGACGCGAACTTGACGAATTCCTTGTAGCTGCCCGGCGCGGGGCCGTAAGCTCCCCCGTCACGTAGACAGTTCGAAACTGGAGGTCCGGCTCGCTGGACCAACTCCTGGGGTCGTCGATCACCTACCGCATCGCGGTCGGGCCGCAACAGGGTCGCAAGGTGGCCGGGTTCTCCCTGGACGCAACGGCCTCGTGATCGAGGGACGGATGCGCACTGTCCACCACCGCTACAGAAGTTCGTGGCGCAAGTAACCGGGTACCCGGGTGTTGCGGCGCGCCGCGAAGAAGCTTGTGCGGTTCACTCAGCGACAGCGGGGCGCGGTTTTCGGCACGAATTCGTCGAATCGGGTGGTTGTCCTGTCCATCCGCCACGGCGACACCGGCCAGACCCGTCTGCCCCGTGGAACGACGCAAGGCCGCTCGCGTCTGCCTCCGCGGAAGATCGAAGCCGGTGGTTGGTGTTCGTGTTCCTACAGATGCATCGCCGGTCCCGTCGATGTCCGTTCGCCGACGTTCGCACGCGTCGACGAAGCGGTTCTTCCACGAGTCTTCGTAGCGTTGATAGAGCAAGCGCTTATCTTCGGCATCGGCGTTCATCGCGGTGGCGATCTGCGATGCATTTCACGGACCGCGCGGGCGCGAGTCCCCATCTTGGTCGCAACTCCGGGCAGGGGGCGCGCAAGCGAGCCCGGGTTTCATCGACGCCGCTGCCACGTGCGGGGTCTTGCCGCGGTGGACGCTTTCCTTCCAGGTGAGGCGTGCCGTGACGACGGGGCGGCGTCGTCAGCCCTGCACAGGCGGTGGATGCCGCACCATCGAACACAAGAGGAGGGAGTCCGATGAAGTACCAGTCCGTACGAAGACTGTTAGGGGCCGTGACGCTGCTGGTCACCGGCATCGGCGTCGCGCCTGGCGTACTCGCCGATGGCGCCGCCATCATCTCGCACCCGCCGGCAACGACGCCCGGCTTGCTCACCGTCACCGACGGTAGCACCGCCAGCTTGAACGAGGCTCGTGCGCCGGTGACCTCGGACGTCGGTTACACCGCGGTCACCAGCGCCGAGGCCGACACCACCAGCGGCGTGCTCGGCGGCTACGCGGGTTTCGAACTCGAGGCCGATGCCACCACGGTGCAGACCGTGATCGGCACGCCCGAAGACCCCGCGGTCTCCGAACCGAAGATCGGTGACACGCTCGCCGTCAGTCACGCGACCTCGGTACTGTCGCTGCAGGCGACGGTCGGCGGCGACCGGGTGCCAGCGGACTGGTCACCGTGCTGCTGCAGATGCACGGCAGCTTTCTCGCCACCCAGGGTGTGCCGACGCTGGAACTGCTCGGCTCGCTGGGCGCGGGCCGCGTGAATCCTGCGAGTCCGCTCGACTTCCAGGTCTTCAGCGCGGCGCTCTCGATATTCACCAACGCACTCGACCCCGGTGTGGTCAAGGCCGACTTCGAGAGCAGCGTGTCGGGAGCGGGCGGGACCACTGTCCATCCCGGCGCCGCCTTCGAGCTGGTGAGCCTCTCGCCGGCGAACCTCGAGGCGGTGATGGCCTTGTCCTTTGTTGCGACGGCCGGCGATGAACTGGGTTCAGTGTCGGCATGGCCGGTCTCGCGGCACCGGAGTTCGATCCCGAGGACCCCGATCTCAGCGGTCTCTACGACGTCGACGGCATCGTGCTGTTTCCCGATTTCGTGTTCGACGACGGCCTCATCGATGTCTGGTCTGACTCCCCTCGCGCCGCCGCTCCCACTTGACCTGTGGCGGTCCTGGAGGGTGCGTGGTGGCGGGGTGTGGGGTGTGTGTCTAGCAGGTGTTCACTCGATGCTGCGCGTGCCGCCGGCGCGGCTGGCGTTCTCCTGCGATCAATGCCGAGTAGGGTGTGCTGTATCAGCCGGCCGGCGCTCCCGGAAAGCCTGTCGCTAACGCCGAAGGCGTCGACCCGCCGCCGACGGCAGACGCGGTCCTTGACCCCGGTTCCTTGCCCGGTCGCCCTGGGCCTGGCGCGGGCGTCGTGCCCCTGCTCGGCGCGGTGACGCCGCGCGGGGCCCGCCGCCGCTCCCGGCCGTGATCGCTGAAGGGCAGAGAGGGCGGGCGCCGACGGCGCTGCGCTGGTGCGCACCTCGAGCATCAGGGCTTGTTGGTACGCGTTGATCGGGAGAACAGCCCTGGGCTGGCGACGCTTCGAATCCGGCCCGCGTCGTGCCAACTGGTGCGGTTCCGTTCGGATTGGTCGGTGGTCTGTCGATGGCCTTGGGGATAGCTCCAGCTTTCGGTCTGGCTCGTCCATCACCCGCCGGCAAGCGCCGTCCGCCGCCCCGGCCGCAAGGTGTTCATGGCTGCGAGACCGCTGCCGGCGTGTGAGGCGTCGGGTGCCCTGAGGCGGCAGGTGGCCGGGCCTCCGCACGCCGGTGTAGCGGCCGGGCGCAGCTCGCAGGAAGTCTCCAGCGGTTCGGCCGTCGCCGGCCGGCGACCTCCGGAAAACCGCGCCCGTCGCTAACCGCCACGGCGATTATACCGCCTTGGACACGCTGAAGACGGCCGTCCGTGACGGCACGGCGTCGCCTCATGTTCGGCCACTTGCCTTCCATCGGCCGGTCGGCGGCCCTTGTCGGCCAAGCCGCGACGCCTTAGATCCCCTGCCCGCGCTGACCACTCACGGGGTCTTTGCGCCGAATGGCCCGAGTATCGCGCTCCGCGGCGGGAGAGCGCCGCTCCAAGAGGGGCCCAGCGCGTTCAGACGGTCCTATACGGGGCTGGTCGCCGATGAGTTCCCCGCCGACGGTCGACTCCATCGCCTCAGGCCTTGACACGTACCAGCCAAGATCATCGTCGGCCCCTTCTCGACCAGCTCAGCAATGCTTGTCTTGGCATCGCTCTCCAGGCAGTAACCTCTACGCTTGACCATCGCAACCCAGCTTGCGGCGCAGGCTCAGATCGAGCCCCCTTTCCCCCCCGCCTGCGCCCACCATCGGGAAAACTCTATTCGGTTCGAATGGACTTCACTTGCGGTTGGCGACAACCGTGGCGAAAGCGACAGGTTCGCGGCTCCCGATCGATCAACAACAACCGGACTCGCGCCCTGCTCCTCTGCGGTGGGCTCCACTTGATGACCAAACACCGACGAAAATAGCCGAACGACCTCTCGCCGGTGACGGAGGGCGGTTTATCCATCTACAGGTGGCGATGTCCTCTCGGTCGACTTCACCGGGGTAGGATTGGTCGGGTCTTTCGTCCCTTCGGGATGTTCATCTGAGTGCAGATACCAAACCAATGGTTCTTGGAGCGACACTACGAATGCCGAGCTCCAAAGCGCGCAAAGCAATGGCCGTCAAAAAATCATCAACACATCACGCAGGGCTAAGGTAAAGGCCGGCAACACCAATCGCCGAGGCTCACCAACTGAGTTGCATGCCGCCGACGATACCGTGTGCGCTCTGGTTGTTGCTGACCTGCGCATCATAGCCGACGTATAGCACCACTCGCTCGGCGAGTTTCGCCGATGCACCGACACCGAATTCACCAAAATTTCGTCCAAGAACGTTTCCTTGGGAGAGGAAAGAGCTGCCATTCACGCCGGCAAAATTCGCATCCACCTCTCGTTTATTGTCCAGCACTTCATGCGTCCAGCGAGCTTGCAAATACGGAGCGATGGTTCCCCAGGATGTATCGTAAGACCGCATGGCCCGGATTCCCGCCGAGTATCGTAGCGAGTCGTACGTCGCGCCCGCGATGTCTAAATTCGCGCCCGGCGCTCCGGTCTCTGTGAATCCGTCCTGTGCGAGCAGGAGATAACGAAGTCCGACCAACGGCTGAACGGTCCAGCCCTGTATGGCCAAGCTCAGGCCGCTCTCGATGTAGGAAACGAACTCGTCGCCGGCGTAGTCGCCGCGCGCTACGTTTTGGATCCCGCCAATGTTGATATTACGTTTGGTGAGGAACTCGTCATGCCCGTAGCCGATGATGCCAATGACATACGCTGATTCCCAGTGATGCATGCCATAAAGGTTGAGATGCAGCGAATTGATGCTGGCATCGCCCATGGCCTGCTGTTGTCCAACGCCGGTATAGCTATAACCGCCACCGACACCAATGATCGTGTCATCGAATTGCTTATCAGATCCAAACGTCGTCCCGCCGACACCGTAATCCAGCCCGGCGTAATTGCCGTTGCCGGATGCCTGACCGTCGATTCCAATACCTTGAATCCATCCGTTGACGGGACTCGAATCGCTTGCAACGGGTGCCGCTGCTTGAGCCCCAAGGCCAGAAAAATCTTGATTAGCGATCATCGGCACGAAACCGGTTTGCCCGGTCTTGCGTTGCTGTAAGTGATTCACCGTGGTACGAAGTACGGCATCGGTGGTCTGGATTTTAATTGAGGCAGAGCTGCCAACGATTTCGCCGCCGAGTTGTTGCAGACCACGTTGCACGCCCGCCGCGTTCTGAAGCGTGAGCTGTTGGACGATATTCGATAGTGACGGGGCGCCGCCTGCATTGTCCAGGACGTTGGCCACCGCCAACTGATTGGTATTCGATGCAACGTCCGTGAACTCAACGGAGTTTTTCAACAGCTCGATGAGAACAGACGAGGATGTGTAGTTGACGGCGACATCAATGAGCGGCAAGTCATCAGTGACGGAGGCGAATTGACCGATGACCTTCGAGGCCGAAAGTATTGTGTACTGGGATCCCGGGGTGTAATTCCCTGGCGCGGCGACCACGGATAAATTGCCGTTAAGCGTTGCGTTGCCCCTTATGGAAAGGAGATCGCTTTGGCCTGCCGGGTTGATTTCCGCTTGGTAAGTTCCGAGGTGCGTGTAGTTGCCGGCGATATTGAGCCTTCCGATCGAGTTGCCGGGCGCGATGATCGCTCCAGGATTGACAGTGACTGAACCTGCAGCACCATTGCCGCTCAAGAGCCCACCGCTGTTGACGACAATGCCCGAGCCCGCCAGGCTTCCATTGAGTTTCAGTTCACCGCCATCAATGTTCGTCGTGCCTGAAAATCCGCTCGAATCTCCAGTCAATTCGAGCTGGTTCGCCCCGGTTTTTACCAGGTTCCCCGTACCCGAAAGCTGACCGGTGTATGTTCCCGATCCCGCTTGATCAAAGACCAGCGTGGCGTCGTTCTGGATGTTCCCTTGCAGGCTATCGGTGCTGCCGCGCAACGTTCCCCCGCTGACCGTGGTACCGCCCGTGTAGTTGTTCGCGCCGGTGAGGATCTGGGTTCCAGTGCCAACCTTGCTCAGAATGCCTCCTGCGCCCGTGAGCGCTCCCGCGAATGTCGTGTCTGTGTTATCGCCGCCCGTCGTCAACGTAGCGCCGCCGAACGCGACCTCACCACCCGATGTGCCGCCGCCCGCAAGCGAGCCAATGGTTTCGCTCGTGCCATTGAGATCCAGCCGCGCACCAGCAGTATTCGCAAGCGTGACTGTTCCGGTGTCAGAAAGTGCGGAACCTCCGGAAAGCTGTAGGGTTCCCTGGTCGATAATCGTTCCTCCGGCATAAGTGTTCGCCCCAGAAAGAATCAAGGTGCCGATGCCGGTTTTCGCCAATCCACCTGTTCCGCTCATATCCCCCGCATAGGTACCAAGTGCGGATTGGTCGAAGCGGACACGAGCGTTGTTGGTGATGGCGCCTTGCAGGGCTGTCCGTCGATCCCTGAAGGATCCCGTCGCTGACAGTGATCCCGCCACTGAAAGTGGATGTGCCCGTCAGGGTCCAAGTACTGCTGCCTGACTTGGCGAGAATGCCGAAGTTTTGGAACTGTTGACCCGCGCCCACGGTGTTGAGGTCGAATGTCGCATCGGTGGTGCCGCCCAGTCGCAGGGTGTCCGCGGCACTATTGGCGACGACATCACCGGTGAATGAGAAGCCTGACCGAAGTTCGAGAATATTCGTGCCACCGGTAAATACAAGCGCGTTCGCACGTGAGACGCCATCGCCACCGAGTCCGCCGCTGATCGATCCGTTGGTGATGACGGTCAGGTCTGACCCCAAGACACCCACGCCGCCGGCGCCGGGGGAACCAGGGCCGATGCCGAAATCAGCTCCCCCCGCGCCTCCGTCGCCACCACGGACAGTGGCGGTGCCCGGCGAAGACGCGACGTTCATGAACGTGGCGCCAGTCGAGGTGAAACTCACACCCGCGCCCGCGTCGCCGCCATTGCCACTCGCGCCGAAGATGAAGAAGCCTAGATTGCCCGTGCCACCGGCGCCGCCGTTACCCCCCGTGATGGTTCCGGAATTCGTGCTGGTAGAGGAACTGCTGGTGATCGCGCCAGAGCCACCGGCACCACCTCCGCCTCCTCCCGAAACTCCGGTTGACTGCGCGCCGTTGCCACCCGTTCCGCCGTTACCACCATTGACCGTGGTGGAGTTATTGAATGGGCTCGATGAATCGAGGCCGTGGAAGCCTCCACCTCCACCACCGCCACCGTTGTTTCCGCCAGCGTCGCCGGGGTCGCCATTACCCCCGTTGGGGCTTATCAAAGTGCCTCCGAGGCCGCCGGTACCGCCAGCGCCAAATCCATCTCCACCGGCGCCACCACCGGCTCCGCCACCGCCGCCACCACCACCGCCATTGACGCCGGCCGTTCCGTCATTGCCGATGGTCGCGCCAGTGCCTGTTCCGCCGAGGCCACCGTTACTATCGGGAAAGGTGGAACCGCCGTTGCCTGCGTCTGCCCAAGCCGCTGTGTGAGCAAAAGTTGCCAGAAAGAAGCCCACGGCAAATGTTGCCACGGTAATGCGAGATGTTGTCGGTCGACCGAGAATCCACAGGTCAATCATAGGGGTATTCCTTGGCGACTAAATGATCGGCGGTGCATGAGTTATCGTGGTGCGGAACACGGTGGAATGAATCTGGCGTCTGAATCGACACTTTCACGGCTTAACTTAAGTTGCGTGCGTACGCGTTTCCAGTAGCGGCCGTCATTGCAACCCACCTGCACAACCAGGAAAACCAACAGCACCGCGCACCCCAGGCGAAGGCTACGAACTGTTCAAGTCGCGTGTGGACTGCATTCCGCACGCGGCCGACGATCTGAAACACAAGGCACAGGGCGGCTTGCGATAGCTCGATGGCCTCATCGCTGGGCGCGATTACATTGCCGGCGAGCGTTTCAGTCTTGCCGACATACCCTTGTTCACGGTGATGGACTTCATGAAGGACGCCGGTCAGCCCCTGGACCGCAGCCTGTGTCGTGTGTCCGCGTGGTTCGACCGGATCAACGCGCGGACCTCGGTGCAGGCGCGCATTCACCCGTCCGCTACGTCATTGAAGTGGACAGGCTGAACTCCCGGCTCGAGCACGCACGCATGAAGGAGCCCTTCGACGTCGTGGTCATCGGTAGTGGCTTCCGTGGTGCCGCGAACAGGAGCAGCGACAGCATGCCGTTCATCAACAGGCCCGGGAAGTCCACCAGATGCCGCAGCGAGGCCTCGTAGGCGGAGACGCTCTGCAGCAGGCCAAGCGCGTTCAGCCCGTCCCTGGCAGCGTCCGGTCGAGGCGCATGCCGAACAGGCGTGGCACCCTTCACTTGGGCGCAATCCTTCGATCGAGCGCTCGATAGCCGATTGCTTCGCCGATATGCGTTTCTTCGATCGTGGTCGCGCCGCTCATGTCGGCGATGGTGAGCGCAATGCGCAGTACCTTGTGATAGCCGCGCGCGCTCAGCCCCAGGCGGTCCAGTGCTTGCGCCAGGAGTTCACGCGCGGTGGGCGCGACGGCGCAGGCGCTCAGCAGTTGTGTGCTCGACAGCTGCCCGTTCAGGGCACCGCGCAGCGCGATCTGCCGTTCGCGCAATGCGCCGACGCGTGTACGCACGTCGGCGCTGGATTCTCCGCGCGGCGCGGCCGCAGCGAGAAGTTCCTCGGTCTGGCGCGGTACTTCGACGTGCAAATCGATGCGCTCGGCGAGCGGCCCGGAGATGCGCGCGCGGTAGGCCGCGACGCGTTCCGGCGTGCAGATGCACGGCTTGCGCGTGTCGCCATGGAAGCCGCAGGGACAGGGATTCATGGCCGCGACCAGCTGGAAGTTGGCCGGAAAGCGCGCCGCCCGCGCCGCGCGTGCCACGGTGATGTAGCCGGACTCGAGCGGTTCGCGCAGCGCTTCGAGCGCGCGCCGTTCGAATTCCGGCAACTCGTCGAGGAACAGCACGCCATTGTGGGCAAGCGAGATTTCTCCGGGACGGGGAACGCGTCCGCCGCCGACCAGGGCCACGGCCGAGGCCGAATGGTGAGGCGCGCGGAACGGCGGCGCCAGCCAGTCATGCAGGCGCGAGGCTTGTCCGGCCACCGAGTGAATGGCCGCCACGGTGAGCGCCTGGTCTTCGGCCAGCGGCGGCAGGAGCCCCGCCATGCGCATCGCGAGCATGGTTTTGCCAGTCCCGGGCGGGCCGATGAGCAACAGGTTGTGACCACCGCTGGCGGCGATTTCGAGCGCACGCCGTGCGCGCGGCTGGCCGATGACATCCGCGAGATCCGGCAACCCGGAGATGGACACCGCGCGCGGCGGTGACGCGCGGGCAGGCAGGCGGGCCTGCCCCTGAAGGTGCAGACACACATCGCGCAGGGTCGCCGCTTCGTGCACTTCGGCGCCCTCGATGAGCGCCGCTTCGTCGGCGTCCGCGGCCGCGACAAACACGCTGTGGCCGGCGTCGCGCGCAGCCAGCGCCGCCGCCAGCGTCGAACCGACGGCGCGTAAACCACCGTCCAGGGCCAGTTCGCCTATGAATTCAGCGTTCGCCAGCGGCGCCGGCGGGATCTGGTGGGAGGCGGCCAGAATGCCGATGGCAATGGCCAGATCGAAGCGCGTACCTTCCTTGGGAATGTCGCCGGGCGCGAGGTTGACGGTAATGCGCCGCTGCGGAAATTCGAACCCCGAGTTGATCAACGCACATCGCACGCGCTCGCGGCTTTCGCGCACGGCGGTTTCCGGCAGGCCGACGATGGTGAACGACGGCAGGCCGTTGGAAAGATGGGTTTCGACGCAGATCGCCAGGGCGTCCAAGCCGTCCTGGCAGCGGGTATGGGCAAGAGCGATGGACATGCGATCCCTGCATTTCTGGCCTCGCGTCCTGCGAGGCGTGGTGGACAAATCCGACGCGGCACCAGTCTAGCGGCGCGCGCCGCCCCGCGTCGAACGAAATCTCCAGCGTTCAGCCGGGCGGCGTGCCGGTGTCCCGCTCCGTCAGCAGCTTTTCCAGCCTGTCGAGTTTCTCCCGGGTACGGCGCAGCAGCGCGCTCTGCGCGTCGAATTCCTCGCGCGTCACCACGTCCATCCGCGTCAGGCTCGCTTCCAGCACGGCCTTGACGTTGGTCTTGAACTCGGCGCGCAGCGCCGTCAGGTCGGCCGGCAGCAGGGCGCCGATGCGCTCCGCCATGGCCTCGATGCTCTTCAAATCAATCACCACGCAATCCTCGTTTGTCCGCCAAGCGTAAAGCCCGACCGCGCCCCCCGCCAGTCTCCAAATCGCACCGCAGCAGTGCAATCACGACGGAACTGCTTCGCGCTGGTGCGCCGGGCAATGAAAGTTCATCACATTTTCTGAGATCATTCTTTACAAAGATCTTGTAACTATAAAATTTTAAATTATTATTTTATCCATGGCACACATGGTGCATAGGTGGGCCAACAGCTTTTTCAGCCGCTCCCGGGAGCGCGCAGCGAAGCAACCAGTTTTTGAATGTCCGGAGGAAATGAAAGTGATGAATAAGCTCAGTGCAATTGGCGCGGCCGTCGCGCTGGCAAGCGCGACGATGGCAGCAAACGCGGAAGAGGCCTCCTCGGCCCACGTATTCGCCGCCAACGTCGCCCTGACCACGAACTACATGTTCCGCGGTATCACCCAGACCGATAACGGTCCGGCCATCCAGGGTGGATTCGACTACCAGTACGCGCCGGTGGGCTTTTACGCAGGTGCATGGGCGTCGAACGTCGAACTGGCGGTGCCGAACAGCCCGGCCATCCAGACCAACAATCGCGCTTCTGTCGAACTCGACTACTACGGCGGCTTCGCCGGCGCCCTCGCCAACGGCGTGGGTTGGGATATCGGCGGTATCTACTACTCTTACCCGGGCCAGAACGAAGACGGCAAGATCATCAAGAACGGCGTGGTGACCACCAACGGTGCCGAGTACAACTACGCCGAGGTCTATTTCAAGACCAGCTACGCCTTTACCGGGGCCACCTACAGCCCGGTCGTGAAAGGCGGCGTGTTCTATTCGCCGGATTACTTCGGCGAGGACGGCGACAGCGTGTACGGCTACGGCAACTTCGGCGTGACGCTGCCTTACGACGTGGGCCTGGCGGCCACGGTCGGCTACCTGACGGTCGAGGGCGACAAGACCACCGGCGCCATAGACGGTTACGACTACGTCCACTACTCGATTGGCGTCAGCAAGGCCGTCGGCAAGCTCAACTTCAACGTGTCGTGGAACGACGCCGATGGCGGTTGCACCGACGTGACCGGCAAGGCTGGCATGTGCGAAGGCGTGGTGTTCGCGGTATCCAGCGTCTGGTAAGCCGGCGGCCATATCCGCTGGCTCTGCGAGCCGTTATCCTTAGCTGACACGAGACTCTCGAACCCGCCTGCGGCCGTCCCCCGGCCGCAGGCTCCGGCCGCCGACAGGGCGACGAGGAATGCTTCAATGAAACTGGTCACTGCGATCATCAAACCGTTCAAACTCGACGACGCGCGCGAGGCTTTGTCGGAAATCGGCATCCAGGGATTGACGGTGACGGAGGTCAAGGGCTTTGGCCGTCAGAAGGGGCATACGGAACTCTACCGCGGCGCGGAATACGTCGTGGATTTTCTCCCCAAGTCGAAACTCGAGGTGGCGATAGCCGACGACCAGGTCGACGCGGTCATCGAGGCCATCAAGAAGGCAACCGGCACCGGCAAGATCGGCGACGGCAAGATCTTCGTCACCGAGCTGCTCGAAGTGGTGCGTATCCGTACCGGCGAAACGGGCACCGAGGCGCTCTGAGTCGCGATCTCCAGGATCACGAGCCGCCACTGAAGGCGCGCTCCAAACAAACACTGACCGCGGCCGGCCCACGCCGGGTCGACCGCGAAACACTGCAGAATTGAATCGCATCACGGCCGTGAACCTTGGGTGGGCGCACGGCACGCCGATGTGGTCGATGCGGACGATGCCCGCGGATCTTGGGCGCGACGAGCTTCAATTGCAGGCCCGTCACGCACCCCGGCATCACCGGACACGAGTCTCGCCCTCGGGGGCTGCCCGTCGCATGGCAGCGGTGAGACGCCAATAACAACAGTTCTTCGGGGAGGACTCCCATGTCGCGCATTCTGCTCGGGTTGGTTTTTGCCGCCATACCGTGGGCGGCCAGTGCTGAAGGCCTGAACGGCGGTGACGGCGCCTGGATGCTGACAGCGACGGCTCTTGTCCTGTTCATGACCTTGCCGGGCCTCGCCTTGTTCTACGGCGGCCTGGTACGCAGCAAGAACGTACTGTCGATACTCATGCAGTGCTTCGCCTTGACCTGCGTGGTCACGCTGCTGTGGGTGGTGGCGGGCTACGGACTCGCGTTCGGCGACGGCGGCGAGTGGAACAAATTCATCGGTGGCGGCAAGTTCCTGCTGGCGGGCATCACGCGTGAAAGCCTGAGCGGCACCATCCCCGAGTCCGTGTTCCTGATGTTCCAGATGACCTTCGCCATCATCACGCCGGCGCTGGTGGTCGGTGGCTACGCGGAGCGCATGAAATTCTCCGCCGTGCTGCTGTTCAGTACGCTGTGGGTGATGCTGGTCTACGTGCCGGTGTGTCACTGGGTGTGGGGCAACGGCTGGCTCATGCAGATGGGCCTGCTGGATTTCGCAGGCGGCACGGTGGTGCACATCAATGCCGGCATTGCATCGTTGGTGGCGGCCCTGATGCTTGGCAACCGGCGCGGCTTTCCGCAGACGGCGATGCCGCCCCACAACCTGACCATGACGGTGACCGGCGCCTCGATGCTGTGGGTGGGTTGGTTCGGCTTCAACGCCGGCAGCGCGGTGGCGGTCAACGGTGATGCCGGCATGGCCATGTTGGTCACCCATATCGCGGCGGCCTCGGGTTCGCTGGCCTGGATGACCATCGAATGGATCAAGCACGGCAAGCCCAGCGTGCTGGGCATCGTCACCGGCATGGTGGCGGGCCTCGGCACCATCACTCCGGCGTCCGGCGTGGCCGGTCCCCTGGGCGCGCTGCTGATCGGTCTGACCGCGGGCGTGGTCTGTTACTTCAGCACGCAGCTGGTCAAGCGCGTATTGCGTATCGACGATTCACTGGACGTTTTTCCCGTCCACGGTGTGGGAGGCATCCTTGGAACCTTCCTGGCCGGCGTGGTGGTGGCCAGCGAGTTCGGCGGCAAGGGCCTGGCCGAGGGCGTCAGCCTCGGTCACCAGGTGACGGTGCAACTCATCGGCATCGTGAGCATCGGCGCGTATTGCGCGGCGCTGACCTTCATCCTGTTGAAGCTGACTCAAGCCGTGGTCGGCCTGCGTGTCGCGCCGGAAACCGAGACCGAAGGCCTGGATCTCGGCGAACACGACGAGCGCGGTTACATCCTTTGACGGCTCGCGGGGCATGGCGCGGCGCTGTCGCGCGGCGCCATGCCCCGGGCGCGACATGCGTCTTGCGCGGGCGACCGCGGCGATAAAGCCGTTCCCATGATTTACAGACTCGGCATACAATGAAAGCCAGTGATCGCGCAGCGGATGGGCTTGGTCGGCGTGCTCCGAAGCCGCCACTTTTTCCGTCACCGTCACTCGCGTAGAGGCGGTCGCGGAAACTCAGGACCGCAGTTCTCACCAAGCAGCCCAGGCGTTCATCCGAGCAGTCAAAATCCATGGCAGACGGTCAACTCGTAGACAAGAACATCCTCAAGACGCTGGTTCCGCCGAACGCGCTCAATGCCGAGAACTTCCAGGAACTCTCGGGTAAGGCTTACGTCGAGGAAGTCGGTGCCGGCAAGGTCATCTTCAAGGCCGGTGATGTCGACCGCAAGACGGTATATCTGCTCGAAGGCGAACTGACCCTGGCCGACGATGCCGGCGCGGTGGTGGTGGTGCGGGGTGGCTCCGATGTCGCCAAGCACCCGCTGTCCAATACGCAGCCGCGCAAACAGACCGCGCGCACCAAGACCGCGTGCAAGATCACGCGCTTCGACAGCGACCTGCTCGACATCCTGCTGACCTGGGACCAGCTGTCCGGCATCGAAGTCAACGAAATCGTCATCGGTGAAGGCGACGACGACGCCGACTGCGACTGGATGACGCGCATCCTGCAGTCGCAGGCCTTCCTGCAGGTGCCGCCGGCCAACATCCAGGCCATGTTCATGCGTATGCAGGAAATGCCGGTGCGCGCCGGGGACGTGGTCATCAAGCAGGGCGACGACGGCGACTTCTACTACATCATCAAGCATGGTCGGGCGAAAGTGACGCGCGCGTCCAAGACTGGCACCGACCTGGTACTGGCGACGCTCAAAGACGGCGATGCATTTGGCGAGGAAGCATTGCTGTCCGAGGCCAAGCGTAATGCCAACATCACCATGGAGACCGACGGCACCTTGATGCGTCTGTCCAAGGAGAATTTCAACGCACTGCTGAAGGAGCCGATGCTCAACTGGCTGAGCCTGGACCAGGCGCGCGAGCGGGTCGCAAAAGGCGCAAAGCTGCTCGACGTGCGACTGGAAAGCGAGCATTCGAACAACGGCATCCCCGGCAGCCTCAACATTCCCCTGTTCATGCTTCGCCTCAAGACCGACACGCTCAATCCCGACGTGCCCTACATCGTCTATTGCGATACCGGCAGGCGCAGCTCGGCGGCGGCCTTCCTGCTCGGCGAGCGCGGCTTCGAGACCTATGTGCTGCAGGGCGGTCTCATGGAGCAGACGCCGGGCACGGCTTGATCCCGATGCCGGGCGACCGTGGCGCCCCGAAGGTCGTGCGGCGTGGCTGAATGGTTCGCCAAACGCGTCGACCTGCCTTACTTCTGCGTGGTCGGCAGCCCGATAGCGCATAGCAAGTCACCGCTCATCCACGCCGCTTTCGCCGCGCAGTGCGGCATTGACTTGGTCTACGAGAAAGTCGAGGTGGCGCAGGGCAACCTGTCACGGGCGCTGGCGGAATTCCGGGCCGTCGGCGGACGCGGACTCAATGTCACCGTGCCGCTCAAGGAAGAGGCCTGGGCGCTGGCGGACCAAAGAATGCCGCGCGCCGCGCGGGCCGGCGCCGCCAACACCCTGTGGTTCGAGGGCGAGCGCGTGATCGCGGACAATACCGACGGTCTGGGCCTGGTGCGCGACCTCGAGATCAACCACGGGGCGCCGCTGGCCGGCAAACGCATCCTGCTGCTCGGCGCGGGGGGCGCGTCCATGGGGGTGCTGCCCGCGCTGCTCGACGCCCAGCCCGCGCGGGTACTGGTTACCAATCGTACCCTGGCCCGCGCAGAGCGACTGGTCGAAAGCTATGCCGATAGCGGCCGCGTCGAACTGCTGCCGTGGGGCGGCACGGGTAGCGCCGCCTGTGACGTCGTCATCAACGGCACCTCGCTGAGCCTCAAGGGCGAACTCCCCAACCTGGATGCCCGCCTCATCGGCCCTGACACTCTCTGTTACGACATGATGTACGGTGCCGCGCCGACGCGATTCATGCTGTGGGCCGCCGAGCGCGGAGCCGGGCGGGTTCTGGACGGCCTGGGCATGCTGGTCGAGCAGGCGGCGGCGGCGTTCTCCATCTGGAATGGCTACACGCCTGATACCTCGCCTGTCATCGCCATGTTGCGCGAGCGTCTGGTCAGCGGCGTCTGAGCGACCACCGGGCCGCTCGAAATCCACATAAAAAAGTCTGCCCTCGAGCCCTCGGAGGGCTTGCATTCGGCGACGATTGCGGGTCGGAAATCGCCCGCCAAGTGCGCCGGCGCGCGGTGTTATGCACACCGGCGTGAAGCTCTCTCAGCTTGTTCGGTACTTATCGAATTTTGCCGCGATTCAACACTAGATAAAAATCGCAATTATTTGATAAATATAAACAAGTATCTAAATTGGTTAAATCTTGGCCAATTCGATGGCAATCGCTTTCAGGGCATCGCGCAGGCCCGTTCCAATGCAGCTCATGCACAGGGTTATCCACAGAATCTGTGGGTAACGTGGCTGTCATGAAATCCGGCCCGAAGGTGTCCCGCGATGGCGGCAAGTGCGCGCAGGGGAAAGGGCACGTGCGGTGGCGTCACGGTAGGGGAACGAGCCGTGCCGGTCTCAGCGGCGGGAGACTTCCGCCAGCCGCACGAAGTCGGCCACGCTCAGTTGCTCGGCGCGTGCGCCCGGATCGATGCCGGCGGCGGCGAAGGCCGCGGCATCGATATGCCCGCGCAGGGCATTGGCGATGGTTTTCCGACGGGCGGAAAAGGCCAGCCGTACGACATCGGACAGCCACTGCTCGAAGGCCGCGTCCAGCGTATGCCCGTGGGGGACGAGTTCGACCACGCTGGAATCGACCTTGGGCGGCGGTCGGAAACTCTCGGGGCCGATGTCGAGGATCGTGCGCACCGAACATCGGCGCTGCACCATGACACTCAGGCGCCCGTAGCTGTGGCTGCCTTCGCCGGCGGCCATGCGCTCCGCCACCTCGCGTTGCACCATGACCACCATGCGGGAAAAAGTCTGGGCATGGCCAAGCAGCAGCATGATCAGGGGCGTAGAGATGTTGTAGGGCAGGTTGCCGACCACTTTCCAGCCGCCCGCCACCGAGGGTAACGCAGCGAAGTCGAATTTGAGTACGTCACCGGCGTGCAGTCGGAAGTTGTCGGCCTTCTCGAAGCGGCGCGTGAGCCTGCTCACGAGGTCGCGGTCAATTTCGATCGCCAGGATGTTCGCGCCGCTCGCGACCAGTTGACCGGTCAGCACGCCCTCGCCGGGACCGATCTCGATGACGTGTTCGCCGGCGCGCGGGTCGGTGGTGCGGATGATGGTCTCGACCGCGTGGCCATCGACCAGGAAATGCTGGCCAAAACGCTTGCGCGCCGTGGCGTGCTCCGATCTATCCATGGCGCTTCCGAGCACTGGCGAGGGCCGTCGCGACTTCGATTGCCGCCTCGAGACTGCCGGCGCGGCCGTTGCCCTTGCCCGCCAATGCCAGGGCGGTGCCGTGGTCGACGGAAGTCCGCACGATGGGCAGGCCGAAGGTGACGTTGACCGATTCGCCGAAGCCGACCGCCTTGAGCGCGGCAAGGCCCTGGTCGTGGTACATGGCAACGATCGCGTCATAGCCGCGGCGTTGGTCCAGCGTAAAGGCGGTATCCGCCGGCAACGGTCCGTCGACCGACCATCCGCGAGCGCGCATCGCCGCGACCGCCGGCCGAATCTCGTCATCGTCCTCGCAGCCCAGATGGCGATTTTCGCCGGCATGGGGATTGAGGCCGCACACCGCGATACGCGGCGCGGCCAGACCGAACTGTTCGCGCAACTGCCGATGCACGATCTCGACCGTGGCCACGACGCGGGCTTGGGTGATGAGGTCGGGCACCTGGCGCAGCGCGACATGGGTCGTGACCAAGGCCACGCGCAATGTGCCGGCCACCAACACCATCACCGGCAACGGTGCCGCCAGGCGTTCGGCCAGATACTCGGTATGCCCCGAGAACGGCATGCCGGCTTCGTTGATGATGGATTTTTGCACCGGGCCGGTGACCATGCCGTCCAACGCGCCGGCAGCGCAGGCGTCGCAGGCGGCATCCAGGCAGTCGAGTACGTAACGCGCGTTGCGCGCGTCCAACTGGCCGGCGCGCGGAGAGGTCGCGCAGCGCAGGGGAAAGACCTGCAGTACGCCCGCCGGTACGCTTTTCAGCGCGGCCGGTTCGCGCACCTCGCGCAGTTCCACGGCGCAGCCCAACTGCGCTGCGCGTGCCGCGAGCAGTTCCGGGTCGGCGAAGCATAGGATCTGCGCGGTATGGGGAACACACGCCACCGCGAGCGCGAGATCCGGCCCGATACCGGCCGGCTCACCCGGCGTCAGCGCCAGACGTATGGGGGCGGAGCTATTTGTTGCGATAGTCGACATAGGCCTCGTCGCGCAGGCTACGCAACCAGGTTTGCTGTCTTTCCTGCATCTTCTGTTCGCGGATCGCGCGGCGCGCGCTGGCGCGCTTCACTTCCTCGGTGCCGTCGTATTCGCGCATGTCGGTGACCTGCAGGATGTGCAGGCCGAACTCGCTGCGGAACGGTTCGCTGATCACGCCTATCGGGCTCTGCTTCATCACTTCCTCGAATTCGGGGACCATCTGGCCCTTGCTCACCCAACCCAGTTCGCCGCCCTTGAGCGCCGAGCCGCGGTCGTCGGAGTTGGTGCGCGCCAGCTGCGCGAAATCGGCGCCACCTTCGAGGCGCATCTTCAATTGCAGCAGCCTATCGCGGGCCTGCTGGTTGGTGACCAGCGCGTTGGGCTTGATCAGGATGTGCCGCACCTTGTGCTGCTCGACCATGATCTTTTCGCCGCTGCGTTTGTCCATCAATTTGACGATGTGGTAACCGCTGGGGCTGGTGATGATGCCGCTGTTCTCGCCAACCTTCATGTTGCTGACGGCGTCGGCGAACAAGGAGGGAATTTCCGCGCCTTTGCGCCAACCGAGATCGCCTTTTTCCAGGGCCTGCTGACCGTCCGAGACGCGCAAGGCCACATCGCCGAAGTCCTCGCCCGCGTCGATGCGTCGCAGCGCGTCGTCGGCCTTGTCGCGCGCGGCTTTCAATTCCGCCTCGCTGGCGCCGCTCGGGATGGTGACGAGGATGTGAGAAAGCTTGTATTCGAGCTCCGATTCGCTCTCGGTGGCCTGGTTGCGCAGGAAGTTCTCGATTTCCTGCTCCGACACCTTGATGCGGTTTTCCACTTCCTCGTGACGCAGCTTGGCGATGACGATCTGCTGGCTGATCTGCTCGCGAAAGCGTGAGAACGAGATGCCTTCTGATTCGATGATCTTCTCGAACTGCGGCAATTCGAGCTTGTTGCGCTTGGCGATGTCGGCGACCGCCCGGTTGAGTTCCTTCTCGCTGACCTTGATGCCCGCCTGGGCGGCAACCTGGATCTGGATCTTCTCCAGCACCAGGCGTTCCAGCACCTGTCGCTCCAGCACCGTGGTCGGTGGCATTTCCGTCTGTTGCTGGCGCAGGGCATCACGCACACGTGCCGCCTGCTCATCGAGCTCGCTCTGCATGACGACGTCTTCGTCGACCACCGCGATGATGCGGTCGAGTTCGGCGGCGTGCGCCGATGCTGACAGTAGCAGCGCGGCCGCGCTCAAGACTCGTCGCAGGCGATGAAAAATGAGGGTTTCAAGCATGGGGATACACGGGTACCAGATCGGATTCGGCGACTGTCTTCAGGCCAGGACCACGGAACGGCATCGGCACTGGCAGGGACGGCGACCGCGCGGCGGGCGCAATTGTAACCCATGCATCGCCGCTTGCGGCCGCCAGGGCGCGAGGCCCGCTGCCGGCCGGCGTGGCCGCCCCCAGGCGAGCGTTATTCGAAGGGGTCTTCGTAGCCGGGGATACCCCGGTGCAGCACCGAACCGGACTTCTTGCCGATGCCGCCCAGGCCGCGGAACTGGAACTGGAGAAAGAAGCCATTATCGAACTCGCCCTCGGCGTTGCGCAGGAAGCGGCGACCGACGAAGCGCACACCCCAGCAGCAGCTTTCGTATTCCACGCCGGCCAGGGTCTCGAGCGAGCGTTGCTCCTGCACCGAGTAGTTCCAGCGACCGACCAGGGCGATGTTGTCGGTGACCGGCAAGCGCATGGAGAAATCGGTCTGCTGAATGTCACTGATGGCTCGGCGAAAGCGATAGCTGAAATTCAATACCGTATCGAGGTCGGGACGATAGCGCAGCGTGGCCGCGGCAAGCTCGGTGCGTGAGTCGTGGGGATCCCACTGCAGCACGCCGCGCGCGGTCCAGTCCTCGATGACATTGGTCGCGACCTCGGAGATCAGCTCCGACGTACCCGCGGTCTGCGGGCCCTCGTTGGCGAGTTCGACTTCGCGGTCGCGAAAGTAATAAATCTGACCGACGCTGACGCGATAGGTTTCGCGCCCGCTCTCGACATCGATCATGCGCGAGGTGATGGCCGTCGCGATCTGATTGGCATCCGACACGCGGTCCTGGCCGGTGAAGCGGTTGTCGCGAAACAGGTTGCGGAACGACACGCTGTAGTTGCCGCTGTCGAAGCGCGGGATGTCATCCTGCTGGACTTTGGGCACCAGCAGGTAATACACGCGCGGCTCGAAGGTCTGGATGTGTTCGCCCTCGAAGAAATTCAGACGGCGCTCGAAGTAGACATTCGAATCGACGCTGAAGATCGGCACGGTGCGCGACAGGCGATCGTCGAAGCGCTGACGCGGGTCGTCGAGAAAATACTCGGAGCGCATGACCGCGATCTTGGGCGTGACGTTCATATACGGACGCACGAACGGATAGGACAGTGCCGGCGTCACGTCGACGCGACCACCGGTGACGCTCGCATCGCGGTCGAAATAGGAGGTATCGGCCTTGAGCTGAGGCAGGAAGCCGAAATAGGTGCTGGGCGTGCGGCCGTCGAAGATCACCTGCGGCAGGCGGCGGTAAGGGCCGCTGCCGGGCGTCAGCGTGTTGTCGATGGTCTGGTAGCTCTGTACCACGCCCCGCACTCGGTAGTTGCCGCCGTTGTAGAAGAAATCGGCGCGGCGGTCGAGGAAGCGCTGACTGGTGGCCGCGATGCTGCTGCCGAAGTCCTCGAAATACTGGTCGTCCGACACGTTGTTGAAAATCATGCGCAGACGACCGCGGTCGTTGAGCATCTTCTGGCGGTGCCTGAAGGAAATCAGGGAGCGCGATTCGTCGTCTTTGAGCCTGTCGCTCGGCAGGTATTCGACGTCGAACTGGCCATCGTACAGCGCGCCCATGTAGCGATACTGGCCGTTGAGCATCACGCCGCGGTCGGTCAGGCCACGCGGCGTGAGCGTGGCGTCCTGGTTGGGAGCGATGTCCCAGTAATAGGGCAACTGCACGTCGAAGCCCGATTGGTTGGTATTGCCGAACGTCGGCGACAGGAAGCCGGACTTGCGCTTGTCGCTGATCGGAAAATTCACGTAGGGAAAATAGAACACCGGCATGTCGTAGACGCGCAGGATGGCGTTGCGCGCCGAGCCGCGCTCGGATTCGTGATCGAGCCGGATACGCGAGGCCGACACGCGCCACGCTTCGTCGGACAACGGGCAGGTCGAGTAGTCGACGCCCTTCAGGATCGTAACCTTGCTGTCCATATCGTTGCGCATGCTGCGCGCGTGGCCGCGGCCATGGCCGTCATGCACCCAGTAGTCGCCGTCGCGCAGGCGGGACACGCGGCTGGCGGCGTCGTACGAGGCTTCGGCCCCGGCCCACACCATGGTGCTGTCCCACAGGCGCGCGCGTCCCTCGGCGGCGAAGGTGTCGCGCTGGCGGTCGTAGGTGACGATGTCGGCGCTAAGCGCCTGGCCCGCCCGTATGACCTCGACATCGCCGGAAAACTGGCTCAGGCCGTCCTTCAACATGCGTACCGCGTCGGCGCGCACTTCGGTGGTTTCGGTGTCGGTGTTCGAAGCGCCATAGGGCGGCGCGACCGGCACCATGGTGGCCGGCGGGCACAGGCGCCATTTGTAGTCGTCGCTGCGCTTTTCGAGGATCGCGGCGCGAGCGTGGCCGCACCAGGCGAGCGTGAGGGCTGCCACCAGGACGAGCGAAACCACGGGCGCGGCCGCAGCCTGCGCACGCGAGGAGATTATTTTTATCATTTAACGCAGTGACGCGTAGGGTGACTCAGCGTAGGGCTAAAGTTCGCACAGATTCCCGACGGCAGCAACACGCACCGCTACGGGTCGTGGTGCAGGACCGAAGTCAGTGCGTTCCCTTGGGGGCGGGAGACGAGGCGGCCTGGATACCCGCGTCCAGGCGCGACAGCGCGGCGAGGCCATCGTCGGCCTGCAGCACGGCGACCTTGGTGGCGGCCGGCAGCGGCAGCAACTCGGCCAAGCGATACGCCACCCACAGTGCGCTCTTCAGCTGCAACTCGCGATACGGCAGGTGTTCGGCATTGGCGGTGAAGATGTCCTCGAGCAGGCTTGCCAGGTAGGCGAGGTCGCGCGGTACGTCATGATCGGCGGCGGGCGGCACCGTCACCACCTCCGCGACCGTCAGCTGGTCGGCCTGCACCGCATGCTGCTCGACGCGGAAGCGCTCGCTGCCGCGCACGCTGACATGCAGCAGGCCGTCGGCGCCCTTGTCGAACGATTCGATGGCCGCCAGCGTGCCAAAGGGAAAGAAATCGGCCGGTGCGCCGACCTCGCGACCCAGGCGGATGGGCACGATGCCGAAAGGGCGGCCAAGGCGCAGCGAGGTGCTGATCATGTCGAGGTAACGCGCCTCGAAGATCCGGAGCGGCAACAGGCTGCCCGGGAAGAGCACCGTCTGCAGCGGAAACAGCGGCACGCCACCGAGAGCGGAAGGCGTGTCGTTCATGGCCGCGCTGCCAGTGCTTCGAGCAGGCGCGCGTGGACGTTGTCGAAGCCGCCATTGCTCATGACCAGCAAGGCGTCACCGGCTTGCGCCCACTGCGCCACCGTCGCCACCAGTTCGCCGCTGTCGTGGAATACCTGGTGGCCGGCGAGCGGCGCGAAGGCGGCGTCGATGTCCCACGGCAGATCGAGCGGCGCGAGCAGGGCGCTGCGCTCGGCGCCGGCAAAGGCGCCTGCCAGGGTGTCGCGGTGCACGCCCATGCGCATGGTGTTGGAGCGCATTTCACTGACCGCGATGATGCGTCCCGGTGGCGCGACCCGGCTGCGCAGCGCGGCGATGGTCGCGGCAATCGCGGTTGGATGGTGGGCAAAATCATCGTAGACACTGACGCCGCGCACGGTGCCGCGCAACTCGAGGCGGCGCTTGACGTTGGCGAAGCCGGTCAGGGCCTCGAGCGCGCGCGCCGGTGCGAGGCCGACGTCGGCGACGGCCGCCACCGCCGCCGCGACGTTGTGGGCGTTATGCGCGCCGAGCAGCGGGCTCGTGCCCCGCGCTTGTTCGCCATTCGGCGCGTCGATGGTCAGTTCGCCGCTGCCGCCCTCATAGCTGTAGCGCCAGGCCGCGTCCGCGCCCGTGCCGAAGCGCGTGACGCGTGACCACACGCCCATGGCCAGCAGCGCGTCGATAGCTTCGTCGGGCGTCGGGCACACGATCAGCGCCTCGCGCGGCAGCGTGCGGACCAGGTGATGGAACTGCCGCTTGATGGCGTCGAGGTCGGCAAAGATGTCGGCGTGATCGAATTCGAGGTTGTTGATCAAAAGCGTGCTCGGCGCGTAGTGCACGAACTTCGAACGCTTGTCGAAAAAGGCGGTGTCGTACTCGTCCGCTTCGACCACGAACACGCGGCCGCGGCCGAGACGCGCCGACACGCCGAAGTTCTCCACCACGCCACCGACCAGGAAGCCCGGCTCCAGGCCACCGTGCTCCAGCATCCAGGTCACGATACTGGTGACGGTGGTCTTGCCGTGCGTACCGGCGACCGCGATCACGTGACGATGACGCAGGATCTCGTCGTGCAGCCAGGCCGGGCCCGAGGTGTAGGGCAGGCGACTGCTCAAGACGTGTTCGACGCTCGGATTCCCGCGCGACAAGGCATTGCCGATGATGACCAGGTCCGGCGCCGGTTGCAGCGCGGCGGCGTCGTAGCCATTGAAGACTTCCACGCCCAGGGCCGCCAGCTGATCGCTCATGGGCGGATAGAGATTGGCGTCGGCGCCGGTCACACGGTGGCCCAACTCCACCGCCAGTCGCGCCACCCCCGCCATGAAGGTGCCGCCAATGCCAAGGATGTGTAGGTGCATGTCGCGAGTCGTCCGTCAGGCCGGTGCCGTACCGAGCAGCGCGTCGGCGAGCATGAAGACCTTGTTCAACAGCAGAGC
Source organism: Pseudomonadota bacterium (assembly GCA_016719885.1). Taxonomy (NCBI): domain Bacteria; kingdom Pseudomonadati; phylum Pseudomonadota; species Pseudomonadota bacterium. The sequence continues at coordinate 61,849 of JADJYF010000015.1, read as the reverse complement.
GTAACCGAAAGCAATGAGCAGACCGGCCAGGAACCAGGTGCCGAGGGCGTGGCGCAGGATGTGCGCGATGACCAGCAGGTTGAGCAGGAAATTGACACGCAGCAGCGCCAGGCCAAGGTCCGCCGGCAGTACCGGCGCCAGCAACATGGTGGTGAGCGCGATCGCACCGAGCAGCGTGCCACAGCCCATGAGGGCCGTCACGGTCTGCGTCCAGCGCCGTCCATAGGAAAGCAGGAACAGCAGGATGAAGGTCACTGCATACAGCACAGCGGTTTCGAGCACGGCCTTGAACAGCGACTGGCCGAACGACGATTCCAGTCCGTAGATGATCACCGACAGCAACATGTTGCCGGCGGTGGTCACCGCCAGCAGCGTGGTGGAACGGGGCAGGTCCTGGGGCGCGATGTGGAAAATGCAGATGCCGCCGAATGCCCGCAGCAGCGCCCACAGTGCGTTCAACATGGTCGGGTGGCGTTCCGGCAGGCACGCCGCGTCGTGCACATGGCGAACAATTCGATGCGCGGCCGACTCAAGCCGCGGACGCGTCTTCCTTGGCGGCGAGCGGCGCCCCCGTGCCGTAACGCGCATCGACGTAGGAATTGAGAATGGCCTTGAATTCGTTGGCGATGTTGTCGCCGCGCAGCGTGGTGTACTTCTCGCCGTCCACGAATACCGGCGCCGATGGCGCTTCGCCGGTGCCGGGCAGGCTGATGCCGATATCGGCGTGCTTGCTCTCGCCGGGGCCGTTGACCACGCAACCCATCACCGCCAGCGTCATTGATTCCACGCCGGGATAGGTCTTGCTCCAGGCCGGCATCTGCGTGCGCACATAGGCCTGGATGTCGCCGGCCAGTTCCTGGAACACCGTGCTGGTGGTGCGGCCGCAGCCGGGGCAGGCCGTCACCAGCGGCGTGAACGAGCGCATGCCCATGGTCTGCAGCAGTTCCTGCGCGACGATGACTTCCTTGGTGCGATCGCCGCCCGGTTCGGGCGTGAGCGATACGCGGATGGTGTCGCCTATGCCTCGTTGCAGAAGAATGCCCATGGCGGCGGCCGACGCCACCATGCCCTTGGAGCCCATGCCGGCCTCGGTCAGACCGAGATGCAGGGCGTAATTGCAGCGCGAGGCGAGTTCGGTGTAGACCGCGATCAAGTCCTGCACGTCACTGACCTTGCACGACAGGATGATGCGGTTGCGCGGCAGGCCGATTTCCTCGGCCTTGGCGGCGCTGTTCAAGGCCGACAGGATCAGCGCTTCGCGCGTGACGGCCTTGACGTCGCGCGGTTCGGCGAGCTTGGCGTTGTCATCCATCATCTGCGCGACCAGCGCGGGATCGAGACTGCCCCAGTTGACGCCGATGCGCACCGGCTTGTCGCGTGCGATGGCGACTTCGATCATGGTCGCGAACTGGTTGTCCTTCTTGCGCCCGAAGCCGACATTGCCGGGATTGATGCGGTACTTGGCCAGGGCCTCGGCGCAATCGGGATACTTGGTCAGCAGCAGGTGGCCGTTGTAATGGAAGTCACCGACCAGCGGCACGCGGCAACCCATGGCATCGAGCAGGTCGCGGATGCGCGCCACTTGGCGCGCGGCGTCTTCGGTATTGACCGTGATCCGCACCAGTTCCGAGCCGGCCGCCGCCAGCGCCTGCACCTGCTTGGCGGTGCCGAGTGCATCGGCCGTGTCGGTATTGGTCATGGATTGCACGACCACCGGCGCCTCGCCGCCGACGGTGATGTCGCCGATCTGCACCGGCACACTGTGATGACGCTGGTACCCGGCTTCTGAAATCATGATGAGACTCTGCTTGGTGGCGTGGATGCGAACGGCGGCGGAAATTCTACAGTAGCATGGCAAGGGTGCCAAAGCGGCGAGCGCGAGGTGGACGCATGCGAACAGGCATCGACCTGGGGGGAACTAAAATCGAAATCGCGGTGCTCGGCGACGATGACGACATCATCCTGCGCGAGCGCGTGCCCACCCCACGCCATGATTACGCCGCCATCTGCGATGCGATTGCGCGCCTGGTGCTCGATGCCGAGCGCAGTCTCGGCGCGCGCGGCACGGTGGGTGTCGCGATTCCGGGCGCGGCCTCACCGGCCAGCGGCTTGGTCAAGAATGCCAATACCGTATGCTTGATAGGGAATCCGCTCGAAGCCGATCTCGCGCGACGACTGGCGCGTCCGGTGCGACTCGAGAACGACGCCAACTGTTTCGTGGTGTCGGAAGCCGCTGATGGCGCTGCCGCCGGCGCGCACAGCGTGTTCGGCGTAATCATCGGCACCGGCTGCGGCGGCGGACTGTTCATCAACGGCGCCGCCATCCGTGGCGCCAACGGCATTGCCGGTGAGTGGGGCCACAATCCCGCGCCGTGGCCGCGGCACGGTGAGCCGCCACGGCCCTGCTATTGTGGTCGCGCGGACTGCATCGAGACCTTCCTGTCGGGACCGGGCCTGACCCATACCTACAACGTCCTGGGTCCGCGCCAGTGCGTCACCGCGCAGGCCATCGCCGACGCCGCCGCCGCGGGCGAGGTGCAGGCACGGCAGGCGCTGGAAACACATCGTGACCAACTGGCTTTCGCGCTTGGCACCATCGTCAACGTTTTCGATCCCGAGGTCATCGTGCTGGGCGGCGGCTTGTCGAACCTGCCGGACATCGCGTCCGATGTCAGCCGTCGCTTGCCGCCCTACGTGTTCGGGCCTGAATTCGAAAGTCGCGTGGTGATTGCCAGGCATGGCGACAGCAGCGGTGTACGAGGCGCGGCGTGGTTGTGGTCGAAGGCCGAGGCGGCGGTATTTCGCTGAGGCGATGCGTGCCCTCATGTGCCGTTCTTGCGCTCGCAAAACGCGTCCCGGGCATCTGTGACCGGATTCACAGCAGCCACTCCGAGCGGCTTCTAGACTCCAAAACAAGTCTCGGGTAGACCCTCAACCAGTCCCCGCTTGACGTGCTCGGTGGTCGCCCGACCTCCCTCCCCCCAAACCCCAGGGCGCACACCGAGCTTTTTTTTGCCCGGTGTTCGTGCGAGCCGTGCACGAGGCACGGGGAGGGGGCGTCAGTTGACGGCGGTTTTCTCCAGCCGGTAACCGTGCTGGTAGATCGAGGACAGCTTCCAACCGGTATCCGGCGCCAGCGCGAGCTTGGAACGGATGCGGCTGACGTGCGTATCGACGGTGCGGGTGTTGATGTCGGGATTGCGGCCCCACACGCTTTCCAGGATGTGGGCGCGTGACAGCACACGGCCGATGTTGCGGAACAGGAACACGATCAACTCGTATTCCTTCTGCGTGACTTCGATGCGCTCGCCGCCGCGCTGGATCTGGTGATTGCCAAGATCGATCAGGAAGGGGTCGTATTCGATGGTGGTCTGCGCGTCGTCGACGCTGGCGGCGCGACGCACCACGGCGGTGATGCGCGCCACCAGTTCACGCTGCTTGGCGGGTTTGACCACGTAGTCGTCCGCGCCTTCCTCGAGGGCACGCACGATGTCGTCTTCCTCGTCCTTGGCGGTGACGAATACCACCGGGATCGGCCAGTCGAAATTCTCGCGCACCCAGCGCAGCACTTCGAAACCGTCCATGTCCGGCACCATCCAGTCGAGGATCAGCGCGTCGTAGCTGTCGTGCTTGATGTTGCGCACGAAAGCCTTACCGGTATCGAAGTGTTCGCAGGTGTGACCCGCGGCCTTCAGCCATTCGGCGAACAAGGCGGCTTGGTCCTGATCATCTTCCAGCAGTGCGACCCTCACATGACTTCTCCTGGCTGTCGGTTCTGTGCGGCGGTCTGGGCGGCGCAGACTCCTTGGCGGCCGGCGCGCAGGAATCTTTATTTTTTTAGGGTCAAGAACGGTCTTATCATAGCGCCTCCGTCTGGGGCCGGGAACGGTCGGGCCGTGCCTCGCGCATGCGTCGAACCGCCCGTCACCTTCGACCCTGCCAACCGTCACGAGGCATGAATCATCATGAGCAAGATCACCAAGACCGAGCAGCAGTGGCGCGAAACGCTGTCCGCCGACGAGTTCGCCGTGTGTCGCCAGCAGGCCACCGAGCCGCCTTTCAGCGGTCGTTATTACAAGCTCAAGGATGACGGCATCTATCGCTGCGTGTGCTGTGACGCCGAACTGTTCAGTTCCGAGCACAAGTACGATTCGGGCTCGGGCTGGCCGAGTTTCTGGCAGGGTGTCGACGAGGGCCGCCTGCATCTGCACTCCGACCACAGCCACGGCATGGTGCGTACCGAAGTGACATGCGCGGCCTGCGATGCGCATTTGGGGCACGTCTTCGATGACGGTCCGCGCCCCACCTACAAGCGCTATTGCATCAATTCGGTGTCGCTGAAGTTCGACCCTAAAGCCTGAGCGTGATGGCCTGTTCGAACCATTTGAGGCGGTCGCGCAGGCCGACCACCGCGCCGACGATGATCAGCAGCGGCGACTGACAGCCGGCCGCCCGCACCAGCGCCGGCAAGCTGTCGAGCGTGCCGGTGACGACGCGCTGGGCGAGGGTCGTGCCGCGCTCCACCACCGCCGCCGGCATGGCGCTGTCCATGCCGGCGGCGACGAGACTCGCGCAGATGGCGTCGAGGTTCGACGCCCCCATGTAGAACACCAGCGTCTGGTGCGGCCGCACCAGGCCCGCCCAGTCGGGCTCGCCGCCGTCGGCGCGGTGATGGCCGGTGACGAACGCGCAGCTGTGGGCGAGATCGCGGTGGGTGAGGGGAATGCCGGCGTAGGCCGCGCAGCCCAAGGCCGCGGTGATGCCGGGCACCACCTGGAAGGCCACGCCGGCGGCGGCCAAGTCCTCGATCTCCTCGCCGCCGCGCCCGAACACGAACGGGTCGCCGCCCTTGAGGCGCGCGGCACGCTTGCCGGCCTTGGCCAGGCGCACCAGCAGCTGGTTGATTTCCGCTTGCGGCATCGCGTGCCGATCGCGCGACTTGCCGACATAGATGCGCTCGGCGTCGCGTCGGCACAGGTCGACAATGGTGTCGCCGATCAGGCGGTCGTAGACCACCACGTCGGCGTTCTGCATGAGGCGCAGGGCGCGAAACGTCAGCAGGTCGGGGTCGCCGGGACCGGTGCCGATGAGGTACACCTCGCCCTCGGGCGGGCGCTCGGTATCGACCGCGGCCAGTCCGCGCTCGATGCTGGCCAGCGCCTCGGCGCGCCGTCCGGCGAAGATCATTTCGGCGGCGGGGCCATCGAGCGTGCGCTCCCAGAAGCGCCGGCGCGCCACGCCGTCGGGCACGGCGCTGCGCACCCGTTCGCGCAGGCTGCCGAGCAGGCTCGCGAGTTCGCCGTAGGCTTGCGGAATCAGCGATTCGAGCTTGGCGCGCAGCATGCGCGCCAGCACCGGTGCATTGCCGCCGGTGCCGATGGCAATCACCACCGGCGAGCGGTCGACGATGGAAGGCATCACCACGTTGCCGACCTCGGGCTGATCGACCACGTTGACCGGCACGTTCAGACGGCGCGCCGCGGCCGCCACCTGCTCGTTGACGCCGGGCGCATCGGTCGCGGCAATCACCAGCGCCGCGCCGTCGACGTCGGCATCCACGAAGGCCCGCTGGCGGGTGGTGATGTGTCCGGCCGCGGCGAGGCGCAACAGCTCATCGCTCAAGGTCGGCGCCACCACCTCGACCCGGGCGCCGGCACGCAGCAGCAGGGCGAGTTTACGTTCGGCGATATGGCCGCCGCCCACCACCACGCAGCGACGCTCGCGCAGGGTCAGAAAAACGGGCAGGAAATCCATCGCGATTCGAAGCGGGCCAGCCGAACGTCAGGTCGTGGCAGTATAACAGCGCGGTGCCGACCCCGTTCGCGAGCGCAGGCCCCGGGCAGCAATCCACGAGAGTGTTCCATGAGTACAGAGCGACGCCGTTACTTTCGCATCGACGACAGCGCCTTGATCAAATACCGCGGCCTCGCCGAGCCGGAACTCGACGGCGCGCGCGCCGAACTTGCCGCGCATCAGCTCGAGGCGGACAACCTGCGCACCGCCCTCGAACCCCTGGACGCGCGCCTCGCCGAGATGATGCCGGCGCTGCGGCGCGAAAGTCGCGCGCTGGCCGAGGCCATCGACATCCTCAATCGCAAACTGGGCTTGCTGGCCGCCGCCACGACCCTCGCACCGGGGGCGGGCGTCGGCGAGGCCGGCGACGAGCATCAGCCGCGCGCGGTGAACCTGAGCGGTGGCGGTCTGGCCTTGCGCGCCGCCGAGGCGATGGCGGCCGGCACTCGACTGCTCATCGACCTCGTGCTGTTGCCGGCCAATCACGCCCTGCGCGCCATCGGGCGCGTGACCGACGTTCGCCGGCGCGGCGAGCAATACGAGATTGGTATCGAGTTCGAGTCCCTGCGCGAAGCGGACCGCGACGCCCTGACCAGCCATGTGCTGCGCAAACAGGCGCAACGCCTGCGCGACGAGCGTGACGGCCACAAGGGCCGCTAGCAGCGCTCAGGCGCGCGGCAGCGTCACGCCCAGCTGACCCTGGTACTTGCCGCCGCGATCGCGGTAGGACACTTCGCAGGGTTCATCCGACTGCAGGAAGATGACCTGCGCCACGCCTTCGTTGGCGTAGATCTTGGCGGGCAGCGGCGTGGTGTTGGAGAACTCCAGCGTCACATGCCCTTCCCATTCCGGTTCCAGCGGCGTGACGTTGACGATGATGCCGCAGCGCGCGTAAGTCGACTTGCCGAGGCAGATGGTGAGGATGTCGCGCGGTATGCGGAAATACTCGACGGTGCGCGCCAGGGCGAAAGAGTTGGGCGGGATCACGCACACGTCGCTGTGCACATCGACGAAGCTCGCCGAATCGAAATTCTTCGGATCGACGATGGTGGCGTTGATGTTGGTGAAGATCTTGAACTCGGGCGCGCAGCGCAGATCGTAGCCATAGCTCGAAGTGCCGAAGGAAATCACCTTGTGCCCTGCGACTTCCCTGACCTGGTTGGGCTCGAACGGCTCAATCAATCCATGAGAAGCCGCCATGCGCCTGATCCAGGCATCCGATTTGACCGGCATAGCCGTTGGTCTCCGCTCGCGCTTCGCGCTGTTCTAAGTGTTTTGAATGACGATCTTGGGGAATTTCGCCGAGAAGTCGCGCGCCCGTAGCGCCAGCTTGGCGGCCACGCGCCGCGCTATTTCGCGATACATGCCGGCGACCTGCGAGTCCGGCGCGATGGCGACCGTCGGGCGGCCATTGTCCACGCCTTCACGGATGGCGATGTCGAGCGGCAGGGACCCGATCAGGTCTACCCCGTACTGTGTCGCCATCGATTGGCCGCCGCCGGTACCGAAGATGTGCTCGGCGTGGCCGCAGTTGCTGCAGATGTGCACGCTCATGTTCTCGACGATGCCGAGCACCGGCACGTTGACCTTTTCGAACATCTTGAGCGCCTTGCGCGCGTCGAGCAGGGCGATGTCCTGCGGGGTGGTCACGATCACGGCGCCCGATACCGGGATCTTCTGGCACAGGGTCAGCTGGATGTCGCCCGTGCCGGGCGGCAGGTCGATGACCAGGTAATCGAGGTCGTGCCAATTGGTGTCGGAAAGCAGTTGTTCCAGCGCGCCGGTCACCATCGGACCGCGCCAGATCATGGGCGTGTCTTCTTCGATGAGGTTGCCGATGGAAATCGTCTGCAGGCCGTAGCTGACGCGCGGCTCCATGGACTTGCCGTCGCGGCTCTCGGGACGCCCGCCGCTGGCCAGCATGCGCGTCTGGCTGGGGCCGTAGATGTCGGCGTCGAGCACGCCGACCTTGCCGCCTTCCTGCTGCAGGGCCAGCGCCAGGTTGGCGGCGGTGGTGGACTTGCCGACGCCGCCCTTGCCCGAGGCGATGGCAATGATGTTGCGGACCTGGGGCAGCGGCTTGGTGCCTTTCTGCACTTCGCGCGCGACGATTTTCGCGCTGATGTCGAAATCCGCCGCGAGGCCGGCCTTGTCCAGCACACCGCGCAGGCGCTGCTCCAGTTCGGCCGCGTAGCGCGCGACCGGGAAGCCGAGTTCCAGCTTGACCCGCGGCGGCGAGACGGCGGTGTCGATGGCGACCACGGCGCCGGCTTTCACCAGGTCCTGGCCGAGATAAGGGTCGATGTCGGTGCCGAGGGCGGCGCGTATGGTTTCTTCTGTGTGATTCATGGCGGTGACTTTCGCGAGAGGGCCGCATTCTATACCAGCAATGGCCGTGCCCGTCGTCGAACCCTATAATTCCCGGCTCATTTCCCTGCGAACCGAGAGGCTATGACCGCCACACGCCAGATCCTGGTCACCAGTGCCCTGCCTTATGCCAATGGACCCATCCACATCGGGCACCTGGTCGAATACATCCAGACCGACATCTGGGTGCGCTTTCAGAAACTGCGCGGCCATGAATGTCATTACGTGTGCGCCGACGATGCCCACGGCACGCCCATCATGCTGCGCGCCGAGCAGGAGGGCATCAGCCCTGAACAATTGATTGCCCGCATCGGCGCGGCGCACCAGCGCGACTTCGCCGATTTCGGCATCGCCTTCGACAACTACTACTCGACCCACTCGCCGGAAAACCGCGCTATCGCCGAGACCATCTACACGCGACTGCGCGACGGTGGCTACATCGCCAAGCGCGCCATCCGCCAGGCCTTCGACCCGGTCAAGCAGATGTTCCTGCCGGACCGCTTCATTCGCGGCACCTGCCCGAAGTGCAAATCGGCCGACCAGTACGGCGATTCGTGCGAAGTATGCGGCGCGACCTACGCACCGACCGATCTCATCGACGCGGTGTCGGCGCTGTCCGGCGTCACGCCCGAACTGAAGGAGTCGGAGCACCTGTTCTTCCGTCTCGGCGCGTTCGAGGACGTGCTGCGCGGCTGGCTCACCGACAACGACCTGCAGAGCGGCATCGTCAACAAGCTCAACGAGTGGTTCGAGGCGGGGCTGCAGGATTGGGACATCTCGCGCGACGCGCCCTATTTCGGCTTCGAGATCCCGGATCATCCGGGCAAGTATTTCTACGTGTGGCTGGATGCGCCCATCGGCTACTTCGCGAGCTTCAAGAATTTCTGCGCGCGCAGCGGCGTCGACTTCGAGCATTTCGTCGGCGCGGACAGCCCCACCGAGCTCTATCACTTCATCGGCAAGGACATCATGTATTTCCATACATTGTTCTGGCCGGCGATGCTGAAGGGCGCCGGCTTTCGCCTGCCCAGCAATGTGTTCGTGCACGGATTCCTGACGGTCGATGGTTTGAAGATGTCGAAGTCGCGCGGCACCTTCATCACCGCGCGCACCTATCTCGACCATCTCAACCCGGAATACCTGCGCTACTACTTCGCGGCCAAGCTCGGCTCGGCCATCGAGGACATCGACCTCAACCTCGAGGACTTCGAGGCGCGCGTCAACGCCGACCTGGTCGGCAAGATAGTCAACATCGCGAGCCGCTGCGCGGGCTTCATCACCAAGCGTTTCGACGGCCGCCTGGCCGCTAGTCTGGACGACGCCGAACTCGTGGCCGAACTCACGGCCGCGGCGGACGGCATTGCCGGCTGCTATGAGGCGCGCGAATTCAGCCGTGCGATGCGTGACATCATGGCGCTCGCCGACCGCGCCAACCAGTACATCGACCGGCGCGCGCCGTGGGTCATCGCCAAGGACAGCGCGCGCGATGCCGAACTGCAGGCGGTATGCAGCATGGGCATCTTCCTGTTCCGCATCCTGCTCATCTATCTGAAACCGGTGCTGCCCGCCACCGCGGCGCGCGCCGAAGCCTTCCTCGGCGGCGCGACGCTGACCTGGGCCGACGTCAACAGCGTGCCACTCGGCGCCAGCATCAACAAATTCGAACCGCTCATGCAGCGTGTTGAACGGGAGAAGATCAATCTCATGGTGGAAGCAAGCAAAGAAGCACAGCCGTCCAAGGCCAGCGCACCGGCCAAGAGCGAAGCGCCGGCCAAGAGCGAGGCCGCAAGCGAAGTCGGCACCATCAGCATCGAAGACTTCGCCAAGGTCGATTTGCGCATCGCGCGGGTGGTCGAGGCCAAGGCCGTCGAAGGCGCCGACAAGCTCGTGCAGCTCACGCTCGACATCGGCACCGAGCAGCGTAACGTGTTCGCCGGCATCAAGGCTGCTTATGCACCGGAAACCCTGGTCGGGCGCCACGTGGTGATGGTCGCCAACCTCGCGCCGCGCAAGATGCGTTTCGGGATCTCGGAGGGCATGGTGCTGGCCGCCGGTCCCGGTGGCTCGGACCTGTTCCTGCTGGGCGTCGACAGCGGCGCCGAGGCCGGGCAACGGGTCAAGTAGGCGCGTCCCTGTCATGCGCGGCGACGCGAGCAAGGAGGCGTCGGATCTGGTCGCCGCCCTCGATGCGCTGCTACCGCAGAGCCAGTGTCGTCGTTGCGGATACGAGGGCTGTCGCCCCTATGCCGAAGCGCTGGTGACCGATGGAGTGTCGCCGGCGCTGTGTCCGCCCGGCGGCGAGACCACGCGACAACGCCTCGCCGCTTTGCTGAAGCGCGATGATGAACATGCCGCCCTGGAGGCCGAGCCGCAACGCGTCGCCGAGATCCGCGAGATGGACTGCATCGGTTGCCGACAGTGCCTCGACGCCTGCCCGGTCGACGCCATCATCGGCGCTGCCGGCCGCATGCACACGGTCTATGCGGCCTGGTGCACAGGCTGTGCGCTGTGCGTGCCAGTCTGTCCGACGGACTGCATAGTGCTGCCGGTGCGTAGTGACGTAGCGCCCGGCGCCGCCGACAACCGTGCGCGTCACGAGCGCCGCGTGGCGCGCCTCGATGGGCGTCATGCCCTGCGCCGCGCGCCCGCCCTGGTCGAAGTCGAATCGCGAACGGAAGACCTGCGCGCGGCGGTGCAGGCCGCCGTGGCGCGCAAGCGCGGTGGCGCATGAACAAGGCCGCCAAGGCGGAATTCTTCCGACGCCTGGCGGCGCGCGATCCGGCGCCGCGCACCGAACTCGAATACCACACGCCGTTTCAACTGTTGATCGCGGTCATGCTGTCGGCGCAGGCCACCGACGTCAGCGTCAACAAGGCCACCGCCACCTTGTTCAAGGTGGCGCCCGATGCCAAGGCGATGCTGGCGCTGGGCGTGGCCGGCGTGAAAGGCCATATCCGCAACATCGGCCTGTTCAACACCAAGGCCGAGAACGTCATCAAGACCAGCCGCATCCTGCTCGATGAATACGCCGGTGAGGTGCCACGGGTGCGCGAAGCGCTGGAGGCCTTGCCGGGCGTCGGCCGCAAGACCGCCAACGTGGTGTTGAACGTTGCTTTCGGTGAGCCGACCATCGCCGTCGATACGCACATATTCCGGGTCGGCAATCGCACCCGGCTCGCGCCCGGCAAGACGCCGCTGGCGGTCGAGCAGGCGCTGCTGCGCGCGGTGCCCGCCGAGTTCCTGCTGCATGCCCATCACTGGCTGATCCTGCATGGGCGCTACGTGTGCACGGCGCGCAAACCCCTGTGCGCGCAATGCGTGGTGGCCGATCTGTGCGAATGGCGAGACAAGCGCAAATATCTCGATGCTTGAAATGGCGCAGCCCGCTGGCGCGCTGGTAGAGTGCCACCATGTTCGTTGAATCCCGAGACCAGTCCCGGCAATTCTTTTTCCAGGTGTGGGAGAAGATGGCGCGCGGCGAGGCCTTGTCACCACTCGAGGCCTTGATTGCCGAGGTCATACGCGCGCATCCCGAGTACCACGTCGTGCTGGGGCAGGGCGAGCGTGCCGTGGAGCGAGACTTCGGCGGCGGCCAGGCCAACCCGTTCCTGCACATGGGCCTGCACGTGGCCTTGATTGAACAACTGCAGACCGACCGCCCCGCCGGCATCACGGCGCTCTACAGACAGCTCGTCAGCGAAGCCGGGCACGATGTGCACGGTCTCGAACACCGCATCATGGAACAGCTCGGCGCGGTGCTGTGGGCCGCCAGCCAGCGCGGCGCCATGCCCGACGAGCAGGATTATCTCGCGCGCCTGCGCGCGCTGCGCCGATGAGCGAGCCGGCGCCGCCCCGCGCGCATGCCGCGCCGGATCTCGCGGCCGGCTTTCTCGCCGATCTCACCCAGGACTTCGCCAGCTCGCTCGACATCGACGAGACCCTCAAGAACGCCATCGATCGCTTCATGGTGCACCTCGATGCCGAGGCCGCGTCGATATTCCTGCTCGAAGACGACGATGCGAGCCTGGTGTGTCGCGAATGCGCTGGGCCGGTGGACATCCGCGGCCTGCGCCTCGCGGCGGGGCAGGGCATCGTCGGCCAGACCGTCGCCCGCATCGAGCCGCGCATCGTGCGCGACGTGGCGGACGACGCGAGTTTCGCGTCCAAGGTCGATGCCGACACCGGCTTCGCCACGCGCTCCATCCTGTGCGTGCCCTTGGCGGTACGCGGTCGCTGCCTGGGCGCGCTCGAACTGCTCAACAAGCGCGGCGGCGACGGACTGTTCGAGCGCAAGGATCTCGAACTGGCAAGCGTGGTGGCGGCCGCCGCGGCACTTGCCATACACAATGCGCGCATGGCCGCCGCGCTCATCGAGCAGGAGCGCGTGCGCAAGGAGCTCGAGCTGGCGCGGCACATCCAGGAAAGCCTGTTGCCGCCGCGCGAAGGCGCTGATTTCGCGGTGCATGGCCTGAACATTCCGGCGCGTGAAGTCTCCGGCGACTTCTACGATTTCATGACGCTGGCCGATGGGCGCGTGTACTTCGCCCTCGCCGACGTGTCGGGCAAGGGCATGAACGCCGCGCTGCTGATGGCCAAGACCACCAGCCTGCTGCGTTGCCTGGCCAAGAGCGCGCCCGGCGCCGGCGCCTTGCTGCACGAGGTCAACAACGAGATCTGCGAACGTAGCACGCTCGGCATGTTCGTGACCGTGGTGGCCGGCTTTCTCGAGCCTGGCACCGGCCGCGTGGAACTTGCCAACGCCGGCCACCATCCGGCCCTGTTACGACGCAAGGACGGCGAGGTGGCCAGCCTGCCCGCCGCCGCGCCACCGCTCGGGGTGCTGGCGGATATCGATTTCCCGGCGGATGAGTTCACGCTCGATGGCGGCGTGCTGTACATGTACAGCGACGGCATCAGCGAAAGCGTGCTTCCCGGCGGCGCCGCGCTCGGCAGCGATGGACTGACCGCCCTGTTCGACGAGGCCGGTGGCCTGTCCGCCGCGCTGCGCCTCGACGCCGTGGTGGCGGCGTGGCGCGCGGCCGGCTATCGCTCGCACGACGACGTCACGCTGATGCTGGTCGAAGTGCCCGGCGAGCGGAGCAGCGCGGCGCCCACCCTCAACTGGCGTTTCGCCGCCGATGCCGCCGAGCTCAAGCCAATGCGCGAACGCGTGCGCGAACTGGGTGTGGCCAGCGGTTGGCCGGACAAGCTCACGACCGACCTGGTGCTGGCCATCAACGAAGCGTGCATGAACATCATCGAGCACGCCTACGGCCCGCAAGCCTCGGGTGAAATCGTGCTGGAGATCCATAATAATGAAAATGAAATCGAGATCGTGCTGACCGACTTCGCCGCGCCTGTCGAGCTCGGCGCCATCCATGGGCGAGCGTTGGAAGACCTGCGCCCGGGTGGCCTGGGCACGCATTTCATCAACACCATCATGGACCGCTCGAGCTATACGCATCTCGCGACCCGTCCCGGCAACGTGCTGCGCATGAGCAAGCGCCTGGACAAGCCCGCGACGGAACGCTGACCATGTGTACTGCCAATGCCTGCCCCGGGACTTCTTGAGTCATGTCGTATCGAGTGCAACAGGAAAGCGGCTACGCCATCGTGTGCCTGACGGGCGACGTCGACCTGTCCTGTTCGCCCGAAGCGCGCAAGACCATACTCGCGAGCCTGAGCCGCGGCCAGCACACGCTGGTGGACTTGAGCGCGGTGTCCTATATCGACAGTTCGGGCGTCGCGAGCCTGGTCGAAGGCTTCCAGACCGCGCGCAGAAAATCATTGCGCTTCGGTCTCGTCGGCGTCAGCGAGGCGGCCATGAGCGTGCTCGAGCTGGCGCGCCTCGACAAGGTCTTTCCCATCCACGCAACGCTTGCCGCGCGCCTCGAGGCGGATGGCTGAGGGCGCGCGGCGCCCGCTCGTCGCCGCGCTCGAGACCGTCGGCCGCGCCTCGCTCGATTTGATCGAGGAGTTCGGTTACTACCTCGCGCTGTGCGTCGAGTGTATCTACTGGCTGGCGTGGGGCACTTTGCGCCGCCAGCCGGTGCGTATCTCCGCCACCGTTCAGCAGATGGTCGAAGTGGGCCTGGCCGGCCTGCCAATCATTTTCATGCTGTCGTTCGCCATCGGCGTGATGCTGGCCATACAGGGCATCCATACCTTGAAGCAGTTCGGCGCCCAGACCCAGGTGGTGCTCGGCATTGCGCTGTCGGTGACGCGCGAGTTCGGTCCGCTCATGACCGGCATCGTGGTGGCCGGTCGTTCCGGTTCGTCGCTGGCGGCGCGCATCGGCACCATGAACATCAACCAGGAGATCGATGCGCTGCGCGTGATGGGCATCAACCCGGTGCGCTACCTGGTGGCGCCGGTGATGGTCGCGATGCTGATCATGATGCCGCTGATGGCCTTGTTCGCCGATTTCGCCGCACTGTTCGGCGGTGCGCTGTTCTGCAATCTCGAACTCGGCTTGAGCTACCGCGCGTTCTGGGACCAGTCCGTCGACTTCCTCGCGGTCGACGACATCATGCAGGGGCTGGCCAAAAGCGGCGTATTCGCGCTGGTGGTGGCGTTGGTCGGGGTCAGCAACGGCTTTTCCGTGGTGGGCGGCGCCGAGGGGCTGGGTCGCGCCACCACTCGCGCGGTGGTGCTGTCGATCTCCTACATCGTGCTCGCCGACATGCTCTTCACCTATTTCTTGAATCGCGGATGAGCGCCGCCATCGAGGTTCGCGAGCTGGTCACCCATTACGGGGCGCGGCTCATACTCGATCAGGTCGATCTGACGGTCGATAGCGGCGAGATCATGGTCATCATGGGCGGCAGCGGCTCGGGCAAGAGCACCTTGCTGCGACACCTGCTGGGGCTGAACCAGCCGACCAGCGGCTCGATCAAGCTGCTGGGGCAGGACATCACCACCGCCACCGCCGCCGAGATGCATGCCCTGCGCAGGAACATGGGTGTGTCGTTCCAGGGCGGCGCGCTGTTCGGTTCCATGAGCGTGCTCGAAAACGTCATGCTGCCGTTGCGCGAACACACCGCGCTCGACGAGCAGACCATGGCCATCATGGCGCGCATGAAGCTCGAAGTGGTGAGCCTCGGCGGGCTCGGGCATCTGCTGCCGTCGCAGTTGTCGGGCGGCATGATCAAGCGTGCGGCGCTGGCGCGTGCCATCGTCATGGATCCCAGGCTGCTGTTCTTCGACGAGCCCTCGGCCGGGCTCGACCCGGTGGTGTCGGCCGAACTCGACGAGCTCATCTTGAAGCTGCGCGACAGCATGCGCATGTCGATAGTGGTGGTGACCCACGAGCTCGAGAGCGCCTTCAAGATCGCCGATCGCATCACGGTGCTCGATCGTGGCAAAATCCTGCTGACAGGCACGGTGGCGGAAGTCCGGAATTCCTCCAACGAACGGGTCCAGGATCTTCTCAACCGTCGGCCACGCCAGGAAGTAATCGATGCCGATGCCTATCTGCGCCGTTTGACGGGGGACTGAATGTCGCGGAGGCGTCGACGCAGGACAGCATGAAGCGGGACAACATCAATTACCTGATGGTCGGCAGCTTCGTGCTCGCGATGGGCGTGGCGCTGGTCGTGCTGCTGTTCGCGGTCACCGGACGCAGCGGCCCGACCGACACCTACTACGTGATCTACGACAACGTGGCCGGGCTCAATTTCGGCACCGGCGTGTTTTTCGAGGGCTATCGTATCGGCCAGGTCGAAGCCATCAGCCCCGAGCCGCAGGCCGCCGGCATGCGCTACCGGCTCGATCTCAGCGTGCGGTCGGGCTGGAAGATCCCGAGCGACAGCGTTGCCACCGTCGCCGCCACCGGCCTCATCTCCGCGGTCACCATAGATATCCACCAAGGCCAGGCCGCCACCGCGCTGCGGCCCGGTGATGTCATCGATGGCCGTGCGCAGACCGACCTGTTCTCGGTGCTGAACCAGGCGGCGAGCGATTTTCGCGTGCTGTCCCAGGAAGGCCTGATGCCGGTGCTGAAAAATCTCGACACGCGCATCAGCACGGTGACCGACGAGATCCTGAAGTTTCGCCATGACGATCTGACGCCGCTGGTGACCATGCTGCACGAACGCCTCGACAAGGAGGTACTGGGCGGCACCATCTCCATCATCAAGCAACTGGATGAAAGCGCGCGCGGCCTCACGTCGATGTTCGGCGCGGCCAACCAGGCCCATGTCAAGGACATCCTGACCCACGTCGACGGCGTGGCGGTCAATCTCAACGAACTGGTCACGCGCGTCGAGACCAGCCGTGCCCAGGCGGACAAGCTGCTGGTGGCATTGGACCAGCTGGTGGCCGACAACCGCGGCGGCGTCGACGCCAGCGTGAGCTCGGCCCAGGTATCGATGCGCGAGCTGCAGCGGGCCCTGAAGACCGTCAACGAGCACCTGGCGCAGATCCTGGTCAATCTCGAAGGCGGCAGCCGCAACATGAACGAATTCGCGCGCACCATCCGTGGCAATCCCGGGCGCCTGTTGCGCAACGCCGAAACCAGCGAGCCGGGGCAGCAGTGAGGCGTACACCGCGCATCGCCGCGCTGGCGCTCGGCCTGTCGGTCCTGGCGGGCTGCGGTGGCGCACCGCCCAAGGACAGCTTCTACCGTCTGCCGGTGTTCGAGGCGGGCGACTCGATGGCGCCGGTCGACTCCGGGCCCATCATCTACATTCCGCCCTTCGCTGCCGACGGCCTGCACGGCGAGCGTGCGCTGGTGTATGCGCATGATGATGGCACGACGCTCGAACAGTACACTTACCACTATTGGGCCGACAGTCCGCGACTGATGCTGCAACAGGCCCTGGCGGCGCGCGTGCGGGGGACACGGCGCGTCGTCACTACGCCGAGCGCGGAGGCGCGCTACACCCTGCGTGGCCGCATCGACCGCCTGGACGTCAAGGGTACGGCCAAGGGCGCAACGGCCGAGGTCAGCCTCGAGTTCGAGCTGTCTCCCGTCGATACAGATGTGCCGGAGTTCACGCGCAGCGTGAAACGCAGCGTGGCGCTCGGCGATGATCGCACGAGCGCGCGCGCCGCGGCGCTGGCGGCCGCGGCCGAGGACGCGCTGGCAAGCTTTGTCAGCGATCTGAACACGAATTGGGGGCACCCGACCGGCGCGCGAGCCACGGTCCGGTGAGCGAAGAGCAACGGTCGCGCAGCCATCACGGCTGCGGGCTGACGGGCGCGGGCCCGAACTTGAGGAGCGCGGGGATTGGGGGCGATACTCGGTAAACTCAAAGACAACTGGGCCCGCGTCGCGATGAGCGCCGCGGTGCTGGTGCTGTTCCTGGTTCACGCCACCGATACCTGGCGTTTCGAATTCATCGAACAGATGGAGAACCTGGCCTACGACAGCCACCTCGAATTCACCATGCCGCGCACGGTGGACGACAGTGTGGTGATCGTCGACATCGACGAGGCCAGTCTCAGCGCCGAAGGGCGCTGGCCGTGGTCGCGCGACAAGCTTGCTCATCTGCTGGACCGCCTGTTTCAGCAGTACAAGGTCAAGCTGGTCGGCTTCGATATCGTGTTCGCCGAGCCCGACGAAAGCTCGGGCCTGAAAACTCTCGAGCGGCTGGCCAAGAACGATCTCAACGCCAACCAGGACTTCGTCAATCGCCTCGACGTCATCCGTCCGCAGCTCGACTACGACGGCATCTTTGCCGAGACCATCCAGAAGTACAACGTGGTGCTCGGGTACTACTTCAACTTCGACAATGAAGAGGAAGTGGCGAAGATTGGCGCACTGCCCGAGCCCTTGTTCGACAAGTCCGACTTCCAGGGCAAGGCCGTGCAGTTCCTGACCGCGACCGGCTACGGCGGCAACATCAAGGCCCTGCAGGCCAGTGCCCTCGGCGCGGGGCACTTTACCCAACAGCCCGATCGCGACGGCGTGGTACGGCGCGTGCCGATGCTGGTGCGCTACGACGACCACTATTACGGCTCACTGTCGCTGGAGATGGTGCGACGGGTACTGGGCGTCGATGCCATCACCACGCGTTTCGAGAAACCCTTGTTCGAGGCGCGCGGCTACCCGGGACTCGAATGGTTGCTGGTCGGCAACGCCGGCGTGCCGGTCGACAAGAACGTCAAGACCCTGGTGCCGTTCCGAGGTCCCAAGGGCAGCTTTCACTACGTACCCGCCACCGATGTGTTGAACGGCAAGGCCGATCCGGCGCTGCTGAAAGACAGGATCGTGCTGGTCGGCACCAGCGCACCGGGCCTGCTTGACCTGCGCGCCACGCCGATGGAAGAGGCGTATCCCGGGGTCGAGGTCCACGCCAATCTCATCGCCGGCATTCTGAACGGCAAGATGTTGGAATTCCCGGCTTACACCATGGGGGCGGAAGTCCTCATGCTGCTCGCCGTCGGCATCGGCATGATCCTGGGCGGCGTTCTGTTGAGCCCGCTCAACACCACGCTGTTCACCTTCATCGGCATCCTGGTCTACATCGCCTTCAACCACCTGGTGTGGACCATGGGCCACACCGTGCTGCCGCTGGCGTCGGGCATCATGATGGCCTTGACCATGTTCCTGCTGCACATGTCCTACGGCTATTTCGTCGAGACCCGCGGCAAGCGCCAGATCACCGGACTGTTCGGCCAGTACGTGCCGCCGGAACTGGTGGACGAGATGGCCAAGGCGCCGACCCAGTATTCGCTGGCGGCCGAGAGCCGCGAACTGACGGTGCTGTTTTCCGACGTGCGCGGCTTTACCACCATTTCCGAAGGACTGTCGCCCGCGGACCTGGCCGACCTCATGAACCAGTTCCTGACGCCCATGACCGAGGTCATCCATCACTGTCGCGGCACCATCGACAAGTACATGGGCGATGCCATCATGGCGTTCTGGGGCGCGCCGCTCGCCGACGGCGAGCATGCACGGCATGCGCTCGAGGCGGCGCTGGAAATGATCGTCAAGCTCGACGACATCAACGCCCAGTTCAAGAGCCGCGGCTGGCCCGAGATCAACATCGGCGTGGGCTTGAACACCGGCCTCATGAACGTCGGCAACATGGGCTCGTCGTTCCGCATGGCCTATACCGTCATCGGCGACGCCGTGAACCTGGGCTCGCGTCTCGAGGGTCTGACCAAGAAGTACGGCGTGCGCCTCATCGTCAGCGAGACCACCAAGGACGCGGTACCGGAATATGCCTACCGCGAACTGGACCGCGTGCGAGTCAAGGGCAAGGCCAAGCCGGTCGCGATCTACGAACCCCTGGGCTTGCTCGAGCAGCTCGATCCGCAGTGGAAAAAGGAACTGCGCCTGTTCGCCGAGACCATGCGCCTGTACCGCGCTCAGCAGTGGGACACCGCCGAGCTGAATTTCGTCAACCTGCAGCGCGGCTCGAAGTCACCGGCGCTGTACAAGGTCTATGCCGAACGAGTCGCGCATTTCCGCAACGCGCCGCCGCCGGCGGACTGGGACGGTGTGTTCGAGCACGAGAGCAAGTAGCGGCGAATTTTCTCGCACCGTCGTGAACAGTCAGGCTGAAGCCTGACCCACAGAAGAAGAGCCTCCTTGTGGGTCGGACTTCAGTCTGACACTCCATTGCAGGCTGCCGGGCGTCAAGCCGGTCCCAATGTGCGAATGAATTCGCACCTACGGGAGCGAGCCAGCGGGGAGGGGATGACGCCCCCGCCGCGGACGCGGCGAGGGCGGAAGAGCGTTACTTGACGAGGCTGAATTCCATCTTGATGCCGGCCAGTTCGATGATGTCACCGTTCTTGATGGCATAGGCCTGCGGGCCTATCGGGGTGTTGTTCACCACCGGGAAGTTGTCGTTCTTGCCGTCGCCTTCGATGTGGGTCAGGAAATAGCCCTGCGGGCGGCGCGAAATCACCGCCACCTGGGTGCCGGGCTTGCCGAGCGTGATGAGCGCCTTGGTCAGCTCCAGTTCCTTGCCGGCAATCGGCCCGTTCAGCACATGCAACTTGGCCAGCGGCATGCCGCCGCCGGGCACCGGCGCGATGGGCGCCACGCGCGGCGAACCGCCGGCGGTGTGGTCCATGGCCGGCGCCGGCGCCTTGGCGGCGGCCTTCTCGACGGCCTTGGCGGCCTCGACGGCGGCGCTTGCCGAGCCGGGCCGGATGATCATGGTCTTCTCGAATTCTTCGTCGTCGGCGGTGGCGTGCTCATTGATGTACTTGAGCTCGTGCTTGCCGAGACCGATCACGTCGCCGTTACGCAACGCGTGCTTCTTGACCAGCTTGCCATTCACGTAGGTCCCGTTCGTACTGCCGAGATCTTCGAGAAAGGAGTCGTCGAGAATCGTGATGATGAGTGCGTGCTTTCCGCTGACGGCCAGGTTATCGATCTGGATATCGTTGTCGGGCTTGCGGCCGATGGATATCCGTTCCTTCCCCAGCTGGAATTCCCCCTGCACCGCCCCGTTCATGCTCAGAACCAACTTCGCCATTGTTCTGTCCTATTCAGCTGCCCTTTTTCAGAAAGCTATTGAATCTAGCCATGATGCCCGCCTGCCCATTGGACGGGTTCTGCGGTCGTACCAGCACAACGGATACGTTGTCCTTGCCGCCATTTTCGTTCGCCAGTCGGACCAGTTCAGTGGCCGCTTCGCCAAGATTAGCACTATATTTACTTAGGGTTAAGTGAATTTCTTCATCATCTACCATATCATTGAGGCCGTCCGAACAGAGCAGGTAGATCTCGCCCGCCTGGCGGTCCTGCTCCTGCACGTCCACCTCGACCGACTGCTCGATGCCCAAGGCCCGGGTGACGAGATTCTTGGGGGTGTTCTCGGCGGCCTCCTCGGGGGTGAAGAATCCGCGGTCGATCAGCTCCTGGATGAGCGAGTGGTCGCGCGTAATCTGCTTGAATTCATTGCCGCGCAGGCGATAAACCCGCGAATCGCCGACGTGCGCGATGCTGACCTTGTCACCGTGATAGAACACCACCACCACGGTCGTGCCCATGCCCTGGCATTGGGGTACCTCTTGGGCGGTGCGGAACACCTCGGCATTGGCCTTGGCCACCGCGTCGCGAATGACCAATGTGGCGCGGCTCAAGCCCGAGTCGCCGACCTTGCTGTTGGCGTTGCCGTTGGCGAGCCCGGCCCGGACCTCGTTCAGGATCAGCTGAGCGGCGATGGCGCTGGCCACTTCTCCGGCCTTGTAGCCGCCCATGCCGTCCGCCACCACCGCCAGTCCCAGGGCCGTGTCGGTCACCGCGCTGTCTTCGTTGTGCGGCCGCTTCAGACCGGTGTCTGAAATGTTCGCGACTTCGATGATGCCCTTGCCCACGGTCACTGGTCCTTGATGTCAGGCTGACTGGGTTTGTTTGGCGCAGCGTTGAATGTCGCGCGCCATGTCCGCGCCGGTCTGGTAGCGCTTGGTCGGATCCTTCTCCAAGGCGCGGTCGATGATGGCCGATACGCAGGGCCGCTGCTTGGCCAGTTCCGGCCGCAGGCTGGTGACTTCGATATGCGCTTCGTTGGCAATCTTGTACATGAGGGTCGCCATCGAATCCCCCTGGAAGGGCAGCTTGCCGGTGATCATCTGGTAGAACATCACCCCCAGCGAGAACAGGTCCGAGCGGCCGTCGACCTTCTTGCCCGACAGCTGTTCGGGTGACATGTACGACGGCGTGCCGAGCACCATGCCGGTCTTGGTCTTGCTCGAATCCGTGATGCGCGCGATACCGAAGTCGGTCAACTTGACCTGCTTGGAGTCGGGCTCGTACATGATGTTGGCCGGCTTGATGTCACGATGCACGACGTTGTGCTTGTGCGCGTAATCGAGCGCCATGGCGGCCTTGAAGATGATGCCCATGACCGTCGGCAATGGCAGCAGGGTGTCGGGCTTGGTGTAGCGCGCCAGATCGTGCCCGGCCAGGAACTCCATGGCGATATAGGCCAGATCGTGTTCCTCGCCGACGTCGTAGATGCGCACGATGTTGGGCTGGTCGAGACGGCCGGCGGTCTCCGCTTCGCGGAAGAAGCGTTCCTTCACTTCGGTCAGTTCGTTGGCGTCGAATTCCTGCGACAGCGCCATGGTCTTGATCGCCACCACGCGGTTGATCTTGGGATCCTTGCCGAGATACACGACGCCCATCGCGCCCTTGCCGAGCTCCTTCTCGACTTCGTAGCGGCCGAGCATGGGCTTGGAGATGCTGCCATCGAGCAACATGGTGCTGGCGGCCGAGGCCGCCGCCGCCGAGCCGCCGATGATGACGGTGTCGTTGAGCTGCTTGGCGCGATTGACCTTGTTGCGGATGTCGCGGAAGTTCGGGTCCTTGGCGGCGATGTACTCGTAGGCCGCGCCGGCCTTGTTGAACTGGCGCTTGCGCTCGAAATCTCCGGCCAGGATGTACACCGCTTCCAGCAGGCTCTCGTCCACCGGGCAGCGACGGAAATACTCCAGCGCCATGTCGAGCTCGCCTTCCTTCTGGAACTTGAGCGCGAGCTGCTTGTTGCTCTGCGCCGAGTCGTAATCGAGACGCCGCTTGGTCGCCTCCGTGACCAGGAAACGCTTGGTGGTGAGCAACACATGGCCAATCACCAGCAGGGTCGCCGCGCCCATGAGCTTGAGCCAGATGGCCTGCGACGCCATGAGGCCAATCTCGGTCGCGAATACCACCACGAACAGGCCGAGGCTGATGAGCGCCGCCGGGCCGGCATTCAGTTTGGGCAGCAAGGCTATGAGGTAACCCGCGACCAGGGCCAGGATCAGCAGTTCCGTCAAGGACGCCCACGAGGGTGAGACGAAGAAGTTCTCGTTGAGGATGCTGGCGACGGTGTGCGCCATGATCAGCACCGGGCCGCTGACGTCGCCGAGTGGCGTGTAGAGCGTCGAGCCGACGCCGAAAGCGGTGGCGCCGATCAGGACGATTTTGTCCTTGAAGTTTTCCATCGGCACGGCGCCCTGCTGGACGTCGTAGAAGGAGTACACGTCGAACGGCGGCCGGTCGCCCTGGCGCTTGCCGTAGAAGAAGGTGTTCATGTTGAGATTCAGATCGGTCTTGATCTCGAGATTGCCGAGCTGAACGCTGTCGCCGAGATTGACCTTGATGTCTTCGGCCTTGAGGTTGTGGTAGGCGGCCGCGACCATCAAAGACTGTGACGGGTAGAACGCGCCGTAATACTCGACCACCAAGGGTTCGAAACGGATACCGCCGTCGACGTCGGGTGGCGTCAACAGGTGGCCGATGCCGCGCGCTGCGCCACCGATGACCGGGATCGGCGAATTGGCGAGGATGGTCTGGATGGGCATCGGGAAGTCGCCGGTCGGGTCGACGACCTTGTCTTCCTTGATGGCGTTGTGCAGCACGTAATCGGGCAAGGCCTTGTCCGGCTTGCCAACTGGCTCGCCCGGTGTGAACTGCATGCCGAGTACGACGTTGCCGGCCTGCTTGAACGAATTGCCGAGCACCGTGTCGGTGTCGAGCGCGAGTTCGGCGGCGGAGAATTTTGCGTTGAGCGCGTCGACCGAGGCACCGGCCTGGGCCAGCTTCTCGGTCTCGGAACGGAATTCTCGTATCCAGTCGAGGCCCGGCGGTACTTCCGGCTCGGAATAGAAAATGGTCGAGCCGATGGTCTTGGTGCCGGCGGCCGTGAGCTTATCGATCATCGCGGCGTGGACCTTGCGCGACCACGGCCAGCGGCCGATGTTCTGGATGCTCTTGTCGTCGATGGCGACCACCACGACCTTGTCGCCGGGATCGCGTGACGAGACCTTGACGCCAAGGTCGTAGGCGTCCCGTTCTATGCTTTCCAGCACAGGCGCACGCCCCCACCAGGCGATGAAAAACACGAAGGACAGGGCGGCGCCGACAAACCAGTCGGATTTCCAGAACGCTTTATTCATCCGGTCATCAGGTCTAGCGAGTCAAGTAGATTCGCCATGTTACCTTCCTTTGTATCGAGAAAATAGGCAGATAGGACGGCGTTTTAAGGCTGATCGCAGGAGTCGGCGACGGCCTCGCGCGCTTTGTCTATCACTTGTTTGTGCTCGGCTTCGCCCAGCACCCTGCGCTCGCCCTGCGGCGTGTACTCGTACATCACGTTGACGCGCTCCGCGGTTTGCCGCCGCGCCTTGGCGCGCATGCAGGCCTGTTCGCGTTGCTCGTCTTCCGCCAGCGCGGCGGCGCGGGATGCCTCGCGCGCCTCGCGCTCCTTCGCATAGCCGTCGAGTACCTGCTTGAGCCGCTCCTGGCTGTGCTCATTAGCGGCCGCCGGCGCCGCGCTCCGTATGGTCACGCTCTCGGCATGGGATTGGGCCGCGGGCGGGCGGTCGCCGAAATGCAGGTGGCCATCGGCATCCCGCCATTTGTAGACCTCGGCGGCACAGACGGGGCCAGTCACCGTGAACAAGCCGGATAGCGTGGCCGCTGCACTCAGCTGTGCCAGCAACGACGCTGCCCGCCTGGGTGTTGGCCGCCGGACAGGCGCCAGGCGCGGGTAGGCTGGGCGAGGTGCTGAGTCGGGCGCGGGAAAATTTCCCGAGTGCTTGCCTGCCGTCACCGTGTCGCGCTCCGTCTTATGCCCTTAAGTCTTTGTCGCCAAAGTGTAAAACTCCATAGCGGCGGCACTCGGGACAAATTTGAGCGGGACACGTGGAGATGGCCAACTAGGCACACGGTGCGTATTCAGCAACGCACCTGCCGCCGCCAGGGATGGCAGCATCCACATCGATACGGGGTGGGGATAGGCGGCGGACCAGGGGTCGTCCAGGGACGGGCGGCTCCTGGTCCACTTTACTGCGCGTCTGGCCGCGCGCGATGCAGGCGGCCGATGTGCATGTCAGCGTTCGAGCAGGTCGAGCTTGCCGGGCTTGCCTTTCCAGTCGTCGGCATCGCCGGCCGGGTCCTTCATTTCGCTGATCACCGGCCATTGCTTGGCGAGTTCGGCGTTCAGACCCAGGAATTGCTGTTCGTCGTCGGTCAGGTCGTCCTCCGACTTGATGGCCTCGGCCGGGCATTCCGGCTCGCACAGCGTGCAATCGATACACTCATCCGGGTCAATCACGAGCATGTTCGGGCCTTCGTGAAAGCAATCGACCGGGCATACCTCGACACAGTCCGTGTACTTGCACTTGATACAGTTTTCTACAACAACAAACGTCATGGCTGCTCTTCGTCAAATTCGGAGGGCCGCATTATATCTGCGTGTCGCGCGCTGCCAAACACTTCATGAGCGCTCGGCCAGGGCGCGCAGGCGATAGAGCGCGTCCAGCGCCTCGCGCGGCGTCAGGGCATCGGGTTCGAGTGCACGCAGCGCCTCGAGCGCCGGATGGGGGCGCTCGAACAGCGGCAATTGCGGCAGTTCGGCATGGCTGGCCCGCGAGTGGCGTTGCTCGAGGGTGTCGAGCAGGGCGCGCGCGCGGGCGATGACGGCGTTCGGCACGCCGGCCCGTCGGGCCACCGCGATGCCAAAGCTGCGCGAGGCTGGCCCCTCGCTGACGCTGTGCATGAACACCACGTCCTCGCCGTGTTCCAGCGCATCGAGCCGCACATTGGCGACCGCCGGTACTTCGTCGGCCAGCGCCGTCAATTCGAAGTAATGGGTGGCGAACAGCGTGAAAGCCCGGTTGCGCGCAGCAAGGTGCTCGGCCGCCGCCCACGCCAGCGACATGCCGTCATAGGTGCTGGTGCCGCGACCGATCTCATCGACGATGACGAGGCTCATGGCGGTGGCGTGATGCAGGATGTTGGCGGTCTCGGCCATCTCGACCATGAAGGTGCTCTGGCCGCCGGCCAGGTTGTCGCCGGCGCCGATGCGCGAATAGATGGCGTCGATGGGCCCCAGCAGGGCGGACCGCGCCGGCACGAAACTGCCGATGTGGGCGAGCAGGGTGATGAGCGCGGCCTGGCGCATGTAGGTCGACTTGCCGCCCATGTTGGGGCCGGTGATGAGCAGCAGGCGGCGTTCGTCGTCGAGTTCCAAATCGTTCGCCACGAACGGCGTGTGCTGGAACTGTTCGACCAGTGGATGGCGGCCGGCGCGGATGCGCAGGCGCGGCTCGGTGCAGAACTCCGGCGCGCACAGCTGCAGGCTTTCGGCGCGCTCGGCGAAGCTCGCCAGCACGTCGAGCTCGGCGAGTGCCGCGCTGGTGTCCTTCAGGCCGCGCACTTCGGGCAGCAGCTCTATCAACAGGCTCTCGTATAGCTCGCGTTCGCGGCGCAGGGCGCGATCGGCGGCCGTCAGGATATGGGTCTCGAAGCCTTTCAGCTCCGGCGTGATATAGCGCTCGACGCCTTTCAGGGTCTGGCGCCGCGTGTAGTCGGCCGGCGCGCGCTCGGCCTGCGCGCGGCTGATTTCGATGTAATAACCATGCACGCGGTTGTAGCCGACCTTGAGATTGGCGATGCCGCTGCGTTCCCGCTCACGCTGTTCGAGCGCGACCAGGAAGGCATCGGCATCGGCGCTGGCGTTGCGCAGTTCGTCCAGTTGGCTGTCGTAGCCCGGCGCCAGCACGCCGCCGTCGCGGATGAGGTGGGGCGGCGATTCGACCAGCGCGCGTTGCAGTCGCGCGCGCACCTCGGGCATTTCGTCGATGGCATTGCGCAGCGCATCGAGGCGCGGGCAGAGATCCGCCAGCAGCAGGCCGCGAATGTCGGGCAGCGCGACCAGCGCATCACGCAGGCGCGCCAGGTCGCGCGGCCGCGCGGTGCCGAGCGCGATGCGGGTGACGATGCGTTCGATGTCATGCACGCGTTTCAGGGATGTGCGCAGGCTGGCCACGTCGTGGCGGGCCATGAGCATGGCCACCGCCTGCAGGCGCGCCCTGAGCGTGCCGTGATCGCGCAACGGCCGCTGCAGCCAGCGGCGCAGGAGGCGCCCGCCCATGGCGGTGCGCGTGGTATCGAACACCGCGACCAGCGTATGCGCCTCGTCGCCGGACAGCGCGCGGGTGATCTCGAGATTGCGGCGCGTGGCCGGGTCCAGGTGCAGGGCATCGCGGGGATGTTCGACCGCCATGCCGAGCACGTGCGCGAGGGCGCCGCCATGCATGTCCTGGCTGTAGGCGAGTACCGCGCCGGCGGCCGCGATCGCCAGGTCCATCTCAGCGCAGCCGAAGCCGTGCAGGCTGCTGACGCCGAATTGCCCGGTGAGGCGCCGCTGTGCGGCCGCGATGTCGAAGCGCCACGCCGGCACGCCCTGGGCGCGCGCCGCCCACGCCGCCGGCAGGTGTGCGCGCTGGTCGTCCGCGACCAGCAGTTCCGCCGGCTGCAGACGTTCGAGCTCGGCTTCCAGCGCCACGGCGCCGTCGGCCTCGCACACCAGGAAGCGCCCGGCGCTGACGTCCAGCCAAGCCAGCCCGCAGCGTTCACCGCCGAAGCAGAGCGCGGCCAGCAGCGTGTCCTGTCGCGCTTCGAGCAGCGATTCGTCGGTGACCGTACCGGGCGTCAGGATGCGCGTGACCTTGCGCGCCACCGGCCCGCGCGACTCGGCCGGGTCGCCTATCTGCTCGCACACGGCGACCGACACGCCGAGTTTCAGCAGCCGCGCCAGGTAGGGATCGGCGGCATGGGCCGGCACGCCCGCCATCGGGATCGGCTGACCGTCACTCACACCGCGCGCGGTGAGCGTCAGGTCGAGCAGCTGAGACGCGCGCCGGGCGTCGTCGAAGAACAGCTCGTAGAAATCCCCCATGCGATAGAACAGCAGGATATCGGGATGCTCGGCCTTGATGCCGAGATACTGCTGCATGACGGGCGAATGGGCGGCTTTATCGGTGGCCATGGCGAAAATTAAGGTCGGCACGCCCTGTGACGCGCGCGCGTACGTCCCTCGAAACGATGCGGTCGCGGGGCGCGACCGTGGGGCGCTATGGTAGCGCGGCGGCCGCGCCGGCGCGCGAAGGACTTGAAATCACCGGGCCGCGACCATAGTTTGCCCGCCTCATTCACGCGACCGCAGAGGACACCATGGCGCTCGATACTGCCAAAGAACAACGGGGCTTCCAGTCGGAGGTCACCCAGCTGCTCGATCTCGTCATCAATTCCCTGTACAGCAACCGCGAGATCTTCTTGCGCGAGCTGGTCTCCAACGCCGCCGACGCCGCCGACAAGCTGCGCTTCGCCGCGCTGTCCGATGACAGCCTGTACGAGAACGACGGCGAACTCGCCATCGAACTCGAATTCGACGCCGAGGCGGCCACCATCACCATTCGCGACAACGGCATCGGCATGACCCGCGACGAGGCCACCGAGCACCTCGGCACCATCGCCAAGTCCGGCACCCGTGAGTTCTTCGGCAAGCTGTCGGGCGATGCGCGCGCCGATTCGCAGCTCATCGGCCAGTTCGGCGTGGGCTTCTACGCGGCCTTCATCGTCGCCGACAAGGTCACGGTCACGTCGCGCAAGGCCGGCCACAAGAACGAGGAAGGGGTGCGCTGGGAATCAGAGGGCAAGGGCGAGTTCACGGTCGAGACCGTCACCGCCAAGCGCCGCGGCACCGAAATAGTGTTGCACCTGAAGGACGACGCCAAGGATCTCGCCAACGAGTATCGCCTGCGCGAGATCTGCAAGCGCTACTCGGACCACATCTCGGTGCCGATCAAGATGCAAAAGACCGGCGAGGAGAAAGGCTGGGAGACCATCAACCAGGCCACCGCGCTGTGGCGCCGCTCGAAGAACGAGATCTCCGACGAGGAATACAAGGAGTTCTACAAGCACGTCTCCCATGACTTCAGCGATCCGACCAGCTGGCTGCATTCCAAGGTCGAGGGCAAGAACGAATACACCACGCTGTTCTACCTGCCGGCGCGCGCGCCCTTCGACCTGTGGGACCGCGAAGTCAAGCACGGCGTCAAGCTCTACGTGCAGCGCGTGTTCATCATGGACGACGCCGAGAAGCTCATGCCGCGTTACCTGCGCTTCGTGCGCGGCGTGATCGACACCAACGACCTGCCGCTCAACGTGTCGCGCGAGATCCTGCAGCACAACAAGACTCTCGAGACCATCCGCAGCGCCTCGGTCAAGAAGGTGCTGGGCATGATCGAAACCCTCGCCGAGGGCGACAAGTACGCCGAGTTCTGGCAGGCCTTCGGCCGCGTGTTGAAGGAAGGCGTAATCGAGGACTACGCCAACCGCGATCGCGTCGCCAAGCTGCTGCGCTTCGCCAGCACCCACACCGATACCGACACCCAGGATGTCAGCCTCGCCGCCTACCTGGCGCGTATGAAGGAAGGCCAGGACGCCATCTATTACATCGTCGCCGATGGCTTCTCGACCGCGCGCAACAGCCCACACCTCGAATACTTCCGCAAGCAGGGCATCGAAGTGCTGCTGATGCACGAGCCCATCGACGAGTGGCTGGTCACGCACCTGTCGGAGTTCGAGGGCAAGCCCTTGAAGTCGGTCGTGCACGGCGACATCAAGAGCGAGGATGAAGCCGACCAGGACAAGCAGCAGGACGAGCAAGTCAGTCCCTTGTTGAAGCGCATCAAAGGTGCGCTCGATGCGCGCGACGAGGACGTCAAGCGCAGTCAGCGCCTGACCAGTTCACCGGCCTGCCTGGTGTCTGCCGATGCGGCCATGAGCGCCAACCTCGAGCGCCTGCTGAAAGCCGCCGGCCAGGACGTGCCGGCCGCCAAGCGCATCCTCGAACTCAACCTCGAGCACCCCATGATCAAGTTCATGGACGACATGCAGGACGAGCAGCAGTTCGCCAACTGGGCGAGCCTGTTGTTCGAGCAGTCGATACTGGCCGAAGGCGGCAAGCTCGACGACCCGGCGGGCTTCGTCAAGTGCATGAACGACGTGGTGCTCGAACTGGTCGTCGTGCGTGGCTGAGGGCGCGACGCCGGCCACGGCGCGCGCGCTGATTGACGATGCGGCCCGGCGCTTTCATGACGCCGGCCTGTATTTCGGACACGGCACGGACAACGCTCTCGACGAGGCGGCGTTCCTGGTGCTGCATGGTCTCGGCCTGCCGCCCGACGCCGGCGATGCGCTGCTCGACCAGGCGGTGACGACCGAGGCCTGCGCGGCGGCCGAGCAATTGGTGAGTGCGCGCCTGGCGCGCCGCTGTCCGGCCGCCTATCTCACCCACCGCATGTGGTTCGCGGGCCATGAGTTCTATGTCGATGAGCGCGTGCTGGTGCCGCGCTCGCCGCTTGCCGAACTCATCGGCCAGCAGTTCGCGCCATGGCTTGCGCCGGACGGGGTCAAACGCATCCTCGACATCGGCACCGGCAGCGGCTGTATCGCGCTGGCCTGCGCCCTGGAATTTCCCGACGCCGAGGTCGATGCGACGGATCTCAGCGCCGACGCCCTCGCGGTGGCCGACATCAACCGCGCGCGCCATGGTCTCGAGTCGCGCGTGCGGCTGTTCGAAGCCGATCTGTTTCCGCCCGCGGGACGCACTTACGATCTCATCGTCAGCAATCCACCCTACGTGCCGGCGCCACGCAAGAACGAACTTCCCCAGGAGTATCTCGAAGAACCGGCCCTGGGCCTCTACGCCGGCGACGAGGGCTTCGATTGCGTCGACGGCATTCTCGCGCGCGCCGCCGAATACCTGGCGCCGGGCGGCGTGCTGGTGGTCGAGGTGGGCGAGATCGCCGCGGCCGTGGATGCGCGTCATGCCCATCTGCCCTTGACCTGGCTGGAGTTCGAACACGGTGGCGAAGGCGTGTTCGTGATCTCGCGTGAAGACCTGGTGGCCGCCAGCCATCGATGACGCGCGCGGCGCATGGTGGCAAGCCTGTCCGGCGAGTTTGCCTGCTAGAATACCGCCATGGCCGGTAACACGATTGGTAAACTGTTTTCTCTTTCCACCGCGGGCGAAAGCCACGGGCCGGGCTATGTCGCGATCGTCGACGGATGCCCACCCGGCCTCGCGCTCAGCGAAGCCGATCTGCAACATGATCTCGACAGGCGCAAGCCCGGTCAGTCGCGCCACACCACGCAGCGACGTGAAGAAGACAAGGTGCGCATCCTGTCTGGTGTGTTCGAAGGCCGCACCACCGGCACCTCGATTGGCCTGTTGATCGAAAACACCGATCAGAAATCCAAGGACTACTCCAACATCCAGGACAAGTTCCGTCCTGGCCATGCCGATTACACCTATATCCAGAAGTACGGCGTGCGCGATCATCGCGGCGGCGGACGTTCCTCGGCGCGCGAGACCTGTATGCGCGTCGCGGCCGGCGCGATCGCGAAGAAATACCTGCGCGAAAGCTGCGGCGTCGAAGTGCGCGGCTACCTCGCTCAACTTGGTCCCTTGCGTCTCGCCTGCGAAGATCTTGCCGCGGTCGACGGTAACCCGTTTTTTTGCGCCGAGCCGTCGCGTGTGCCCGAGCTCGAAGCCTACATGGACGCGTTGCGCAAGGAAGGCGATTCCATCGGTGCGCGCGTGACGGTGATCGCGACGGGTTTGCCGCCCGGCTGGGGCGAGCCGGTGTTCGACCGCCTCGATGCCGATCTGGCCAAGGCGCTCATGAGCATCAACGCGGTGCGCGCGGTGGAGATCGGCGACGGCTTCGCGGTGGTCGAGCAGAAGGGCAGTGCGCATCGCGATGCGATGTCGCCGCGCGGCTTTGCCAGCAATCACGCCGGCGGCATCCTGGGCGGCATTTCCACCGGCCAGGACATCGTCGCCAGCATCGCCTTGAAGCCGACCTCCAGCATTCGACTGGATGGCGACACCATCGACATGAACGGCGACGCGACCTCGATAGTGACGCTCGGGCGCCACGACCCGTGCGTCGGCATACGCGCGGTGCCGATAGCCGAGGCCATGGTGGCGCTGGTCCTCGTCGATCACTTCCTGCGCCAACGTGGACAGAACGCCGACGTCGAGGTGCGTACTCCGGTCATCACCCGCGATTCCTCGTGCTGAGTAGTGACGCGCATGGCGTCTGAAGGCGAAGCCGGCAGCGTCCGCGCCAGCGTCGACGAGCCGGCGGTCGCGGCGCTGGTCGCGCGCGTCAAGGCGGCGAGCGCCAACGCCACGCCGCTGCGTATCCAGGGCGGTGGCAGCAAGTCGTTTTACGGCCGCGTCCTGCATGGCGAGCCGCTCGATACGCGGGCCTTGAACGGCATCGTCGCTTACGAACCGACCGAACTCGTCATCACCGCCCGCGCCGGCACGCCGCTCGCCGATATCGAACACACGCTGGCGGCACAGAACCAGATGCTTGGTTTCGAGCCGCCGCACTTCGGCGGCGGCGCCACCCTTGGTGGCGCGGTCGCCAGTGGCCTGTCGGGCCCGGCGCGCCCCTACCACGGCGCCGCCCGCGACTTCGTGCTCGGCGTCGACATCATCGATGGGCGCGGTGAACTCTTGAGTTTCGGCGGCCAGGTCATGAAGAACGTCGCCGGCTTTGACGTCGCGCGTCTGCTTGCCGGTTCCCTCGGCACGCTGGGCGTGATCGTGCAGGTGTCGTTGCGTGTGCTGCCGCGGCCGCGCGTCGAGCGCAGCCTGTTGTGGCGACTCACCCCCGAAGAGGCGCGGCAGCGCATGACGGAACTCGCCGCGGCGCCATGGCCGATCACGGCCATGTGTTACGACGGCGAGCTGCTGCGCCTACGTGCGTCCGGTAGCGAAGAAGCGGTTGGCCATGCCTGCGCCGAACTCGCGCCCGATGTGGAAAGCGATGCGCTCGATTACTGGCGCGACCTGCGCGATCTGCGCCTCGGTTTCTTCTTCGACGACCCACGGCCCGTGTGGCGCATGAGCCTGCCGCCGGTCGCGCCCGACCCGCAGGATGTCGGCCCGGTGCTGCACGATTGGGGCGGCGCGCAACGCTGGCTGCATGGCGCGCTCGATGATCCACGGTTGCGCGAACATGCCGCCGCGCTCGGTGGTCATGCGACCTGCTTCGCGGTCAGCGATGCACCGTTCGCGGCGCCCGCCGCACCGCTGCGCGCGCTGATGCAGCGGGTCAAACGCGGGCTCGATCCGCAGGGCATATTCAATCCCGGCCGACTCTACGACTGGTTATAACAAGCCATGCGCAGTTTGTTGAACGAGCGTTTGCAGGACGATCCGCTGGCGGGCGAAGCCGCCGATATCGTACGCAGCTGCGTGCATTGTGGTTTCTGCAATGCCACCTGTCCGACCTACCAGGTCAGCGGTGACGAGCGCGACGGGCCGCGTGGACGCATCTATCTCATGAAGTCATGGCTGGAAGCCGACGCCGCCACGGCCACCACCCAGGCCCATCTCGAACGTTGCCTGCTATGCCGCAGTTGCGAGACCACCTGCCCGTCGGGGGTGCGCTACGGGCGCTTGCTGGATCTCGTGCGCCCGCGCGTCAACCAGGCGGTCGGTCTCTCGGCCTGGCAACGCGCCACTCGCGCGGTGTTGAAACATGTCATTCCCTATCCGCGCCGCTGGCGCGCCGCGGTTGCGATGGGTCGCCTGTTGCGGCCACTGCTGCCGGCCGCCATCACGCGGCTATATGCCTTGTCCGACCCGCCACCAGTCTACGCGCCCGCCGCGCACACGCGCCGCGTGCTGCTGCTCGGAGGCTGCGCGCAGGCGGTGCTCAATCCCGCCATCGACACGGCGGCCATGCGTGTCTTCGACGCCGTCGGCATCACGCTCGAACGCCTGCCCGGCGTCGATTGCTGTGGCGCCCTGCCTTACCACCTCGGTGACGAGACGATGGCCGCGCGCCTGGCGCGCGCCAACATCGACGCCTGGTGGCCGGCCATCGAGGCCGGCGCCGAGGCGGTGATGGCGACCTCGTCGGGTTGCGGTCTGCAGCTGCGTGACTATGGCCAGGTGCTGGCCGGCGACCCGCTGTACGGGCCACGCGCGTCGCGCCTGGTGTCGATGGTGCGTGACCCGCTGGAGTTGATCGAAGCCAAGGCCTTGCATGCGCGGGTGCGTGGCGCTGGTCGGCGCGTGGCCGTGCAGACGCCCTGCACCCTGCAGCACGGTCAGCGCCTCGGCGGCCGTATTGAAGCTTTGCTACGCGAACTCGGCTGGGACATCGTGCCGGCCAACGAAGGCCACCTGTGCTGCGGTTCGGCTGGCAGCTACTCGGTGCTGCAACCGGGCATGTCGAACACGCTGCGCGAGCGCAAACTCGGCCATCTCATGGCTGGCGGACCGAGCGCCATCGTGACCGCCAATATCGGCTGCCAGCTCCACCTCGCGGCGCAGGCCGCGGTGCCGGTCAAACATTGGCTGGAAGTCTTGGCAACGGCCCTCGATTGAGCCGTGGCCGTTGCCGCGAACCAGGGCGGTTCGCGGCCTTCGGGCAGGGACGGGAGCGAGCGGGACCTCAGTAGACGCGCAGTACCGCGGCGTCGCCCTGGCCTTCGATGTAGTCCTCGTAGCCATCGCCGGGCGGGTTGCCGTCGTAGATGTCGTATTCACGCTGCTGGCGCCACGCCTCGCGCACGAAGGTATAGGGGTCGAGTGCCGCCTGGTCGCGGATACGGGTCGCGTCCAGCAGGTTGGCGCGGGTGTTGACCGCGCTCACCACGCCGGCCGGGATGGTCACCACCGACGCGAAGTAGGTCAGCGGGTTCAGGAACATGTCCATCACCGGCGAGCCGATGTCGCGGAACGAACTCGGACCCATCAAGGGCAGCATCAGGTAGGCGCCTTCCTTCGCGCCCCACGTGCCGAAGGTCTGGCCGAGATCTTCGTCGTGCTGCTTCAAGCCCATGCTGGTGGCGGGGTCGAACAGGCCGCCGATACCGATGGTGCTGTTGACCAGGAAGCGGCCGGAGTCCGACGCGGTCTGGGTGAACTTGCCCTGCAGGAGATCGTTGGCGATGGTGTTCAGGTAACCGGTATTGTCGAAGAAATTGGTGATGCTGTTGCGGACCGGGTCCGGGGTGTACTGGGCATATTTCTTCGCCACCGGCTCGACGAAATGCTTATCGAGCGTGTCGTTGAAGGTGTAGAACTTGCGGTTCATGTTCTCATAGGGGTCGCCGCTGTTCTTGGCCGCGTCGTTGGACGCGCAGCCGCTAACGGCAAGCAGGACGACAGTCGCGGCAAGCAGGCGCGACAGGACACTGAACTCAGTCATGTTGAAAGTTCCGCAGGCTTGGGTATTCAGTAAGAATATTGCCACAAACGTTGTTGATCCGCACTACGGTGGCCAGCCAACCGCTCACGAACCCTTACTCATTTCGGCTACCTTCTTCTCCAGGCGATTGATCAATGAATCAAAGCCTTCGGTCTTGATAACGGCCGTGTAATCGGCGCGCTTGAGCGACAGGTCGGAAACGCCCTGCGCGACCACGTTCATGATGCGCCATTCGCCGTTGGCCTGACGCAACAGGTAGTTCAAGGGCACCGGCTCGCCATCGGTGGGGCGCAGGGTGGTGCGCACCACCAGCGCGTCGTGGTCGGCCTCGCTGCCCTCGGTCTGGAACTTCTCGCCGGAGAAGCTGGCGAAATTGCTGGCATAGGTGGCCACGCTCAGCCTTTTGAACACTTCGATGAAGCGCGTCTTCTGTTCGTCGCTGGCCGATTTCCAGTAGCGGCCGGTGACGATGCGGCAAATCGAATCGAAATCGAAACTGCCGGCGATGACCGGCGCGAGCATGTCCTCGCGCCCCTTGAAGCCAGCCGAGGCGCCGGCCTGCATGGCGCCGAGCAAGGCTTGGTGGAGTTTTTCGACCACCGCCTTGGCGTCGGCGTCGTCGGCCGCGGTGACGACGCCGGATAGCAGCAACAGCGCGGTGGCGAGCACGGATTTCAATATTTTCATCGCGATTGATCCTTTCCCGCCGAAACAGCGTGGTGTGAGGTCGGCCCCGGCGCTGGCGGTCGCCACGCGAGGGTGGATTCAAGGAACTCCGAGCGCGGCCGCTCGGCGCAGTTCAATGGCCTTCGATCTTATCGTAGCTGCGACTCTTCCAGCGGCTGCGTTCCCCCGTCCAGTAGCGCCAGGCCGAGGTCCAGGTCATGGCCAGGAACAGGCAGGCGGCGACGCTCAGGGTCGCGACCCACAGCGGATTGAGATCGTAGAACTTGATGGTGGGGCGGTAGGACCAGCTCATCGCCGCCAGCGCCACCAGCGCCGCGCCGGTCGCGGGCGCATTGCCGCTCACCAGTCCAATCAGGGGCGCGATGAACGACAGGCCCAGCATCAAGGTGCAGATCACCAGCAGGACATTCGAATAACGCAGCTGTGTGAAGGCGGTGCGCGCCACCATGTTCCAGATATTGGCCAAGGTCTCGTAGGGGCGGATGGCGCGCACGTCGCGGCTCAGGCCCAGCCAGGTCCGACCGCCGTTGCGCTTGATGCGCTGGGCCAGCGTGCAATCGTCAATGATCGCCTCGCGCAGGGAGGCGAAGCCGCCGATCGCGCGCAGGCTTTCGGTGCGCAGCAGCACGCAGCCGCCGGCCGCCGCCGCTATCGGCGAACGCGGCCGGTTGGACAGCGCGAAGGGATAAATGAGCTTGAAGAAATAGATGAACGGCGGCAGCAGCAGCTTCTCGAAGGCATTGCCCATGTGCAGGCTCGCCATCACCGAGGCCAGCGTCAGGTCGTGGCGCTGCATGTGCTGCTTGAGCGCCGCCAGCACGCGCGGGCCGAGTTCGATGTCGGCGTCGAGCAGCAGGGTATAGGGTGTCTCGGCCCGCGCCGACGCCTGCTCCAGGGCCCACAGCTTGCCGCTCCAGCCGACCGGCAAGGGCGTGCCGTCCAGCACCACGAGATTGTCCAGGCCGACGCCGCGCGCCACCGCGCCGGTGCCATCGCTGCTTTGGTCGTCGACCAGCACGATGCGCGCGATATTGCCCTGCGCGGCCAGCGCCCGCAGGGTGGCGGCGATGCAGCTCGCCTCGTCGCGTGCCGGGATCAGTACGGTCACGTCGCCAAGATCGATTTCGCCGAGATCGTGCGGAATGCGCAGGCGTTCAGCGGTGGACCACGGCCGCCAGGGCAGCACCAGCACGGTCAGCCACAGCAGGGCGGACAGGGCCGTCGCGGTCAATAGCATGGGGGAGGAGGGGATTGGCGCCGGCCGCGCACGCTGGCGCGGTCCGGCTGGCCCGGGCCCGTATCAGGCCACTCGCTTGGAGCTGCAGCTCGCGCCGCTGGCGGCCTCGACCGACGCCACCAGGCGCGGCTTGGCCGTTTCTTCCTCGTAGGTGAACGGCAGTTCGGGCGCCATCGGTCCGTCGGTGCGCGGCCCGAACAGCGCCACGCGCGCGGCTTTCAGGGGATGGGCGAAGGTGTCATCGACCGCCGTCATCTCGTAACCGCAATGCATCATGCAGTTGTCGCACTTCGGATTGCGGCCGGTGCCGTACTTCTCCCACGGCGTGTCGTCGATCAGCGAGCGATAGGTTGGCGCATAGCCTTCGCCGACCAGCAGGTAGCAGGGCTTCTGCCAGCCGAACACGTTACGCGTCACGGCGCCCCACGGCGTGCACTCGTAGGTCTGGTTGCCGGCCAGGAAGTCCAGGTACATGGACGACTGGTTGTAGCGCCACTTGCGGCCCTTGCCCAGGCGGAAGATGTCGCGGAACAGCTGCTTGCTGCGCTGCCGGCCGAGGAACACGTCCTGCTGCGGCGCGCGCTCGTAGTTGTAGCCGGGCGCGATGGTCACGCCTTCGAGGCCGAGCGCCATCATCTGGTCCATGAATTCGCCGACTTCCTCGGCGGTCTCGCCCTGGAACAGGGTGCAGTTGGCGGTCACGCGGAAGCCCCGCGCCAGGGCCTTCTTGATGACTTCGATGCACTTGTCGAACACGCCCTGACGGCAGACCGAGGCGTCGTGGCGCTCACGGCCACCGTCGAGGTGGATGGAGAAGGTCAGGTAGGGGCTGGGCTTGAACTCGTCCATCTTCTTGTCGAGCAACAGTGCATTGGTGCACAGGTAGACGAATTTCTTGCGCTCGATGAAGCCTTCGGCGATGCGCACGATGTCCTTATGGATCAGCGGTTCGCCACCGGCGATGGAGACCACCGGCGCACCGCACTCGTCGACTGCCCGCATGCAGTCGTCGAACGACAGGCGCTTGTCGAGGATCTCGTCGGGGTAGTCGATCTTGCCGCAGCCGGCACAGGTGAGGTTGCAACGAAACAGGGGTTCCAGCATCAGCACCAGCGGATAGCGCTTGTTACCCTTAAGCTTCTGCCCAAGGATATATCGACCCACGCGATACTGCTGAATGAGAGGAACGCCCATGCTTTAACCCTATAAAATAAACAGGAATTTCTTTTTGTGTTTCAAATAATTGCGGTTTGAAGCACAATGGCGCGCAACCTTACTGTAATGACACACGAAAGTACAGGCCCATGGTCGGGAACCACCGTGTCGCGGGGCATGCAAAGCATCGCGCATCCGGCCCTCACAGCGACGTCGCCGAGGCCCTTTCGATGCGGTCGCGGATGCCCCTCCTTGCTTGCACTGATCCAACCTGCTCCCCATAATTCACGGCCCGCCGCCGGGCTGCCTGTATCGGTGAGATTCGACGCTCCATGACACAAAGTTCCCATTACCCCCTGCTCGACAAGATTGACCTCCCCGCTGATCTGCGCGCCCTGCCGGAATCAGCGCTCCCGCAGGTGGCCGCCGAGGTCCGGGCCTTCCTGCTCGACTCGGTCAGTCAAAGCGGCGGCCACTTTGCCGCCGGTTTAGGCTCCGTCGAACTCACCGTCGCACTGCACTACCTGTACAACACCCCCGAGGATCGCATCGTGTGGGACGTCGGCCACCAGGCCTACCCGCACAAGATCCTGACCGGCCGCAAAGACCGGCTGCGGACCATCCGCAAGGCCAACGGCCTCGCGCCCTTCCCGAAACGCGAAGAGAGCGTCTACGACACCTTCAGCGTCGGTCATTCCAGCACCTCCATCAGCGCCGCCCTCGGCATGGCGATCGCCGCCAAGCTGACCGGCTCCAACCGCCGCGCGGTGGCGGTGATCGGCGACGGCGCGATGACGGCGGGCGTGGCCTTCGAGGCCCTCAACCATGCAGGCGATCTCAGCACCGACCTGCTGGTCATCCTCAACGACAACAACATGTCGATTTCGCCGAACGTCGGCGCGCTGTCCAACCGCTTCGCCCAGATCCTGTCGGGCAAGCTCTATACCACGGTGCGCGAAGGCAGCAAGAAAGTGCTGTCGCAGATGCCGTCGGTGTGGGAACTGGCGCGGCGCGCCGAAGAGCACGTCAAGGGGCTGATCGTGCCCGGCACCCTGTTCGAGGAATTCGGCTTCAACTACATCGGCCCCATCGACGGGCACGACATGGACGCCCTGCTGCATACCCTGCGCAACGTCCAGCAGCTGCACGGCCCGCAGCTGCTGCATGTCATCACCAAGAAAGGCAAGGGCTACGCGCCGGCCGAGGCCGATCCGGTCAAGTACCACGGCGTCAGCCCCTTCGACCCGCACAAGGGCATCGTGCCGTCGGCGAAGAAGAGCGCCCTGAACTACTGCGACGTGTTCGGCAACTGGGTGTGCGACATGGCCGCCAAGGACCGTCGCCTGGTCGCGATCACGCCGGCCATGCGCGAAGGCTCGGGCCTCGTGCGTTTCGAGCGCGAGTACCCGACGCGCTACTTCGACGTCGCCATCGCCGAGCAGCACAGTGTCAACGTGGCGGCCGGCATGGCCTGCGACGGCCTCAAGCCGGTGGTGGCGATTTATTCGACCTTCCTGCAGCGCGGTTACGACCAGGTCATCCATGACGTCGCCAACCAGAACCTGCCGGTATTGTTCGCGCTCGACCGCGCCGGCCTGGTCGGCGCCGACGGCCCGACCCACAACGGCAGCTACGACATTTCCTTCATGCGCTGCCTGCCCAACATGACGGTCATGACGCCGGCCGACGAGAACGAGTGCCGGCAGATGCTCTACACCGGCTTCACGCTCGACGGCCCGTCGGCGGTGCGTTACCCGCGCGGCACCGGCCCGGGCGTCGATATCCAGGAAGACATGCAGGCGCTGCCCGTCGGCAAGGCCGAACTGCGGCGGCGCGGCCGACGCGTGGCCGTGCTGGTGTTCGGCGTGTTGCTGGCGCCGGCGCTGGAAGTGGCTGAAAAGCTCGACCTGACGGTCGTCAACATGCGCTTCGTCAAACCGCTGGACGAGGCCATGGTGCTGGAAATGGCCCGCAGCCACGAACTGTTGGTGACGTTCGAGGAGAACGTTGTCGCTGGCGGCGCCGGCAGCGCGGTCAACGAATGCCTGGCCGCCCACGGTGAAAGCGTGTCCATCGCCAACTGCGGATTACCCGATCGCCTCATCCAGCACGGTTCGCGCGAAGAGATGCTGACCGATGCCGGCC
This sequence comes from Pseudomonadota bacterium, assembly GCA_016719885.1. Lineage (NCBI taxonomy): Bacteria > Pseudomonadati > Pseudomonadota > Pseudomonadota bacterium. Next base: position 21,486 of record JADJYF010000015.1, on the reverse strand, counting down.
TCGATGCGGCGGGCTTCGAGCAGTTCGTGCGTGCGCGGATCGCGATGCTGGACGCGCAGGCGCCGGCGGTGCGCCGCGCCTGAACCGTCGCGGCGGCACCTAGTCCGCCAATACTTCCCTGAAGGCCCGGCACAGCCGGGCCAGGTCCTCGGCGCTGATGTCGCCCATCGCGGAAACGCGGAACACGCGCTCCGACAAGGCGCCTTGCCCGGCATAGATGATGAAGCCGCGCGCCTTCAGCGCATCGTGCAGCGCGGTGTAGTTGCGGCCTTCCGGCAATTCGAAGGCGTGCAGCACGCACGAAGTCTCATCGACGGGTAACAGCGCGCGCACCTTCAATTGCGCCAGTGTCTCGTCCACCTGCGCCATGCGCGCTTGAAACAGCTGCTGGCGGGCGCCCATGCCGCCGGCTTCGAAGAATTCGTCGAGCGCCGCATCCAGCGCGTAGAAGGTCTGCACCGACTGGGTGAAGGGCGTGCCCTGGCCGTCCTGCTTCGCCAGGTATTCCTTGAGATCGAAATACACCGAGCGCGATATGTTCGCGGCCGCCGCCAGCGCGGCGCGCCGCACCATCACGAACGCCGTGCCGGGCACGCCGTGCAGGCACTTGTTGGCGGTGGCCGCGCAGGCGTCGATGGCCCACGCTTCGAAGTCGATGTGCTCGGCGCCAAAGCTCGACACGCCATCGAGCAGCAGGCGCGTGCCGGTCTCGCGGCACACGGCCGCCAGCGTCGCCAGTTCGTTCAAACGCCCGGTGGTGGTTTCATGGTGGACGACGGCGACATGGCTGTGCGGCGTCGCGCGCAAGGCACTGGCAATGGCCGCCACATCGAGGCGCGCGCCCCACGGTGCCTGGATGCGCGTGGTGGCGATGCCGTGGCAGTCGGCAATGCGGCTCATGCGTTCGCCGTAGACGCCGTTCTCGGCCACCAGCAGGCGCGCGTCGCGCGGCACCAGGCTCGTGATCATCGCTTCCACCGCCGCCGTACCCGAGCCGGTCAGCAAGGCGGCGCCCCACTCGTCCGCGGGCAGGGCATAGACCGCCAGCAGCTTGCGGCGCAGGCCATCCTGCAGTTGCGCGAACTCCGTTTCGCGATGACACAGGTCGGGACCGAGCAGCGCGCCGCGTACACGTTCGCTCAAGGTCACCGGGCCGGGGTTGAGCAGGATGGTTTTCATGGCGCGCTGCCGATGTGTTGCATGAGTCGCGCGCGCACCTCCGGCGGGGTGATGGCCGGGCGCGGCAGGTCGTCGCGCGCACCGGTCGCGATCTTCATGTGCATGAAGGCGCTGCCGTCGGTCTGCCGCACAGCGAGGAAGCGCGCGAGTTCGTCGAGGTCGTCGCTGCGCATCACGCGTGCGTAACCGCAGGCGGCCGCGATCGTCGCGAAATCGGTGCAGGCGCTGACGGTGGCCTGCGCGCCGGTGGAGTCATGGGCTTCGTTGTCCAGCAGCAGGTGCACGAGGTTGGGCGCGTTGTAGGCGCCGAGCGTGGCGAGGTTGCCCATGCGCATGAGCGCCGCGCCGTCGCCATCCACCACCAGCACGCGGAGATCGGGGCGCGCCAATGCCAAGCCAAGACCCAAGGACGAGGCACAGCCCATCGAGCCGACCATGTAGAAATGCTGGGGCCGGTCGGCCAGCGCGTACAGTTCGCGGCCGCTGAAGCCGGTGGTGGCGATGACCACGCTGCGCCGGTCGTCACTTGCGGCCAGCACCTGTTCCAGGGCTTGCGTGCGCGTCGCGCGCCGATTCACGGCGCGTTGATGCCCGCTGCCCTCGACCGCGCTCGCTGGGCGCGGCGCCGGCATTGCCGCGGTGGCCAGGGCGAAGGGTTCACAACTGCCCTTCTGCATGATCAAGGCAAAGGGCTGAGAATGATCGCGCATGTGCGCGTCGACGCGCTCGAGCATACCGTCGATGGCCGCCGCGTCGCGCGGGAACGTTGCCCACGGGATGCCCATGGTCTCGAACAACTGCTCGGTGATGGTGCCCATCAAGGCATGTTGCGGTTCATCGCTGACGCCCGGCGCGCCGCGGTGCGTGCAGATCACCAGCACCGGTATGCCGAAGGTATGGGTCAGGGAGGTGAGGGGACTGACGGCATTGCCGAGCCCCGAGTTCTGCATCATCGCGATGCCGCGCCGGCCGCCCAGCCATGCGCCGGCCGCCATCGCCACCGCGTCGCCCTCGTTGGCGGCCGACAGGTAGCGCAAACCGTCCGCACCGATCACGTAATTGATGAATGGCGTCAGAAACGAACAGGGCACCCCGGCGTAGACATTGAAGCCACGCCGCCCGGCGGCGTCGACGAAGTCGCGCGCATGAATCATGACAACAAACCCTCAGCGTTGGCCGGCGGTGAAACGCCCGGCCTGTTCCAGGTCGCGGAGCGAATTGACGTCGAGCCAGTGTCCGTGAATGTAGATGACGCGCACCGCATGGCCGCGTGCGACGATGTGATTGAGCAGGTCGCCCATGTCCAGACTGTCGAAATCCTCGCGCTCGGCGAGCGCGTCGAGCGCGTTCTCCAGCCATTCACGGCCGCGCGCGCGGGTACGCAACATGCCTATCCAACGGCCATGGGCGGGGCCGTCGCACGACTCGGCGAGTGACGAGATGCGCTCCAGCAGCACGTCCTGGCCCCATAGCGAGCGATCGTCGGGCACGCTGCAGTAGGCGTAATCGGGTTTGCCGCTGCCGCCGCTGCTGGCAACGCTGTACTGCGAGTCCACCACCACCGTCAGGTCGCGGTCCGATTCCATGAGGCCGCGCAGCACGTAGCTGCGGAAGATGAGGTCGCCATACATCACCACCATGTCGTCGCGAAAGATGGGCCGCGCGCAGGCGAGGGACGCCAGTTCGCCGCTGTCGGCATAGCGCGGGTTGTGCACGATGTCGATGCCGCCGACATCGATGTGTTCGGCCTTGTAGCCCGCCACCACCGTCACCGAGTCTACCTGCTGTTTGCGGCAGCGCTCGACCAGGCGTTTCAACAGCGGCTTGCCGTTGACCGGCAACATGACCTTGGGCCGTTCGCGGGTCAGGTCGTCGAGGCCCTCGCCGCGGCTCGCGGCCAGGATCACGGCGCGCGTGTCGCGCCGCGCTTCGTACACATAGCGTCGCTCGGCTTCGGCCAGTTCGTCCGCGCCCTGCAGGCGGAAGATCTCCTTCACGCTCGCGATCTGGTCTTCGACCGTCACCAAGGTCTGGTCGGCGTGGATCTGGCGCGCGGTTTCCTGCATGGCATCGACCGCGCTGCGAATGAGGTGATTGGCCCAGATCACGAGGCTGATGCCGGCCTCGCGAAACACCGGGGTGGGCGTCGAGTAGTACTTGGTCGGCACGATCACGAGCGGCGCGCGATTGGCCCACTCGCGCGCGAACTCGAGGATCTGATCCGGCGTCGACCAGGCGCTGTGCACCAGGATCGCATCGGCGCCGGCGGCGTGATAGGCGCTCGCGCGGCGCAAGGCTTCACGCGTGTCCCAGCCGGCGATGTAGGCCTCGATGCGCGCCACCACGCAGAAGTCGTCGTCGCTCTGCGAGTCCTTGCCGGCGGCTATCTTGCCGCAGAACTCGTCGATGTCGGCCAGTTCCTGGCGTTCGCCGTCGATGAAGCTGTTGGTCTTGGGAAACAACTTGTCTTCGATGCACACGCCGGCCACGCCGCGCTGTTCGAGCTTGCGCACCAGGCGACGCATGTTGTTGAAGTTGCCGTAGCCGGTATCGCCGTCGAGCAGGATCGGGATGCGGGTGACATCGGACATGAATTCCACCATGTCGACGACCTGCGTCCAACTCGCTTCATTGTTGTCGCGCACGCCGAACTGCGCCGACAGCGCGAGACCGCTGGCCCAGATACCCTTGAAGCCGGCTTCCTCGACGATGCGCGCGCTGATGCCGTTGTGCGCTTCGAGGATGAACTCGAGTTCACGGCTGGCCAGCAGCTGGCGCAGCTGGGTGGTCTTGCGCGCGCCGGGCGCGAGATGGCGATCAGCGTTCATCGAGCAAGGGCAACACCTGTTGTTCGGCACGCACCAGGTCCTCGGGGAAATCGATCTCCAGCCATGGCAGGCCGGTGATGTCCTCGACGCCGATGTCGAGTTGCGGGCACAGCGCCAGATCGCGCAGCGCTTCCTCGTGGGGTTGGTCGCGGCGCCCGTCGGCGACGTAGGCGTCCATCAACCGTGCCAGCCGCAGCGCGGTGGCGGCGTCGAACTTGAAGAAGCCCACCGATTCGCCGATGCGGTCGTAGACCAGGCCGTCGGCCACGCGCTTGCGGAACTCGACGATGCGCGGGCCGTGCGTGCACAGCTTGACCGGTTCATCGCCCGCGACGAAATCACGATCGAGGAGGAAACAGTTGCGCATTGGACTCGTCACCAGGCGCTGGAGTATTTGCGGGTGATAGAGCACGTCGGCGTCCATCACCAGTACATCATCGCCGCAGGCGAGCGCGGCGCGCGCGCTCCACAGGCTGACGCTGGAACCCAAGGTGTAGAGCGGGTTGTGGCAGAGCAAGGTGGCGGGGCGCGGCAAGGCGTCGAGGGCGCGCGCGATTTGATCCGACTCGTGGCCGACGCTCACCGTCAGCGTCTCGACGCCGCACGCGAGCAGATTGCGACAATGGCGCTCCAACAGCGTCATGCCGCCGAACTCCAGCAGGCACTTGGGCTTGGGCTGACCCTGGTTCAGGCGTCGGCCGACGCCGGCGGCGAGGAGGATGGCGTGCAAGCGCGTGACTCAGGAGCGCTTGACGCCGGAGAACACCTGGCGAAAGCCGAAGTAGGCGATGGCGTCCTTCATGTTGGAGACGAAGCGGCGCAGCGGATGCATGCCGAGCGTGGTCACGTATTCCAGCGTCAGCGCCACGCGACGTTCACCGGCGGCGGCCGGCGTCACGCGATGCCAGAGCTTGTCGCCATTGAACACCACCAGCATGCCGGGCGTGAGCGCGGTGCCGCCACTCACGCTCGCGCGTTGCGGATCGTCGCGATGGAGCTCGTACTCGAGGCGGCAGCTCGACTCGTCCACCAGGCCCAACAGCACCGTGTAGCGCGCGCCCTTGTAGTAGGACGTGTCGTAATGCCAGCCGATGTGATCGCCGGCTTCGGTGTAGTAGTACAGCGCGTAGGTATGCGGGTCGTCGGCCGGACATTCCAGCAAGGGCCGGCCGCACAGCGCCTCGAGAAAAGACCTGAACGCCGGGCTGCGGTAGAACTCGGGGAAGGCCGGCGCGCTGGCATCGAGGTCGTAGCGCGAAATACTGCCGCCTTTCTTGTGTCCCGGGATGAAGTTGCGATGCACGCGCGCTTCGAGCGCCGGCAGGGCGTTCACCAGCGGCGCGATGTCATCGGCCGACAGGAAGTCCGGGATCGCGATGAACTCCGCGTTGGCTTCGAACTCGGCGCGCAGCGCCGCCGTGTCCAGCGCCGACAGGCGAGCTTGGAGCGCGGCGAAAGGCGGCGACTCAGACAGCAGGGATGGCTTCATGGCATGAATCAATGACGGCGACGATGCCGAGCAAGGGTACTTGGCCCGTTGCGCGGTCGCAACCGTGGCGGCGGCACGCGCGGCGCGGCGTATTGCGCGAGATCAAGTGAGGCGCGGCTACACGTCCGGCGCGTCGCGACGTGGTCTGCGGCGCGCGCCTGTGCGATAGTCGCGCCTGCATGCGAGACCGCCGCGGTGGGCGGCGCGGCGCGAGAAACCATGGTCCGATTCGCCAAACTGTCATTCCTTCTGCTCGGCCTGGTCTTGCTCGGCGTGGTGCTGCACAACACCGACCTGGGCGCGTTGTGGCAGCAGGTCGAGCGCATCGGCCTTGGCGGCATGCTGGCGGTGCTGTGTGTTTATGCGCTGTATTTCGGCGCCGACGCGGTGAGCTGGCACATCGTGCTGCCAGCAGTGGCCATCAACGGACGCTGGCTCGCGCGCATGTTCGCGGTGCGCATGATCGGCGAGGCCTACAACAACATCACGCCCACCGCGTCGATGGGCGGCGAGCCGATCAAGGCCTGGCTGCTGAAATCCAACTGGGGCATTCCGCTGCGCGACTCGGGCGCGTCGCTGGTGATCGCCAAGACCACCAGCATGTTTTCGCTGGTGCTGTTCGTCGGCATCGGCGCGGCGATGCTCATCGATCACGAACGCTTCAGCGCCCAGCACAAACTGATGGCCGTCGCCGGCTTTGCCTTCATCGTGCTGTCGGCGGTGGTGTTCTTCCTCATGCAGCACTTGCGGCTCTCGACCCATGTCGCGCGCTGGGTGGGGCGCACGCGTTTCGGTCAGCGTCTCGGCGGGGCGCTGCGCGCCGCCGAGGACATCGATCGCCAGTTCGCGGCGTTCTACAGCGGTCATCGCCTGCGTTTGCTGTGGTCGCTGGTGTTCGCGATGGGCAACTGGGTGCTGGGCGCGGTCGAGGTCTACCTCATCATGACCCTGCTGGGATTTCCCCTGAGCTTCGCCGAGGTGTGGATGATCGAATGCATGGTGCAACTGGTGCGCACCATCGCGTTTTTCATCCCGGCCGGACTCGGCGCGCAGGAAGGCGCGTTCCTGGTCGCGGTCGGCGCCTTGACCGGCGTGCCATCGGCCGGCGTGGCAACCGCCCTGGTGCGGCGTTTTCGCGACGTGCTGTGGATAGCCTTGAGCCTCGCCGTGGCGGCCGCCTACGCGGTCACCCCGGGGCGCTACGCGCGCGGCGAACTCGACGCCGCCAATTCCTGAGCGCTGGCGCTCAGCCGAGCATGCCCTGGGCGCGAAACCACGCCACCGCATCGGCGATCGCCTCGCCCGCCGGGCGGCTCCGGTAGCCGAGTTCACGGCGCGCGCGGCCGGCGTCGAAATACATCTGCTTGGCCGCCATCTTCAGACCGTCCATGGTGACCTGCGGTTCGGGCAGGTTGCGCAGCCGCGCGTGCGCTTCCGACACCCACGCCACCGGGTAGAGCAGGCGTAGCGGCAGTTCGATGGTGGGCGGCTTGCGTCCACACAGACGCGCCACCAGGGTCAGGATTTCACGCAGCGCAAGATCGTCGCCGCCGAGGATGTAGCGGCGGCCGATCACGCCGCGCTCGAAGGCCAGCAGGTGGCCGTGCGCGACGTCATCGACGTGGGCGACGTTGAGCCCGGTGTCGACGAAGGCGGGTATGCGGCCGAGCGCCGCGTCGCGTACCACGCGGCCGGTCGGCGTGGGCTTGATGTCGCGCGGGCCGATCGGCGTCGACGGGTTGACGATCACGGCCGGCAGAGCGCGGTTCGCCACCAGTTCGTCGACCACGCGCTCGGCGAGGAATTTCGAGCGCTTGTAATGACCAATCATGTCGTCGATGGTGACCGGCGTGTCTTCATCCGCCGCGCGGCCATCGCGGTGGTAGCCGAGCGTCGCGACGCTGCTGGTGTAGACGATGCGCTCGACGCCGCTGTCGAGCGCCGCCAGCATCAAGGCGCGCGTGCCTTCGACATTGCTCTGGTAGAGCTCGTTGGTGTCGCGCACCCACAGACGATAATCGGCGGCCACGTGGTACAGCCCGGCGCAGTCGCGGCAGGCGGCGAGCAAGGACGCCGGGTCGCGAAGGTCGCCGTAGGCGATGTCGACCGGCAGACCTTCGATGTTGGCGCCCGCGCTATGGGGCCGCACCAATACCCGTACCCGTTCGCCGCGCGCCAGCAACAGGCGCGCCACGGCGCTACCGAGAAAACCGGTGGCGCCGGTGACGAGCACGGTCATACGCGCTGACCGCGCGGTTCCCGCATCACGCGCAGGTAGCTGACGCCGACCAGCACACAGGCCAGCGGCGCGCCGACGGCGGCCGCGTACAGGAACGCGTTCAGACCATCGAACAAGGTCACGAGCGGCATCAGGTACAGGATGTCTTCAGCCTCGAAGCCGGCCCAATGCGGCTGGCGCGTGACCTCCTTGCCATGCGCGTTCTCCATCTGGTTGCGCAGGTGGAAGATCAGCGCGACCGCCGCGCCGGCCACGAGGCCCAGCGCCATTTCCATGATGCTGTCGTCGTCCCGCGCCAGACCGATGCCGATGCCGGCGAACATGCCGACCGTCACCAGCGCGTCGGACGCGAGATCGTAAAAATGACCGAAGCGGCTGGTCTTGCCGCTCATGCGCGCGAATTCGCCGTCGGTGTGATCGAGGAAGTTCGACAGCACCACCAGCATCGCGGCAAGGTTGGGCCACGCACCGCTGGCGAAGGCGCCGGCCCCCGCCGCGCCCACCAGCAGGCGCACGGTGGTGAAGTGATTGGGATGCACCCAACGCGAACCGAGCAGCGGTCGCACCAGCGCCGCGGCCACACGCGCATCCCACGGTTTGTCGCTGGCAAGGCGGTCTTGCTCGGTGCTCATCGCTACGCGTCTCTGCTTTCTTGATGTTGGGTAGCGCGCCGAGGTATCACCGCACTTGACTGCACAAGCGTGCCGCCGCATCGCGCAGGGCACGCAGGGCGCCACCGTACCACAGTGCAAGCCGGATCAGATCGGGCAATTCCCAGGGCCGCCGCAGCAGCGCCGCGGCGCTCGCCAACGGCCGATTGCCGCCGTCTTCCGCCATGCCGACCAGGGCCGCGCGCGGCAAGCTGAAGTCGCTGGGGTCGACCACGCAGCGCAGCGCCGCGAAGGGCACATCATGGGCGCGCGCCACGCGGCCGATGGCGGCCGATTCCATGTCGACCGCGAGCACCGCCAGGCGCTCGTGCAGCGCCCGCTTGTGCGCATGGCTGACGACCGGCAGCTCGGCGCCATACAGCAGCGCGTCGTGCCGCACGTCGTCGCCGAGCTCGCATTCGAGCAGCGTGCGCAGTGCATCGGAACACGGCAGTGATGCTTGCTCGGCGGTGAGGATGGCGCTCGCGTTCAGCAGCGCGCCGGCGCGCAAGCTCGGGTCGAGTCCGCCGGCCAGGCCGAAGCTCAGCAAGGCGTCGCAGCCCTGGCCCAGCAGCGCACTGGCGGCGTGTTCGGCGCGACGCGGTCCGGGACCTGACAGCATCACCTGGTAGCGGTGGTGGCGGGCGAAAGCGCCGTGCTCGGCCGGCAACTCGCGCGCTTCGGCCGCCAGGGCCACGACGATGCCGATGCGCATGGCCGAGGTCTGCACCAACGCCGTCGTGTGTCAGTGCGCGATCGAGTTGCCGGCGATGCCCGCCACGCTGGCCAGCGGCGTGGCGATGCGCTGTTGTGGCATGCCGACCGAGGCCAGCGCGAACAGCGTGTTCAACAGCCAGTCCGACGACACCAGCAGGTTGGTGGTGACGATGGTGGCCTTGACCGCGCCGCGCGTGATCTTGACCTCGGGACCGCTGGCGAAATCGCGGTGTCCGTCCAGCTTGCGCAGGGTCAGCACCGCCATGCCTATCGCCCACAGGCAGAAGCGCCGTATGCCCGGTTCGCTGGCGGGGATCATGAGCGTGTAGCGCAGCGCGTTGCGCAGGTGTCCATGGGCGATGGCGATCAGTTGTCCCAAGCCGGCGGCGAAGGCCGCACCGCCCTGGCCAGGCTTGACGTCGCTCAGGGTCACGCCGTGCGCGGCGAACAGGTCGCGCGGCAGCCAGCACGCGCCGCGTGCGCGGTCGTCCCAGATGTCCTTGAGGATATTGGTCATCTGCAGGCCTTCGCCGAACGACACCGCGAGGTTCATCATTTCGCTCTCGCGCCCGGCGAGCTCGGGACAGTGATCGCAGAACAGGCTGGTCAGCATCTCGCCCACCACGCCGGCCACGTAGTAGCAGTAGCGGTCCATGGCGCCCTGGTCGTCCACGCCGTCCAGCGTCTCCTGGCCCTGGTAGAACACCATGCCCTCGCTCATGATGCGCACGCAGCGCGCCATCGCGGCGCGCACGCGGCCGTTCAGGCTGTGGGTGATGCGGATCACGCGCGCGGTTTCGGTGATGAGCTCGCGCTCGGCGGCGGTGGCATGGTCGGCCAGGCGCGGCGCAAGCTCGGCGGCGAAGGGTTCGGCCGCCGCCTGGCCCTCGACGATGGCGATGAATTCGGCGGCGTAACGGCGCTTATCGTCGAAGGACAAGCCGGCGTCGTCCTCGATGGTGTCGGCGATGCGGCACAAGAGGTAGGCGTTCGACACCGCGCGATCGAGGCCGGCCGGCAACTGCGGAATGGTCAGCGCGAAGGTGCGTGACACGCCCTGCAGGATATGGCGCTGGAATTGTTCGTCTTCGACGGAAGGCAGGGCGGAGGACATCGCGACTCGCTGGCGGCTTGGGGGCGGAACGGCGCGGCGGATTCTACACCGGCATGCCGGCCGGCGCAGCCCGCCGCTAGCCCGCGATGATCGGCACGCCGGTCAGGGCGCGATGCAATCCCATGATGAAGGCGCCGTAGACGATGAGGCCCACCACCACCGCCAGCACGTCGAACAGCGCGTGCGGGGTCTCGACCACCGAACTGCGGCCGCCGCGCTTGACGGCGATGAGGTCGACCACCCCGAACGCGAGGAACGCACCGAACAGCAGCATCGACGCCAGGTCGCCGTTGATAAGAAGATGCGCGAGCGCCCAGGTCTTCACGGCCAGCAGCATGGGATTGCCGAGGCGCGCCTTGATATGCCCCGGCACGTAGGCGGCGGCCAGCAGCACGAACACCGGCAGCATGAGCAACATGGTCACATGCCGCAGGGCGACAGGCGGCAACCACACGTCGATGCGCGGCGCCTGCGCGTAGCCATGCACGATGAGCGCGAAGCCCGCCAGCGAGACCAGCGAATAGAGCCCGCGATAGGGCAGCGCGCCGAGCTTCGCCAGCAGCCGTGCGCGGGCTTCGCGGAACATGCTGAAGGCGTGGGCGGCGAAGAACAGCACGAGGCCGGCGGTCAGTTCGAGCATGGTCTGGACGTTCCTTCGGTCGATACCTTGTGTGGCGAAACCCGAACTCGCGCGGTCCGTTGAGCGGACCGCGCCCGCGACGGAGGCTTGGCGCTCAGAGGTCGGGCTTGGCGACCAGCGCGCCTTCCTTTTCGAGCTTGCGCACCTCGGCCTCGCTGACGCCTGCGTAGCGGGTGAACACGTCGACGTTGTGTTCGCCCATGTAGGCGGCCTGCAGATCGGGATGACGCGGCGCTTCGGAGAAACGCAGCGGCATGCCCGGCACCTGGTAGCTGCCAAACACCGGGTCGTGCACCGTGCGTATGGTTTCGCGTTCGACCAGGTGTGGATGCTTGACCGCCTGCTCGACGGTCAGGATCGGTGCTATCGGCACGTGGTGATTGAAGCCCCAATCCTCGGCGGCGTCGATGGCCGTCGGGTAACGGGCCAGGGCTTGTTCGATCAGGGCATTGAGCGCGTCGCGGTTGGCGATGCGCGCGGGGCCGTCGATGAAGCGCGGGTCATCGACAATCTCGGGCCGGCCGAGCGCCTTGCAGAAGTTCGGCCACTGGTTGGGCAGCACGGCGATGATCACATAGCCTTCCTTGCACTTGAACACGCCGAGCGGCGACACCGCGTAATGATGGGCGCCGCAGCGGAATGGCTTGATCTCGCCGCCCGAGGCGGTGTGCGCCTGCACGTTCACCTCGTGGCAATGGAAGTAGGAATCGAGCAGCGAGGCTTCCACGTACTGGCCGCGGCCGGTGCGCTCGCGATAGAACAGGGCGCCGTTGATGGCGGCCAGCAGGTGAGTGCCGGTCATGACGTCGCCGATGCCGAGCATGTAGAAATAGGGCGGGCCATCGGCCTCGCCGATCATGCTCAACACGCCGGCGTAGGCGGCGCCGATGTAGTCGTAGCCCGGCAGCGAGGCCAGCGGCCCGGTCTGGCCGAAAGCCGAGATCGACCCCATGATGAGACGCGGGTTGACCTTGTGCACGACGTCCCAGCCGAACCCTAAGCGACTGATGGCGCCGGGCGCGAAGTTCTCCACCAGCACGTCGCATTTTTCCAGCACCTTCATCACGAGATCGACGGAGCGCGGGTCCTTGCGGTCGATGGCGATGCTCTTCTTGCCGCGGTTCTGCTGGATGTAATAGCCCGAGCGGCCGTTGCGCAGGTAGGGCAGGGCGCGCGAGGCTTCGCCATTGGGCGCCAGTTCGACCTTGATCACCTCCGCGCCCATTTCCGCCATCAAGCGCGTGGTGGTCGGGCCGGCGAGGGCCTGGGAGAAGTCCAGTACACGAATACCATCGAGAATATTGTTCGGTGTGGCCATGGTTGCTCGTCCTTTCGAGTGCGCGTGGGCGGAGCGCCGTACTAGAATGCGTGCGGCCTGACCCACCGCGATGGGCCTCCGGTTCGGGCCGATACTAACCGAGTCGAACGCGCCGTGTCCGCTCACCGAAGGGGGGAGATGGCGGCGCCGTCGTCGGCGCATGGCGATGCTGCATTGCGGCCAGCGGTCAAGGAAGTTTGCGGTTCTCGATGCCCCACGCGCGCGCTGCCGCGACGGCCACGGCTGCGCGCGATGAACAACAATCCGGCCCGCTCACCGCGCGGGCCGGCCGGTGATACCGCGTGGCGCGCGGACGCCGCCGTGCACCTGGGAACCGAGAGCCACTCGCCATGAACATGTCTCTGTCTTTCGATATCTTCCAGTGGAACGACAAGTACGATACCGGCATCGCCATCATCGATGAGCAACATCGCACGCTGGTCGCGCTGCTCAACGAGCTCATCGGGCACATCGCCCACCAGGCAGGCGCGCCGACCCTGGAGCGGGTCTTTGCGCAGCTCAAGGACTACGCCGTTTTCCATTTCCAGAGCGAAGAGGAAATCTGGGACAGGTATTTCCAACGCGATGCCTGGGCCGTGGAGCACCAGGCGACCCATGCGCGTTTCGTCGAAGACCTGGCCACACTGGAATCAACTCATCAGCAGCTCGGCATCGGCGAGGTCATCGCCAAGGTCTCGTCCTATCTCACCCATTGGCTCGCGCACCACATCCTCGAGAACGACAAGCGCCTGGCCAAGGCGGTGCTGGCGATGGAGCAAGGGCGGTCGCTCGAGGAGGCCAAGCAAGTCGCCGATCAGCAAATGGAAGGCGCGACCAAGGTGCTCATCGACACCTTGATGAACATGGCCGACGTACTGGCGCAGCGCACCGTGCAGTTGATGGACGAAGTCAATGCGCGACGCGCGCTGGAGATCAAGCTCACCGCCGCCACCCAGGCCAAGAGCGCGTTTCTCGCCAACGTTTCCCACGAGATCCGCACACCCATGAATACCATCGTCGGCATGACGCACCTGTTGCTGCGGCGTGGCGACATGAGCGCCGAGCAGAGCGACAAGCTCGGCCGTATCGCGATGGCGGCCGATCACCTGATGGCGGTCGTCAACGACGTGCTGGACTTGTCCAAGATCGAAGCCGGCAAGGTCGAGCTCGAGAACCGCAGGTTCCGCAGCGCCGATCTGCTCGCCCGCGTCACACAGATGATTGCCGGACCGATACAGGACAAAGGGCTGGCCTTGGTGGTCACGGCCGACGACCTGCCCTACGAACTGGTCGGCGATGAAATGCGTCTGGCCCAGATTCTGCTGAATTACTTGAGCAACGCCGTGAAGTTCACGGCGCAGGGCAGCATCACCCTGCGCGCGGACATGGTCGAAGACGACGGCGAGGCCTTGTTGATCCGTTTCACGGTCGAAGACACCGGCATCGGCATCGCCGCCGAGCAGCAGGGCCGCTTGTTCGAACTGTTCGAGCAGGCCGACGGCAGCACCACGCGTCGCTATGGCGGCACCGGGCTCGGCCTTGCCATCAACCGCCACCTGGCCGAGCTGCTGGGCGGCGAGGTGGGGCTGGCGTCGCAACCGGACGTGGGCTCGAGTTTCTGGGCGACGGTTCGCCTGCGTCGCGGCCAGGCCCAGGGCGCGCCTGCCGCCGCCAGTGATGGCAGCGACGGCGAGGCGGCGGACGCGCAGCTCGCCGCGCGTCATCGCGGCAAGCGCGTGCTGATTGCCGAAGACAACGAATTGAACCGCGTACTGGTGCGCGAGATCCTGGCCGAATGCGCGCTGGAACTTGCCTTCGCCAGCAACGGTCGCGAGGCGGTCGAGATGGCCGCGCGCCAGGATTACGACCTCATCCTGATGGACATGCAGATGCCGGAGATGGACGGTGTGCAGGCGACCATGCGCATACGTCAACTGCCGCGCGGCGCATCCTTGCCGATCATTGCCATGACCGGCAACGCCTTCGGCGAGGACCGCGAGGCCTGCTTGGCGGCGGGCATGAACGATTACCTTTCGAAACCGATGCTGCCCGAACACATCTACCGCACGATGCTGCGCTGGCTCGACCACGCCGCCGGCGCACCGGTGTCATAGCCCCACGCGTGGCGGTCCAGGCTCTCGATGATCATGAGCCGATCGTGGACGATGCTGAGGTCACTCATGGCGCGCGCGGTCCTGTCGTGATGAAGGGGCCAGCATCGTCGCGCGACCGACGCGCTCCAAGCCACGCGGTGGGGTGACGAAGTCGGCGACAAGGCATACGCTGCGTGTTCGGCCTCGCGACGACCGCGGGCGGCCACTACCGCGAGCGAGGCTGCGCCACCGTGACTCGAAAAATGCATCTGGCCGGCTTCCAGATAGCCGCGCCCGTCGCCCACAGCCACGCCGCCTGGCGCCATCCCAAGTCGCAGGCGGATTATCTCGACTTCGCCTATTACCGCGACATCGCGCGCATCCTCGAGCGCGGCAAGTTCGATTTCCTGTTTTTCGCTGACGTGCTGGCCACGCCGCGACGCTACGGCAACGATCTGAAGGACCCGATACGGCGCGGCACGCAGGGCGCGGTGGGCCTCGACCCGACCATGGTGGTGGCGAGCCTGGCGGGCGCGACCGACAAGTTGGGCCTGGCCGTCACCAAGTCGGCGACCTACTACACGCCGTTCGACATCGCGCGCGCCTTTGCCACGCTCGACCACCTGAGCCGCGGGCGCATGGCCTGGAACGTGGTGACGTCCTTGAGCCAGGCCGAAGGTCAGAACTTCGGCTACGACGACATGCTCGACCATGACCAGCGCTACGAGCGCGCCGAGGAGTTTCTCGAAGTCGCGTTCGCGCTGTGGCGCAGCTGGGAGCCGGACGCCCTCGTCGAGGACACCGCGACCGGTGTGTTCGCCGATCCCGAACGCGTGCATGCCATCGACCACGTCGGCGAGTATTTCAAGGTGCGCGGGCCGCTCAACGTGCCGCGTTCGCCGCAGCAGCGGCCGGTGATCATCCAGGCCGGCGCCTCGCCGCGTGGCAAGGACTACGCCGCGCGCTGGGCCGAGGCGGTGTTCGAGATCGAGCCGTCCGCCGACAACCGTCGCGCCTACTACCGGGATCTCAAGGCACGCGTGGCGAATTTCGGCCGCGACCCGTCGCGGGTGCTGGTGTTTCCGGCCATGATGCCCTTCATCGGCGCGAGCGCCGCCGAAGCGCGCGAAAAGCAGGCCATGCACAACGAGCTGGCCGATCCGGTGTCGGGCCTGATCACGATGTCGATGCACACCGATCACGATTTCGCGCAGTACCCCATCGACAGCCCGATCGCCGATATCTCGGTGCCGGGTTCGCAAGGCCTGTTCGCCACGGTGCGCAGCTTGAGCAACAAGCAGGACTTGACCCTGCGCGACGTCGGCAAACTCTACGCGCAAGGCATCACCGTGCCGCAGCTGGTGGGCACGGCGCGTGACGTGGCCGACATGCTGGAGCACAGCCTCGCGGCCGAGGAAGCGGACGGCTTCATGATCTCGGCGGCCCATTCGCCGGGCGCCTTCGCCGAGTTCGTCGAACACGTGGTGCCGGAGCTGCAAAGGCGCAAACTGTTCCGCGACGACTACAGCGGCAGCACCCTGCGTGAGCATCTCGGCCTGGGCAGCGCCAACCTGCAGCCGGTGGCGCGGCGTCCGCGCTAGTGCATGCGCAATTTCTATTCACTCCTTGAAGAGGGCCTGGCCTTGAGCACAGACACCGACATCTTCCATGTCATGAAGACCATGCGCGCCATGCGGCGCCTGAAGCGCGACCCGGTGCCCGACCACGTGCTGGCCCAGGTGCTGGAAGCGGGCACCTGCGCGCCCAGCGGCCAGAACCTGCAGCGTTGGTCGTTCCTGGTGGTGGAGGACGACGCCGGCAAGCAGTTCTTCGGCGAGCGCTACGCGTACTGGATGCGCGAGCGTTTCGCCGATGTGCTGCGTGGCATCGACTACGACAGCGCCGCCGGCCGCCAGGCCAAGGCCGCCATGCATCTCGCCGACCACATGCACGAAGCGCCGGTGCTGCTGTTCTGCTGCGGCACCCGCGACTGGCCGTTCGCGGTCGCGCCCGCGCAGCGCGTCGGGCGCGCGCCGCCGTCCTATGGTTCCATCTACCCGGCGGTGCAGAACATCCTCTTGGCCTGCCGTGCCCTGGGCCTGGGCGCGAGTCTCACCACCATGCACCAGATGTTCGAAGACGACATGCATGCCTTCTACGGTATTCCTGAAACGCATGGTGTGGTGGCCGTCATCCCCATTGGATACCCGGCCGGCAAGTTCGGTCCGATCACGCGCGAGCCTGCCGCGCACAAGACCCACTTCAATCGTTGGGGGCAGGGCAAGCCGGGTCTCGCGGCGCCCACCACGGCGTAGTCGCGCTCGGTGTCGCGCGCGCCGGGTGCGCCGTGTCGCAGCGCCGCAAGGCGCTGCGTGCAGCGCCAGTGTCATTTCGCGCGCGCGACCTGCTGGCACACGGCGGCGCGCTGAGGCACCATCTCGCTACGTGCCACGGAACGCGCATGGCGTGCCATGCAGCCCGGGCGCTCAACCAGAAATTTCATCGATGACCATCCGTCAGGGGAGATGTCCATGCCGATCAATTCCGTACTTGGCCCAATCAAAGTGGAAGACCTGGGCTCCACACTTATTCATGAGCACCTGGGCGTGGGCTGGCCTGGCTGGGAACTCGACCACAAGGATTTCGATCGCAAGAAGGACGGTCTCAAGGTCACCAAGCGGCTGAAGGAGATCCGTGAACTCGGCATTCGCAGCATCGTCGACCCGTGCCCGATGGAACTCGGTCGTGATCCGGTGTTCGCCGCCGAGATGTCCGAGAAGTCGGGCGTGCAGATCGTGGTCGCCACCGGTCTGTACAACGATGCGCTCGGCATTCCGATGCATTTCCGCCTGATGGACGTCGACGGTATCGCCGAATGCTACGCGCGCGAAATCGAGGACGGCATCGGCAACACCGGCATCAAGGCCGGCATCATCAAGACGGCTTCCGGCGGCATCCATGGCGTGACCCCGCCTGGTCGTGGCATCCAGGAAGTCGAGATCAAATGCCTGCGCGCCGCGGCGCGCGCCAGCAAGGCGACCGGCGCGCCGATCCTGTGCCACAACGACGAATTCGAACCCTTCGGTCGCGAGACCCTGGACGTGTTCGACGATGAGAAGGTCGATTTCAACAAGGTGCTGATCGGTCACGCCTGCGGCGTCGGCGACATGCGCTACTACTTCGACATCCTCGAGCGCGGCGCGTGGCTGGGCTTCGATCGTTTCGGCATCGAAGCGATTGCTTCGGACAAGATGCGCCTGGCCGCGCTCATCGGTCTTCTCGCGGTGGGCTACGATCGCATCATGCTCTCGCATGACTCGGTGGAATGCTGGCGCGGTCGCGATACCGGCGCGCTGGACGGCATGATCGCCGCTTCGCCCAACTGGAACATGGCGCACATCTCGCGCAACATCCTGCCGGCGCTGCGCAAGGCGGGTGTGCCGGACGCCATCATCGACAAGCTGATGGTCAACAATCCCGCCAGCTACTTCGGTCCGGTGAAGGGCAAGGGCAAGGCCGCGGCCAAACCCGCCGCCAAGGCCAAGGGCCGCAAGTAAGCAGCGGCGCGCGCGGGCGTCGCCACCCCGGTGACGCCTGCCACCGGCCTGCCGTGGCGTGCCACGCCTGGCTGGTCGATGTCGCAAGGCCTGCGTCGCTCGGCGCCGTGCCGACGGCACAGGAGAGAAATCGTGGAAAACGTCGCCATTACCGGTCTCGGTGTGATCTCATCCATCGGCTTGAACGTGCGGGACTTCAACGCCAACCTGCTGGCCGGCAAGGTGGTGGCGGGCCCGGTGGCATCAAGGGACGACCACGAGAACATCTGGATGTCGCTCATCGATGGTTTCGATGCCAGCGCCTGGATGGAAGAGCGCGTGGTGCGCAACTCGACCGCCTTCTCGCAATACGCGGTGGCCGCCGCCGCGCAGGCCGTCAAGGATGCGGGCATTGAAGAATTTGATCCGATGCGCACCGCGGTGGTCATCGGCAGCGCACTCGGCGGTGTCGATTCGCTGGCCGATGACCAGGCGCGACTCAGCATCGAGGGGCCGGCCGCCGTGTCGTCCAAGTTCATGGTCAACCATCTGCTCAACATGCCGGCCGCACACATTGCCCTGCGCTATGGTCTGCACGGGCCGCAGCTTTCCATCGCCACCGCCTGCGCGTCGTCCCATGACGCGATGGGCATCGCGGCGCGCATGATCGAATCGGGAGAAATCGACGTCGCCATCACCGGCGGCACCGATTGCGCTATCAGTCCGCTGGTGTTTTTCGGTGCGCGCAACAACAAGATGTTCCGGCCGCAGCCCGATCCCCTGAAGACCTGCCGGCCGTTCAACATCGAGCGCTTCGGCGTAATGCTCGGCGAAGGCGCCGGCATGTTCGTGCTGGAGCGCGCCGACCGCGCGCGCAAGCGCGGCGCCACCATCCATGGACGCCTGCGTGGCTATGCCACGCTCGCCGATGGTTACCATCCTTCGTCACCGGAGCCGGAAGGCCGCTGGGAGCAGCGCGTGATGGAACTCGCCATCGAAACCGCCGGCCTGGCGCGCGGCAAGGATGGCGTCGATGCCGTGGTGGCGCATGGCACCGGCACGCCGGTAGGCGACATCGCCGAACTGGCTGCGTTGAATCGCATTTACGGCGACCGGAAAGCGCCACTGCGCGTGATGTCGCCCAAGGGCAATTTCGGACACCCGCACGGACCGGCCGGCGCGCTCGGGCTGATGGTGGGATTGTTCAGCATGAGCCAGAACGCACTCATGCCGACCGCCGGCACCTACGACGAACGCGAACTCATGCCGGAAGTCGGCAAGCTGCATGCCGTGATAAAGGCACCCGCCGAGGGACGCATCGAAACCTTGCAGGTCAACGCGTTTGGCTTCGGCGGGCAGAACGCGTCCTTGGTGGTGACGCGGGAATAATTACGCGACGTTCCGCCGCGCGAGTGGCGGAGTGGTGAACCTCAACCCGCGTCCGGCGCGGCGTCCTTGTTCGGCTTGAGGGCGGCAAGCACTTTCTTTTCTTCTTCGGGCGAGATGCCGTGCGTCGTATCCAGTCCGAAACGGCGCTTCAAGTATTCTTCGAAAGTCAGCCATTGCCCTTCGAATTCGACGGTGCGACTCCATGCACACATCCGGACCAACCCTTGTACACGCTCCCGGAGCTCATTCGTTTGACGCGCGGTGCGCTGCACGAGCCAGGCGAGCAGCGTGAGCACCATGGCGCGCACGGCGTAATTGGTGGCCGCAAAAATCAACGGATAAGGAGGTTCCACGTATTCGCGAATGAAGAAGCGCGCCAGCGGCAGCCCGATGGCAAGCACGTAAGTGGTCTTGTCCTCGCGATACCACGCCGACAGCACGACCGGGATGATGTACAGCACGGGAAATTGCAGGTAGCGCCCGGTGAGGACGTCCAGGGTCATCATCACCAGCGCGAAGACGACGTAAAAGAATTGGCTGGCAAGGAGCCTGTTCAGCAGATCGCTTCGGGCAGACAACGGCGCGGCACCGGGTGAGCAATTCCTTTTTGATTAGCGGGACGCGGCCCGAAAAATTGAGCGGCGCGTGGCGCGGTCGCGGTACTCACTGCCAGTGCGGCGGTGGCTCGCACCTGAATACCTGGATGAAATGGTCGGGGTGACAGGATTCGAACCTACGACCCCTGCCTCCCGAAAGCGGATTCCACACCCTATTGGGTTCAACGAGTTACATCATAATACAAATTAAAACAGTCACAAAGCTTCTCGCTGGATCGCGTTCAATCCACTGGTTCGCGTTCGCATTGGCAAATTGTGGCAAAGAATCGTGGTTATACCAACTGCGTTTACCAACTTTTTGATGGCGATCTCAGGATCGTTGTTGCTTGCATTGCGACCTAACGAAGGCACGTGCCAACAGTCGGGTCGCTTGGGGCTTCGGTCAAATTTTCGCGCGGTACAGCACGCGAAGTCACCAAGGCCCGATTGGCAATCTGCGGCCTGAGTGGTTGTCAATATGGACGTTCAACGCCGTTTGAGAAGGCGTGATAGGTGCGGTGCGCAACCACGGTCAGTACGGCGACAGTCGTGGATGGGGTTTTACCCACACCTCATGAGCGTCTACAGCGTGTCGCGCGGCCTCACGGGCATGGACGCCCGGCGGTTATCGCGACCACCGAACACGTGTTAGTTGTCGAGCGTCGGCGATCGCTGAGCGGCTGACCTAAAGTCATTGTCACAGATACACCGCAGTAATTTCTGAAAGGAAACCGGTAGACGGTCGCAACGGCGACATTAATGCCCCGTTGCGACGATCATCGCCTATAGTTGGTCCA
Organism: Pseudomonadota bacterium; assembly: GCA_016719885.1. NCBI lineage: Bacteria > Pseudomonadati > Pseudomonadota > Pseudomonadota bacterium. Next base: position 901 of record JADJYF010000015.1, on the reverse strand, counting down.
GGGGACTAGAGACTTGCCTTGTAACCTCCAACACATGCGTATAGAGCATTGTTGTCTGGAGGCTCCGGTGACCCAGGAGTAATTGAATAGTGCGGATATCGGTCCCCGTAGCCAGCAGATGCGTGGCGAAGCTATGACGCAAGCAATGAACGCTAGCGTGCTTTTGTATATCAGCATGCCTTAACGCGTCACGAAACGAACGTTGGACAGTAGAGTCTGAAACATAACAACGAACCGATCGAACGCCATCCTTCCAGCGTCAGGTCACCGCGGACGGGAAGACAAATTGCCACGCACGTGCTCGAGATGCGGAAGGAAATTTGCGTTCTAGCGCATCCGGCATCGGGACAAATCCATCTCCCTTTAAGAGGTCATTTTGGTGTAGCGTCACAACGCGGACCAAGTGGGCCTGCAAAGGAAGATAGAGTAGGTCCGGCAGCACGGTTGTGCGGTCTTTTGAGCCCTTTGCTGTTCCGGATGGAAATAGCGCGGGAAGAAAAATCTAAGATCTTGATCCGCAAGGTACAACATTCGTGAACACGGAGCGCCGCGCCGTTACATAAGTTCTGCCATCAAGCGCAGGTTCCGCCTATCTGATTCAAGACACGCTTAACCTCGTCACGGCTGAGAACTACGGGAACACGGTGCCGTCGCTGGACGCGTTTCAAGCCACGCATCTCTCCCAATGGTTTTGCCAGAACTGCGTCATAGAGGAACACAAGTGCGTTCAAGGCCTGGGATTGAGTAGAGGCCGCTACGCCCTGATTGACAGCAAGGTGATTAAGAAAGATCCGACCTCCGAAGGTCCAAGCTCAAGGTGGCGTTTGCCGTGGAAAAGAACGAATTGCTAGGTCCAGTGTCAATAAGCTTGCTCGGTATTCCGACTGAAGTGCCGACGGCG
>JADJYF010000014.1:105000-202110 GCA_016719885.1 Pseudomonadota bacterium | reverse complement strand
GACCTTCAGCATGCTTTGCCCATGGCGGTGCGGGGTGACCCACTGCGTCTGACCCAGGTGCTGGCCAACCTGTGCAGCAACGCCATCAAGTTCACTGAGCAAGGCGGGCATGTCGCCGTCAAGATAGAAATTATGGAGGATGCCGGGCAGGAGATGACGATGCATTTCGCGGTGAGCGACACCGGCATTGGCATCTCCGCGGAGCAACAGGAATCACTGTTCACGCCGTTTACCCAGGCCGACAGCTCGACCACGCGCAAGTACGGTGGGACGGGACTCGGGCTCAGCATTTCCAATCGGCTGGTCGAGATGATGGGCGGCGCCATGTGGTTCACCAGTACAGTCGGCGCAGGCAGCGTGTTCCACTTCACGGTGCGTTTTGAACGACAGGAGGCGGGTACTGCCAGCCGCACGACATATCCTCGCGCGCTGCGCGTACTGGTGGTCGACGACGTAATCACCACCCGCGAAGTGCTCGGTGACATGCTCGAAGGCTTTGGTTACGGGGTCGACATTGTCGAGAGTGGCGAACAGGCACTCGAACGCCTGGGCGCAGAGGAAGATTACGATGTGGTGCTGATGGATTGGAGTCTGCCCGGCATCGATGGACTCGAAACGGTGCGACGCATGCGTGCCGGTCGCTCCCCGGACCGACCGGCTCCGCCGGTGGTGATGGTCACGGGTTGCAGTACCGACGTGGTACGCGAAGCCGGCGAAGATGTGCCGGTGACGGCCGTGGTGAGCAAACCGGTACTACCTTCGACATTGCTTGACACAATACTGCATGCCACCGGCCAGCGCGCGGCGGTGCGCGACCGCGCCGCTTCGCGCGGAGAGCAGCTTTCGGCGGCCATTGACCAGCTGCGGGGCGCGCGCCTGCTGGTGGTGGAAGACAACGACATCAATCAGGAAGTCATCGCCGAAATGTTGGGTGATGCTGGCATTGAGGTCGTGTTGGCGGAACACGGGGCCAGAGCCCTGGAGCGGCTTGATAACGCGACGTTTGACGGCGTACTTATGGATTGCCAGATGCCGGTCATGGACGGCTACACGGCCACCCGCAAGATTCGCGAGATCCAGAAGTTTGCCGACATGCCGATCATTGCCCTGACCGCGAACGTGATGAGCGGTGATCGCGACCGTGCGCTGGAAGCAGGTATGAATGATCACCTTGGCAAGCCCATCGATCGCAAGGCGTTGTTCGCGGCGCTGGTGCGTTGGGTACGCCCCGCGACACTCTTGGCCGGATCTGCAGCACAGACGTCGCACGCGGCAATCGCGCCGGAGATGTCTGAGCCCGCGCGCCGCCATCACAGCGGGCTTCCAGAATTGCCGGGTCTGGACATGGACGCAGGGCTGGCCATCGCAAGCGACAAACCGGACTTCTATCGCCGCCTGTTGCTGCGCTTCCGCGATAATCAGAGCGGCTTTGGCGAACGTTTTGCCGGCGCGCTCGCGAACGGCGACCTCGAAGCGGCAACGCGGGTCGCCCATTCGCTCAAAGGCGTCGCCGCCAATGTCGGGGCAACAGGCGTGCAGCAAGCGGCCGACGTGCTGGAAAAAGCCTGCAGGAGTGGCGCGCAGGAAGGCGATATCAGGCAGCATGCCGCCGTCTTGGATACGCAGTTGGCACAGGTGCTGGCCGGGCTCGACGCCCTGCTGGCAGACGAGCCGCCCGGATCACTGCCGGACTCGGCGACCGGCGCCGCAAAAGTTCACCGGGTATCTATGACCTGAGAGCGGGGGGATTACGGATCCCCGATAGGGGAATCCAAACTTCTGCCATGCACCGTCGGGCTCGACGCCGCGCCCGGACTTTAGCGCCACGCCTTGCGCGATGGGTTGAGCAACGTGAATTGTGCGAACGCCAGTGTGCTGTAGTCAGCCGTGGGTCGCTTCCAGTCACCGTCCGTCCGCAGCGGCCAAACCAACGAGTCCGCGACCGTTCACTCTTCGTCACCCTCTCGCACTTCAGTCCCTGCCGCCGCCCGCCGCTAAAAAGAACACGCAGTCCGTGCGGACCCTAGAGCGGGGCCGAATCAGACCACGCGCAATGGAGGGGCAGGGTGTTGGGCTGGTTCAATCGCAAAGTCGACAAAGCATTGCAGCTAGGCGTGTGTGCGGCCCATGGAGGGCTGGGTGCCGCCGTGGTCAAGCATGATGTCGGCTCCCCGCCGCGCTTACAGTGGACGCTGCATATCCAGGGCGAGGAAGGACTGCGTGGCTTGAGCAGCCTCGCGCAGCAGCGCAAAGCTCGCGGCATTGGTGCGGTCACCACCCTCAATCACGATGAGTACACGCTGGTGATGGTCGACCAGCCGGATGTTCCGCCCGCTGAAATGCGCGCCGCAGTGCGCTGGCGTCTGAACGAGTTGCTGGATTTTCACGTCGGTGATGCGGTGGTCGACATTTTCGACGTACCCGGCAGCGCCGGTGCCCGCTCCAATCGCGTCTATGCCGTGGCCGCGCGCAGCGCCGCCGTCCGCCGTGCGGTCGATGAATTCGCCGCCAGCGGGCTGAGCCTGGCGGTGATCGACATCCCTGAATTTGCGCTGCGCAATCTTGCCGAACGTCTGCCGGAAGATGCCCATGGCGTTGCGGTAATCGCCCTCGAAGCCGAGCGCGGCATCTTGACCATCACCCGCCAGAGCGACTTGTATCTGTCGCGGCGCTTGGACTTCGGAACAGCCCGCCTGTTCGGTGCCGGTCCGGCGGTGGACGCCGCCAATGAAGGCGTGCTCGACAGTCTGGTGATCGAGATTCAGCGCTCGCTGGATTACTACGAACGGCACTTTGGCCAGAATCCGATACAGACCATCGTGCTGGCGCCCTGCACCGTGCCGCTCAGCGCGGCGCGCGCCTACCTGCAGAGCCAACTCGGTGTGGCGGTGCGTGAAATGGACTTGAACCAGATGTTGGCCGTTGACGAGACGCTGGATGGCAACACCCAGGCCCATTGTCTGCTCGCCATCGGCAGCGCGCTGCGCCGCGAAGAGGTGGCGCTGTGAAACAGCAGATCAATCTTTTCCAACCGGTATTTCGCAACCCGCGCAAGGTATTTTCGGCGCTGACCCTGCTCGCCATCGTTACCGCTTCGATGTTGGCCCTGCTGACGATGGCCGGCTATGGCTACTGGCGCACCCACACCCTGGCCGCCGAGGTCGCGCAATTGTCGGCGACCCAGGCGCGCGAGCAACAGCGCCTCGAACAATTGCGCCAGCAGTATCCTGTGCGCGTCAGCAGCCCGCTTTTGCAGCAGGAACTGGTGGATGTGGAAACGGCGGTCGGTCGCGTTCAAGCCCTGGCCGGCGCGCTGCAGGGCGGCGCGCTCGGCAACACCACCGGGCTGTCATCCTATCTACTCGGCTTCTCACGTCAGCATGTTGACGGAACGTGGCTGACGCATATCGAAATCGCCGACGGCGGTGTGATCGGCCTACACGGCCGCGCCGTCAGCCCGGCCTTGATCCCGAATTCGTGCAGCGTCTGGCGGCTGAGGCGGTGTTTGGCGGCAAGGCATTCAGCGGCTTTGAATTGCGGCACGACCCCGCCGATGACCATGCCATCGAGTTCTCGGTGACTACCGACGGTATTGCCAAGCGGGAGGACGAGCGTGGCTGATTTCAAGCCGTGGCTGGAACGCATCGACAGCCTGAGTCTCAATGAGCGCGTCTTGTTGCTGGGTGCGACGGTGCTGGTGTTGCTGAAGATCTGCGATGCCTTGTTGCTGCGACCGATAGAAGCCGAGCGCGCCCGTCTCGAAGGGGAAGTCGCGACCTTGAGTCAAAATCTGCGCGAGACCCATTTGCTGGCCGATTCGGTGGTCAATGCGGCGCGCGACAATCCCGATGCGACGGTAGAGGCCGCGATTGCGCGCCGACGCTCTGAACTCACCACCCTCGACCAGGACGTCCAGGCCAAGATCGGCAACATGGTACCGAGCGAGCGCATGGCCGAGGTGCTGTCCGCAGTGCTGCGCCGCTTCGACAAGCTGCAGTTCGTGGCCCTGGAAGGGCTCGGCGCTGAACCCATCGCTATGCCCGCAGCGCAAGCGGGTGACGCGCCAACAGGCGACACCGACAAAAGCCAGGCCGGTGCCTACCGGCATGGCATCCGCATTCGCTTCAAAGGCAGTTATTTCGACACGCTCGCCTATCTGCGGGCTCTCGAAGCCTTGCCGTGGGGATTTTTCTGGGACCGCATCGAACTCGAAACCAAAGACTATCCCAACACCGAAGGCGCGATTGTGGTCTACACGGTCAGCCTGAGCCGCCACTGGATTGGGGTGTGACCGATGCGTTGCTGGGCCCTCATGCTGTTCGTTCTCTCCACTGCCGCCGTCGCCGCACCGCGTGAAACGCCGCCGCAGCCCGAGCCACTGGTTGACCCAATGCGTCCACTGGCCGTGCCGGGCGCCGGGGCGACAGCCGTTTCCGCCCCGCAAGACGAGCAAAGTTATGCGCTGTCCGCGATCAAACTGGACGGCCGACGCTCCCACGCCATCATCAATGACGAACTCGTTTACGAGGGCGGGCGTATCGGCCAGGCGGTAGTGCGAAAGATCCGCAGTCAACAAGTCGATATCAGTACAAGCAAGGGGCCGCTGGTGCTCCGCCTTAACAGCTATGAGATCAAACATGACATTGAAGTCCGCAAACATCTCCGCTGAGCGGCGTGTCCTCGTACCGGCCTTGTGTGCGCTGCTGCTGAGCGGCTGTCAGAATCCGCCGCCGCGCACCGACAATCTGACCGCGATGCAGACCTCCATCGACGCGGCACGCAGCGCGCCGCTGCCCGCTGCGACGGCGCCCGCGCCACCGGTGCCGGACGAAGTCAGCCGCGCGCTGGTGCCGACCCTCAAAATCGACGCGGCGGGCACAACCGCGCCCGCCGAGCAACGCTTCGAAATTTCCGTCAATGAAGTGCCGGCGCGGCAGTTCTTCATGAGTCTGGTCGATGGCACGCCATACAACATGGTCGTGCATCCTGATGTTGCCGGCAAAATCTCGCTGAGCCTCAAGAACGTCACCATTCCGGAAGTGATCGCCGCCGCCCGCGACGTTTACGGCTACGAGTTCCAGCGCACGTCCTATGGATTTCAGATCATGCCGGCACGCCTTGAGGCGCGCGTCTATCCGATCAACTACCTGAACATGAATCGCAGTGGTTCGTCCTCAACCTTCGTCAGCGCCGGCACGCTGCAGCGGGGCAACGATGAAGACCGCAACGACTCGCAGGGCGGAACCCAGAACGGCCAGGACCAACCGGTAGAAAGCAACGGGCATCGCCGCGGCAGCAACAACAGTCGCTCCGCGGTCGGCACGCAAATCACCACGCGACAGCCCGAGACTTCGTTCTGGCAGGAACTGTCGGCCTCGGTTGCCGCCATCATCGGTGAAGGCAATGGACGCAGTGTGGTGGTCAACTCGCAATCCGGCGTGATTGTGGTGCGTGCACTGACCACCGAGCTGCGCGAGGTGGAATCCTTTCTGTCGGCGGCGCAGTTGATTGCCCAGCGCCAGGTGGTGCTGGAGGCGAAAATTCTTGAAGTCGAGTTGTCCGACGGTTTTCAGTCAGGCATCAACTGGTCGAGTGTGATTGGCGAATTCACCCTCGGCCATACCGGCGGTGGCACCGTGTTCCCGGACACCACCGTGGCCAGCAACAATCGCGGCGCGCAGTTCTCGCTGCCCAATCTGGCGAGCATGGCGGTGCCGGCATCGGGCTTTGGCGGCGTGTTCTCGCTCGCGCTGCAGGGCAAGGATTTCGGTGCCTTTCTCGAATTGCTCAAAACCCAGGGCAACGTGCAGGTGTTGTCCAGCCCTCGCATTTCGACCATGAACAACCAGAAAGCGGTCATCAAGGTCGGTACTGATGAATTCTTTGTGACCGATGTGTCCACCACCACGGTGACCGGCACGTCGACCACCTCCACGCCGAATATTGAACTGACGCCTTTCTTTCCGGCATCGCGCTCGATGTGACGCCCCAGATCAGCAAGGCCGGTGAGGTGATGTTGCACATCCACCCGAGCGTCAGTGAGGTGACCGATCAGCAGAAGAACATCACGGTCGGCGGCGTATCTCAGAAGCTGCCGTTGGCGCGCAGCACCGTGCGCGAATCCGACTCGATCGTGAAGGCGCTCAACGGACAGTTGGTGGTGATAGGCGGTCTCATGCAGAACCGCGACGCTGATCTGGACGCCAAGACGCCCGGGCTTGGAGAACTGCCGATGGTGGGTGCGCTGTTTCGTCACAAGCAGAGCAGTACGCGCAAGAGCGAGTTGGTGATCCTGCTGCGGCCCATGGTCATCGATACACCCAGCGACTGGTCCGCCGCATTCAACAACGCGCATGAAGAACTCGGTTCGCTCGGCGAGGCTGCGCGCCAGATGGCTGAAAAGCAGGTCGGCGGCACGCTGGGCATCCCGCAGCCCTGAGCACGTAGTTCGTTAGTCACAGGAGGGGCACAGATGTATCTGCAACATTTCGCAATGAACGAAATGCCGTTCACCCTGACGCCTGACACGGCGTTTTTCATGACCCGTGACGGCTATCACGATGCGCTCAACGTGTTGTTGGTGTCGTTGCGTGCCGGCGAAGGATTCGTGAAGGTGATTGGCGAAGTGGGTACTGGCAAGACCATGTTGTGCCGCACGCTGCTCAAGCAACTCGGTGACGAGTTCGCCAGCGCCTATCTGCCCAATCCTTATCTGCGGCCGTCCAGCCTGTTGTTTTCGCTCGCCGATGAGTTGGGTGTCATCTACCCGAAGCGCGCCACCCAGCATCAACTCACACGCTGTCTGACCGATGCCTTGCTCGCCTTGCATGCCGGTGGCAGGCAAGTGGTGCTGTGCATGGACGAAGCCCAGGCGGTGCCGGTAGCGACCCTGGAAACCCTGCGCCTGCTGACCAACCTCGAAACCGAGAAGCGCAAACTGCTGCAGGTGGTGCTGTTCGGTCAGCCCGAGCTGGAAGCCACCTCCAACCAGCCCTCGATTCGGCAACTGCGCCAGCGCATCACCTTTGCCTACGAACTCCAGCCGCTCGGGCGGGCGGCATTGGACAAATACATCGCCCATCGACTGCATGTCGCCGGCTATCGCGACGGCGATTTGTTTGAGCGGCGCGCACTCGACGCGCTGTACGAGGGTAGTCGCGGTGTGCCGCGCCTGGTCAACATCCTCGCCCACAAGTCGCTGATGGCAGCCTACGGCCTCGGCTTGACGACCGTCAGCCGTCGTACGGTGGGGGCCGCCATCGCTGATACCGTCGACGCGCGCGAAGCTGGAGTGCAGCGCACCTATCCGCGCGGCCTGGGATGGTTGCGTCTGTTGGCGGGGCACGCATGAGCCTCATCAACAAGATGTTGCGCGACCTCGACCAGCGCCAGCGGCGACGCAGCGTGTCCTTGGACGGCGTACTGGCCAATCTGGTGCCGGCCGATGTGTTGCCGCGCGAGGTGAAAGTCCATCCGGCTTTACCGTGGGTGTTGTCGGCAGCGTTGTTCAGCACGCTGCTGTTGTGGGATCGCGATGCGATCATCGACATCGGCATGACGAGGTCGGCGCCGTTTCGTGCCGTTGCCTCGGCGCCGGCGCCAACCGGTGCTGCCGTGGTCGTTACCCAGTCCGACATCGCGCCTGCGCCTCCAGCTTCTGCCGTGGCGGCGCCGCTGGACGTGACGCCGCCCGCACCCACTGTTGCGGCGATGCCCGCGACCACCACCACGCCGCCCGCGCCGGCCGCATTGACCGCAACGCCATCGCCGACACCACCGCAAGCGGTCGTCGAAGCAATCAATGCACCTCTGCCGCGCCGCCGCCTGAGCCCGCCACCGACAGCGATACGCCGCGCCGTTTGTTCGAGCCTGCAGCGCCGCCGGTGGCGCTGGACGCGGATTCCGAACTGGTAGAGAACTTGGGGACGATGCATATTTCGCGTGCGCCCCCGAGCCGTAGCGACGATCAGGCGAGCGCGATACAGCAGGCCGAGCAGGCCTTCGTACGCGGCGATACGGCGGTCGGCCTCGCGCTTTTGAAAGCGGCAGTGTCGCGCTTCCAGGGCAGCGAAAGACTGAATCTGGCTTATGCACGGCATCTACTGCAGGCGGGCCGTAGCGGCGAAGCGGAAACCGCGTTGCGCGAGGGGCTCAAACAGGCGCCCCGTGCGGCCGCTCTCGCGCAAATGCTCGCGCATCTGCGCTACGACGCCGGTGACAGTGCCGGCGCGCTGGCGGTCCTCACCCGTTCCGCTCCACCCGTTGCCCAGGCGCTTGAGTACCACGAGTTCCTCGCTGCGCTACAACAGCGCCAGGGAGAGCACGCGGCGGCGGTGGCCACCTACCGCGAAGTCCTGCAGGCAGCGCCATCCCATGGCAACGCGTGGATGGGTCTCGCCATATCACTTGCCGCGCTCGATGCACGCCGCGAAGCGGTGGCCGCTTTTAGCCAGGCACGATCCAGCGGCACGCTGTCACAGACCATGGACAGCTATGCCGCCGCTGAAATCGTTCGCCTGCAGGCCAGCCCATGAGTTTGCCGCGCAAGATTCGACTCGGCGATCTGCTGGTCGAAAAGAAAGTCATCTCGGCGCACCAGCTTGATCTGGCGCTCGCCGAACAGAAAAAATCCGGGCGCAAACTTGGTCAGGTACTGGTCGAGACCGGCTGCCTGACCCAGGACAGTCTGCTGACCTTCCTGTCGGAACAGCTCAATGTGCTATTCGTCGAACTGGGCCATTACCAGTTCGAGCCGGATACCATCAAACTCATTCCCGAAATCCATGCACGGCGCTTTCGCGTCATTGCCTTGAAGCAGCGTGGCACGACCTTGCTGGTCGGCATGGCTGACCCGACCAATCTGTTCGCCTACGACGAATTGACGCGCCTCGTGCATCGGCAGATTGAAATTGCCGTGGTACGCGAAGATGAATTGCTGGAGGTTATTGACCGCGCCTATCGCCAGAGTGACCAGATCTCGGGCCTCGCAGAACAGCTCAACGACGAACTGAAGGACAGCGACTTCGACGTCGACCAACTGGCCGCGGGCGCCGACCTGAGCGAAGCGCCAGTGGTCAAACTGTTGCACTCGCTGTTTCAGGACGCCGTGCAAATCAAGGCTTCGGACATCCACATAGAGCCCGACGACACGGTGCTGCGCATCCGCATGCGCGTCGACGGCATTCTGCACGAGCAGGTATTGAACGAGCGACGTATCGCCGCTGCTCTGGTGCAACGCTTGAAACTGATGTCCAACCTCGACATCGCCGAGAAGCGTCTGCCGCAGGACGGCCGCTTCAGCATCAGGGTAAGTGACAAGAGCATCGATGTGCGCATCGCGACCATGCCGCTGCAGACCGGCGAAGCGGTGGTGATGCGCTTGCTCGATCAGAGCGACGGCGTGCGCGACCTCGACCAACTCGGTATGCCGCCGTCATTGCTGCGTCGCTTCAGCCGCGCCCTGAAGCGACCGCATGGCCTGGTGTTGGTGACCGGCCCGACCGGCAGCGGCAAGACGACCACGCTGTACTCGGCGCTCAATCACCTGAACGACCCGGCGGTGAAGATCATCACGGTCGAGGACCCGGTCGAGTACCGGCTGCCGCGGGTCAATCAAGTACAGGTCAACGCGCAAATCGGACTCGATTTCGCGCGGGTGTTACGCACCACCTTGCGTCAGGATCCGGACATCGTGCTGGTAGGCGAAATGCGTGACCAGGAGACTGCGGAAATCGGTCTGCGCGCCGCCATGACCGGTCACCTGGTCTTGTCGACGCTGCATACCAACGACGTGGTCAGCAGCGTCAGCCGGCTGTTGGACATGGGCGCGCAGGGATATCTGCTGGCCTCCGCATTGCGCCTGGTGCTGGCACAGCGCCTGATCCGCTGCATTTGCGCCGACTGTCGCGCGCCGACCGAACTCGATACCGCCGAGCGGATCTGGGTGCAGGGACGCCTGGGCGACGAACTGCCGCTGCCGGTCTATCAGATGGGTAGAGGCTGCCACCGCTGCAACAACACAGGCTTCCGCGGTCGTATGGGTGTGTATGAAATGCTCGAAATCGACGGACCGATGGCCGATGCGCTGACCCATGGGGACGGCGTGGAGTTTGCGCGGCTGGCGCGCGCCAGTGCCGGCTATCGCACGCTCGATCGGCTGGCGCTGGATCACGCGGCAGCCGGCTTGACCACTGTCAGCGAAGCGTTGCGGGTTGCCGCCGACGGCGAGTTCGGCGATCTGCCGGAGTTGCACGCCGGCGGCGGCGCAGAGCCCGGTGACGGCGATGCGCAAGGCGGCCCGACCGTGACCACGCCGCGGCGCAACGCGGCTTGAGCCGACGAATTCCGGTCCGCTCATGGCCCAATTTGAATACAAGGGGCGCGGTCGCCGCGGCGACCTGATCAAGGGCACACTGGAAGCCTCGTCGCGCGACGCGGTCGCAGCCCAGCTTCTCACCAGCGGCATCACGCCGGTGGATATCCAGGTGGCGGTGACGCGCGTCGATGTCCTGGCGGCGCTTCGCGAGATGCTGCAGCCAAACAAGCCGTCACTCGACGATTTGATCTTGCTGTGCCGGCAGATGTACACCCTCATTCACGCCGGCGTGCCGATAGGACAGGGTCTGACCGGGCTGGTGCGCTCGGCACGCAACCCGGTGCTCGGCAAAGTGCTCGCTGAAATTCGCACCGTGCTGGAGAGGGGTCGCGAACTGTCGACTGCACTGGCCCAGCACCCGCAGATTTTCTCGAGCCTGTTCGTCAACACGGTGCGCATCGGCGAAAGTACCGGCCGGCTCGACGATGCTTTCCTGCGCCTGTCGGAATACCTGGAACGGGATCGCAACACCCGCGCCCAGATTAAAAGCGCGCTGCGCTATCCAAGTTTTGTTATCAGCGCGATCGTTGCTGCCATCGGCGTCATCAATGTGGTGGTCATTCCGCAGTTCGCGCAGATTTTTGCGCGTGCCAAGGTCGAACTGCCGCTGCCGACACGCCTGTTGATTAGCATGTCCAATTTCTGCACGGAGTACTGGGGTGTGATGTTGTGCGCGGGCGCGCTCGCCGCGTTCACTTTTCGTGCCTGGATCCGCTCCGAGCAGGGCCGCTACCGATGGGATGGCATCAAGCTGCGCTTACCGCTGGTCGGCGACATCATTCACCGCGCAACCCTCGGCCGCTTTGCGCGCGGCTTTGCCATGTCCATGGCTGCCGGTGTGCCGCTGACCCAGGCCCTGGGTGTGATGGCGCAGGCGGTCGACAACGAGCAGGTCGGCGAGCGCATCCGCAACATTCGCACTGGCGTCGAACGTGGCGACACCCTGACGCGCAGCGCCACCGCAACCGGCATGTTCACACCCCTGGTCTTGCAGATGCTGGCCGTCGGTGAAGAAACCGGCGCGGTCGACCGCATGCTGGCGGAGTGTGCGAGCTACTACGAGCGCGAGGTCGATTACGACGTCAAAAACCTGAGTTCGGCCATCGAACCCATTCTGATCGTGGTGCTGGCGGGCTTCGTGCTGATATTCGCACTCGGCATCTTTCTGCCGATGTGGGATCTGGCCGGCGTCAAATTGCAGGCCGGACATTGAACGCGATGGCAGGCCGCTAAAGTTTTCAGGCAGGGCCGACGCTAAGAATTCCAAGCATGTCTGCTGATCGAACTGCGTGTCGTCAGGCACAGATTTCGACAACGCCACATTGCCAGCCAGAAACTCAAACACGAGACGGACATCTATGAATCGGAACATGGGCGGCTTTACGTTAATCGAACTGATTGCGGTAATCGTAATCCTGGGCTTGCTGTCGGCCTTCGCATTGCCGCGCTTCGCCGGTGTCGAAGGACAGGCGCGTGTCGCCTCCATCAACGGTCTGGCCGGCAGCATCCGCTCAGCGGCGGCGTTGGCGCACGGCGTTCAAATCGCGCAGAACGTCAGTGCGAGCACTTCGGTGACCATGGAAGGTAATGCGGTGGCGATGGTCAATGGATATCCCACGGCCGGCGCCGGAGGCATTGAAAACACCATCACCGACACCACCGGCTACACCCACACTGCGGCCACCGGTGTGTACACGGTCGCATCCGCGGGTACGCCTGCCAACTGCAGCGTTACCTATGTGGCCCCGACTGCGGCGAATACCCAGCCGACCGTCACCGTCGTCACCAGCGGCTGTCCATAAGCGACCCGGCAACGCGGCCACGCGTGTAGCGGCCATGTCTGCCGCACACCGGGCCACGTTGCGCCCTGCGCCGATGGCACAGGGCGGATTCACACTGGTCGAATTGATCACGGTCGTGGTGCTGGTGGGCGCGATGGCGGCCGTGGCGGCGCCCCGCTTCGCCGATCCCGGACCGTTCCGCGTGCGGGCATTTTTCGACGAGTCGGTGGCGGCCACGCGCTATGCGCAAAAGCTAGCCATCGCGTCGGGTTGTAACGTGCGCATTGCCTTCAATGCCGGCTACAGCGCGTTCATGTCCTGCAACAGCGCAGCGGAGACCGGCGTGCCGCGGCCAGGTAGTGCCGACGCCCTGAGCGGTGCCGCCCCGGCGGCGTCACTGTCACCACCACCAGCATCACTTTCGACAAAATCGGCCGCGCGGTTGCGATCACAGCCGGCAACGTCGTCAGCGTCGGCAGCTTTTCCTTTTCAGTGGATGCGGAAACTGGGCTGGTGCAGTGAGCGGCTACCACCGGCAGCAAGGCTTGAGTCTGGTCGAACTGATCGCCGCCATGGCGGTACTCGGTGTGGCGCTCGCCGGGATCCTGTTCACCATTAACGCCAGCATTGCACGGAGTGCAGATCCGATGGTGCAGGAACAGGCGTCTGCGCTGGCCCAGGCCTACATCGAAGAACTGGGTTCCAAGTCATTCTGCGACCCTGACTTCTCCGCCAACTGCGCGAGCGTCTGTACAACCTCGGCCTGTGGCACCTGTGCCGGCGCCATTGGCGCTGCCGAAACACGCGTGAGCTTTGACGACGTGTGTGACTACAACGGTCTGCGCGACGTCGGTGCCCGTGACCAGTTCAACAACGCGATCGTGCAGCTCTCGCAATACACCGTGGCGGTGAACGTGAGCAGTGTCGGTGAGAGCCTGAATGGTCTGACTTCAAACAGTGGTGCAGTGGTGAGGGCGACGGTGACAGTGACGCATGCCAGTATGCCAAATCCGGTCGTGCTGTCGGTTTATCGCGCCAATTACTGAAGCGGCGATGGCCATGCGCGGCAATCACGGATTCACCCTCATCGAAATGATCTCGGTGATGGTCATCACCACCATTCTGGCTTCGGTGGTGTGGCGCGCCATCGTGCCGCAGATAACCGGGGCTCGCGATGGCACCACCCGCGCTGCGCTGGTGGACTACGCCGAGACTGCGCTCAGCCGTATAACCCGCGAACTGCGTCTGGCGTTACCGAACAGCATTCGCGTCAACAACGCCGGCACCGCCATCGAATTCCTGCGCACCCGTTCCGGCGGTCGTTACCGTGCTGAAGGGGACGGCAGCAATAACGATTTGTGTACCGCCCCCGATGCCGACGCCATCAACCTCGCCAGTACCCGCGACTGTGTGGAGTTGGTGGGTGGGATGCCCAATGCCGCGCAGATAGTCAGCGGCAGCGGTGGTCGTACGGCGTGCATGGCCGGGCGCATCGACTGCATTGCTGTCTACAACACCGGGCAGACCGGCGCCAATGCCTACAGCGGTGATGATCTTGCGGGAGTCGCGGCGGTCGTCAACAACGCGCGCGGTGTGGCATTGACCTTCGATCGCAGTGATGTCGGTAGCCTGCTGCCGCGTGCTTCGCCCAATCAGCGGCTGCATGTGGTGGACAGCGCGGTGAGCTTTGTGTGCGATCTCGGTACCGGTACGCTCAGCCGCTATGCAGGCTACGGCATCAGCGCCGCGATGGCGGTGCCGCCGGCCGGCAGCGCGCAACCTTTGGCGCTGGACGTCAGTGCCTGCGTATTTCGCTACACCCCGGGTACGGCTACGCGGGCGGGCCTGCTGTCCATCCAGATTGCGGTCAGTGCCGCCAACACCATCGCGGGAACGACCGAGACCGTCAGTCTTTTGCAGCAAGTCAGTGTGGTGAACGCGCCGTGAAGCGCACACGGGCCAGACCGGGGCCGGTCGCGGGGTTTGCACTACCCGCGGCGATATTTCTGATCACGGTGCTGGCGGCCATCGCCGGAGTGCTGATCAACATTGCCGGTTCGCAGCAGGCCAGTTCGCTGCTTTCGATCCAGGGCGCTCGCGCGTTCAATGCCGCCCAGAGTGGGCTCGCCTATGCAGCGCGTGCGGCGCTGGTGGGCGCCACTTGTGCCAATACCAGTTTCAGTTCGACCACCGCCGGTCTGCTCGGCTTCACGGTCAGAGTGACGTGCAGCGCTGTCACCGTCACCGAAGGCACTTCCACCTACGTGGTATACAGCCTCGGTGCGACTGCGACTTCAGGCGCAAGTGCGACCGGAGATTTGGTCACCCGCACATTGCTGGCAACGGTCACGAGCGCGCCGTAAAGGACCAAAACGCACGCCGGGCTACCAGGGCTCGCGGGCGTAGATGACGGTGCGCGGGCCATTGAAGATGCCGAAGTCGGCGCGTGCGTTGGGATTCTGGTTGTGGTGCCGGTGCCGCTCCAATCAAATTGCAGCCAGCTGGTGGACGCTGCGCCGAGATCAGAAGCTGAGCCCGGTGTAGCCGGTGTTGCCGGCACCGGGTGCGCTGAACAGGAACGACGACAAACCGAGGCGCGCGGGCGTGCTGGTGATGGTCGCGGTGCTTGTGGCCGTGCCGGCAATCCGGATTGAGGTGGTGCCGGCCGCGGGCGTCTGCAGGGTATTGGCGAGATTGACCGCCGTGGTCGGCACCGGCGTGCAGTTGTCCGCCGCATTCAGTACAAAGTTGCCTGCCGCAGAATAGTTTTCAAACACCGCGTTGACGCTGACCGGCAGCAGCTCCGAGCCGAAGCCGCTGACCAGGCGCAACCGTCCCCACAGCATCTGCTTGTCGTTGCTGGTCGATGCACTGCCGTCATCGAAGGCGATGCCGTTGCCGGCGGTCGCCGCTCCGAAGCGCGCCGGGTTGCCGGCAAACGCCACGGCGTCGGTGTCGATGACGTTGATCTGTAGTGCGAGCTCCGCGTTGAACGGCGCGCTCGGCGCGCCGCGTACGAAATTCAGACCGCCGCTGCCGCTGCTGAAGGTCAGGGTTCCCGTGCCGTTGCCGTTATCGACAATCACCGGATCCGTGGCCGGCAGGTTGCCGGTGTTGAGCGTGCCGGTCATGGCCTGATAGCTCTTTCCCGTGAGGCTGGCGGTGGTCAGTTTCCAGAAGCTGCCGGTGTAATTGCGGGTGGTGGCACCGGCGGCATTGAGTGCCGTGACGGTCATGACGGGCGCGGTGCGATAGGTGAAAGGCGCACCGACATAGGTGAAGCCGCTGGCGGCGCAGCCGGCACTGAAAACCGGAGTATTAGTCGCAACGGCGAAGGCCGTCGGCGTGAAGCGCCCGACCACCACGCCGGGTGTGTTCAGATTGAGCCCGGCGGTATTGAGGTAGGTGCTGGCGGTTGCGGCAAGGCTGGCGCTGCCGACTTCCGAATACTGCAGGGTGCTGGCCGTGGCGCGACCGCCGGCGTACGCGCCCTGCGCGACACTGCCGTTGCTGAGTACGCCCAGCACGCCGCTGGCCGGGGTGAACGGCGCGGCGACCGCAACATTGGTTGCCCAGGCAAAGCTCGCTGCGGTGCCGTTGTCGGTCAGGTTGGCACCGGTGATCGGACTGCCGCTGTTGGAGGGATCGTCGGCCGACTGCCACAACACGCCGCGCACGGTCGCGCTGAAGTTGGCGCCGGCACGGGCGAACACCGTGCCGGTCGCGCCCGCGTTGGCGAGATTGCTGATTGCGCCGGCGGCGATGGACTCAAGGCTGAGTGCGAACGGCCGCACCGTGACCGTCGAGGTGGCGCCGCTGACATCGATGCCAGCGGCGAACACACGACTGTCGTCACGCAGGTTGAGCGCGTACTTGCCGACGTCGCCGGTGGCAAGGGAAAACGTTGCCGTGCCGGCGCTGAAAGTCAGCATGATATTGTCGCTGCCTTTGCCGCCGGACGGCACGTTGGGCAACGCCACCGCGCCGATGGTCGGCGCACTGCCGCCCGGGTCTGCGCTGTCGCGCGTGAGCCACGCGTCGAGGGTTTTGGCGCCGCTGTAGGTACTGGCAATACTGCAGGTGCCGGAGGTCGGGTCTTTCTGCCACAGTTCGGCCTTCATGGCGTGGGCGCGTCCCGCCACCACGGTGTTACCGAGGCCATCGGTAGGCTGTACCACGAACGCATTGGTAAGAAATGACACCGTGCCGCTGGTGACCGCCAGACTACTGACGACGGTGTCGGCCGCGCTGATGGTCAGTGTGTCGGCGTGGGTGTTGCTCAAGGCAAACGCGGCGACACCATTGTCTTTGCCGCCGCCGGAGCCGTTGAAGGAGTAGGTCGCCGTACCGCTGTCACCGCCACCGGCACTGAAGCTGCCGGTGGCAGTCGATACCGTCCAGCTGCCGTGCGCACTCGAAGTCGTCAACTTGATGGTGCCGGCATAGCTGCTGACGACATTGCCGGCACCGTCGATGGCGGACACCGTCACCACCGTCGGCGTGCAGGTGCTTGCGGTGGCAGACGCAACGCTGATTTTTAGACCGCTGGTGGCCACCGCGGTCGGCAGGTACTTGATCGCGGTGCCGTTCGACTGGGTGCCCTTGGATTTGACGAAAAAGTCGCTGGCGCTAAGTTGCCAGCCGCTCTGGGCGCTGCCCTTGGACGGATTGCTGAAGGAGCCGAACTGATAGGTGAACGAGCCATCCTCACTCAGGATGATCTGCAGATTGAACAAACTCGACCCTTGCGACCATTCGGGCACATTGAGCCACGTCACGACGAACTGCCGGTTCGGCGCGGTGCCGATTGGCGTCGCTGTGTAGCGCACGCCACAGGTCGCGGCAGGGCAACTGGTGCCCGTGCCCTTCACGCTCAGATCGAGATCGGCACCGTAGATGCGCATGGTGTTGTTCAGGTTGGCATCGAAGTACGGCAAGGCGTAAGTCGGTGGACTACCGCTCGATTGGGTGCCAAAGCCACAATGCTTGTTGCCGAACTGCAGGCGACCGTTGGTCATGATTTGGACGGTCGTGTAGGTGGTGGCGCCGTACACGAAATTGAAACCGATATTCAGTGGCGCGGTGATGTCGTCGTCGGCGGGCGCAGAGGCATAGGCGGTACACGATGCGCCGCTGGTCCAGGTGACTGCGGTGTGTTTCGCTGGGTCGACCCAGTTCATCGCCACTGAAGTGTCTTTATAGGTGAGCGCTTCTGCCGGCGGCGCACACAGCAGACTCAGCAACACGAACTTACACGCAATCCAAGCACACGCGCGTCTAACGCTTCGCTGCCTCGCCCAAATATGGGGATCGCTGTTCTGCACGGCGAGTCCTAAAGTATGACTGGTCTTGTGGTGGGAACGGCAGGCTTGGCTTCCATAATCTCGTGCGGCCGTCGCGCGTCGATTAACGACAGAGACGGACAAGATCGTCTGCGTCATGCAGGGTCTAGCGGCCGCGTCGTCCCGGCCTTTAGACCTCACTGTCACTCGCTCGAAATCAGCATCGCACCTCGGTCCTCCGGACTGGGGAATGCATTCAACCTAATTAAGGCCGAAGGGGTTTTGTCGGATAACCTTGGGAGCTTTTTACTCGCCAGTTTAAGTCTCTGTAAATCGGGCCGAAACAATCGACTGCAACTCCGGTCAATCGCAATTGGTCGGCATCGGTACCCGCTTCTTTCCCTATTACCGGCGCAGCTCCATTGCGGGGAGCAATTTAACTGGGATGCGGTGACTTACGGCCCGCAATTGCTACCGCACGACGGAATTTGAATTGAAGAGTCACTAGAGAAGGTTGACAGCCACGAGAGGATCGTTTCGCTTTCGCACCAAGGGACGATGAAGATGATACACCACGAAGATTTTCGACAGTTTCCTCCTCTACTTATCGAGGAGAACGCAGCATCCCCCGCGCCGGTGCGGCCCGAACTGGACTCGGCCTTTCTGCACGACTTGTTCGACAATTTGTCGCAAGCACTCCTAATCGTATCCAATGCTGGAACAATCCTGGACGCCAATCGATCCGCAACAACCGTTGCACGCACAAGATTGGACGAGTTGCTCGGTCGTCCACTAAAGCGATCTCTTCCCGGATCTCGACATCAATCCCCGTGGCGTCCTCGAACCGGGGTTCGATGCAGTGGCCGGAAAGAGCGCCAACTTCTCACGGCACCTGCTATGCCTGCCTCCCAACCCAACACTCGCGCCGGTGACCGTCTCCGTGGTACCGACCGCCCCCCGATCCGATGGAGTGTGGGCCTTGGCTATGGAATGTCCCACGCCCGACATCCATTCTCCCCACTCCAACGATAGACACGAATCCCGTCTAAGAAACATCACTGATACGGTACCGGGCGCTCTATTTCAGTTTCTACGGACCCCAGACGGCGAGCAGGCCATGCTTTTCATGAGCGCTGGTTCAAAGAAGCTTTTGGGGACGGACTTGCCAACCGAAACGATTACACTTTCTCATCTATTTGCTCTCGTTGTGGACTCCGACAAGGCTCCGCTTCAAGCAAGTATTGATGCGGCATTCGAAAATCATTCGGAGTGGTCTCATGAATTTCGTGTTCAGACCAGCGCCGGGATCGTCAAATGGATCCGCGGTCAGTCGGTTCCTGAACCAAAGCAAATGGACGGGAGTGTTATCTGGAACGGACTGCTTCATGACGTTACTGAAGAAAAATTGCTACATACCAAGTTGGGGCACCAGGCGGCATACATGACAGCCTGACCGGCCTTGTTAATCGCTCTGAATTTGAGCGCCGGCTGCGGGATTGCATATCCGCACGCCAACGTAATGGCGGCCAATCGTTCCTGGCTTTCCTTGATTTGGATCAATTCAAAATTGTTAACGACACCTGCGGCCACATTGCAGGCGACGAGCTGTTGCGCCAGATCTCGACAATCCTTGCCACACATATGAGAGCCACAGACACGTTAGCGAGATTGGGCGGTGACGAATTCGCGATTCTCATGGGAGAGTGCTCACTGCGCCATGCCCAAACCGTGATGAATCGAATTCGTGAGATTATTTTTGACTATCGATTTCCATGGGAAGGAGGAGCTTTCATCTAGGGGCCAGTATTGGACTCGTATCGATTGGCGCCGAAATGGGAGACGTCGCCGAGGCGATGAAGCGTGCAGATACCGCATGCTATGTGGCCAAGGACAACGGCAGGAACCGTGTCCACCTGTACGCACTCGATGATGAAGCAGTCAACCTTCGCAATGAGGAGATGCAGTGGATCGGACGCCTCAATGACGCTCTGGAGCATGATCGATTCCGCCTTTACGCGCAGACCATTGCACCACTCGGACCGACGCCGCGCGAGGACATCCATTGCGAATTACTAATCCGATTGTTAGACCCCGACGGGAAAGTTCTTTCTCCTGGAGCATTCCTCCCCGCGGCGGAACGCTACGGCTTGGCTTCTCGAATTGATCGTTGGGTGATCGGCACGCTATTCAAGTGGATAAGTAAGCATAAACTCAACGTCAGTGCAGACGCTCTATTCTGTATCAATCTCTCGGGGCTTTCTCTGGGCGACGAAGAAACCCTGGATTTCATAATCCGAAAGATGGATGAGTATCGCATTCCAGGAAAATTGCTTTGCTTCGAAATTACGGAAACCGCCGCAATCGCTAATCTCACCTTGGCGACTCGATTCATTCAAATTACCAAGTCCCGTGGTTGCCGATTTGCGTTAGATGACTTTGGTAGTGGCCTATCGTCGTTTGGTTACCTCAAAACTCTGGACGTCGACTTTTTAAAAATCGACGGCATGTTTGTGAAAGGAATGTTAGGGGATGCAGTCGATTACGCAATGGTGAAATCGATTAATGAAATTGGGCATGTGATGGGAATTAGGACGATTGCGGAGTTCGTGGAAAACGCGGAGATAATGGCTGCCGTAGAGGGACTAGGCGTAAATTTCGCCCAAGGTTATGCCGTCAGCCGACCTCAGCCTCTTGATTGGCTTTTGCAAGGCGCTTCAGCTTGCGCTGAACGTGCGTAAAGCTTTTCCCGCGCAGAGTCGGGGGCCCCACTGGACTTGTCCTTACGCGGGCTACGCACCGTAATCTGCTTCTCTTCGATCAACCATACCGGCACAGTTAGATTTTCAGAAACTGCGTCGAAATTCGTAGGGCTACACATTCTGGCCAATAGGAAGTCGTCCAATGATCGCAGCATCGCCATTAAGATTGGCTTGTGCGCTCTCCGCTCATCCGCGGGGTACCGAGTTCCTAGACGCGCGAGTCTTCATTGATCCAACGCCATAGATGCATTGCCCGGCTGTTCTGGGCGAAAATGCCGTCCCGGTGCTTTTAGTTCTCAAGAGTCAGATTGTTTTGGTCAGGCGCACGAGCGTGCCGCCTTGAAAAGCGAGTATCCGAGCGGGTATCGAGAAACATCTTCTGGTCGTAACGCCGGATATTTCAAAAGGAGACCCGCGATATGGTCCTCATGATCGAACACCGCATTGCGCCGCGCGGGAAGAGTTTTTCAAGCCTGGAATCGCCACATCCCTACATCGCCACATCGCCATCTGCGCGATTACGTGGCGACCTTCCCCGGCGGTGGCGAACCGACGATCAGCCACGTCGCCGGCGAACTCGAGACCTACAGCCTGCTGAGCGGCGGGACGGAACCTTTGCCCACGACCGAGGGCCGTGCGCGGTTCTCCACCGCGCACGGCACCATCGTGCGTTCGAGAGTGCCAGCTGGCGGTACCTGTCACATCGCGCTGAACGAGGGGCAAACGCCATTGCAGATGATCCTGCTGGAGTTCAAGTGACGATAAACGCACCCACGGCGGGTCAATCGGAGATGCAACTCAACACAGATGCCTTTTTCTGAGATTACCGAAGCTCCCTTCTGGTTTCTCTCAGCTATAGGCTATTTCTGTTGATCGAGAATGCCGATTGCGGAATTGTGATGCCGGTTCGCTGCGACAGTGACAGTTGCGACTTCTGCGACACTTCCGGTTTTACGCGTGGATTCAGAATCCTTTCGAAGGCCAATAGGCTCACAAGGCCGGATTGCGCAAAATCCGCTCGGATTTTCCTTCGCGACCAATGCGAATTCGACCCAGTTCAACGAGCACTTCGATCGCGGCGTCACGGCGATGCTTGTCGCGCAATGGGTTAGGCCCGGACCTCAGCACGTCGCGCGTAGAAGCGTTGCTGGTTTTCTGCAGCCAATTGTCGAGGAGTTGCGCGTCACCCCAAGCTTGCGGCTCGTCCAACACATTCAAGACGCTCAGTGCCTCGCGCAAGTACCAGTGGGCCAAGCGTGTTGCCTGGTCCATTGTTCGCGCTTGGACCGCGCCCTGGATACCTTGGAACAAATGTAGACAGCCGGCGATGCGCGCAGCGTTCTCAGCGCTCTTGGCCGCGAAGTCGCGAGCGCTTGCGAACTCGCCGAGAGGGCGGAGTTCGCGTTCAATCTCATCGTGGTATGCGCGCCAAAGCGCGAACGCGTTTTCCGACATGCGCAGTTGGGGAGGAGCGAGACGACTCTGACCGTCCATAGGCAAGGTCGAATCGAGTAATAGACGTACCCGTCGATGGAAGTCGGTGAGAGCCGGCATGCCTCGTGGGGGCGGCTGATAGAAGCGCGTGCCCATGGTCGAGTCCGGCGCCGTGATCAGATACCGTGCGAGGAAGCCGCTGCCGCGAGTCAGTCCGCCGCCGCGCGCGAATAATTCTGCCAATACGATGGGCTGGAGCATGAGGCTGACGGTCAAACGGCGGCCTTCAAGGTGAACGGATTGGGCCTGCTTACGGTCCTGCCGGATTGCACCACCATCCCACAGTCGATTGAGGGACGATAGAAACCCCAACAGGGATTCCTTGGCCATGCCCAAACTGCCTGTCACCATGCCGCCTTCGTCACTCCACAGTGCCGCCGAGGGATGTCCTGTGGCTAGCAGGAAGGCGAGGGACTGGGGATTGACGTCCTCATAGCGGAGACGTGGGGCGTAAATCTCGGCGGGTCTGCGCAGTCCGTGGGCAGCGAGTTCGACGCGCAGGCGTTCGGCTTCCTGTGGCTTTTTGCGGATGCTTGTCTTGAGCGCAGCTTTGAGTCCTTCCTGTTCTGCCAGCCAGGCATCCACTGCGGAGCGACTCTCTCTGATGTCGTCCTGAAGGGCATCGGAGCGTTCGCGTTCCCAATCGCTGAGGACTTGGCCCAACGCCCTGTCGGCGGCCGTTTTGCGCTCGCCGCTCTGCGCGACGACCAGGAAATTCAATGACAGTGGTCCCGATAGTTGTTCGTCGCGCGCGATATCAGCCAGGCCCTGCGTAGCCAGCGACACCACCGCCAATGCCGACGACGCGACCAGTGCGACGGGTTGCTGCCCATAGGACTGATATTCACGTACGGCTGCGCCGACGCCCGCCGGCAATGCGTCCATGGGGTAGGGGGCTCGCGCGGCGTGCCGCTCAATCGGCAATGGTGCCGGCCAAACTGTCGCAGAAGTCGCAACTGTCGCTGTCGCAACCGGCTTGGATGACACTTCTGATAATGGCGAGGGCTGGGCTGAGATCGCCTCGTCCAGCATTCGCGCGGTGAGGTCTATTTGAGCAAGATCCGCATTGGCGCGCTCGAGCAGATTCATGTCAGCGCTTCAATTGAGTGTCGGATCCGGAGAGCGGCAGCTGTGAGATGTTCTCGATCAGTCTCCGATAGGGGCTTTCCGTTTGCGACATCATCTGCAGCAATAGCGACGACCAGTGCTTCATGAGCGAGCAGGCGTAGCAGTGCGTGAGCGTCATATCGCCGCGCGCGCGGCAGGGGCGACAAGTTGCGGATGGGGGAAGCGACATACAGGTCGGCCAGCGACAGACCTGCTGCTGCGACGATTGCGCCGGCGCTGCATCCTGCGAAGCAGTGCACCAGTACGCGGTCGTCGACTTCGCGTACCGACAGGCTGGGATTGCTGTCATCGTGGGCGGGACATCGAGCCATATAGTGGCCGCCACCGCGCTCGGTCACTCTCTCCAGACGGTCGAGCAACGCTCGCACATGAGACGGGCCCGTTGATCCCCCGCGGTGCGTGGCCATGTCGGAACTCAGAGAATTCGCTCGCCCGCTTCGAGGCGGGTGAGCAATTCATTCAGGTAGACATTGGGCCAAGCAGCCGTGCGCGCTCCGAGTTTCGTCGGTGGCGCGATACGACCCTCCGCAATTGCGGCATACCAACGGCTTCGGCTGACAGGAAAAACTTCAAGGATGTCGCGGACCCGGGAATAGCCGGGCACCGGCAATCTGTTTGAGTAACTCAAGGCTTTTTTCTCCCGATGGTGAAAAAAGCTGCTTCTGTTTAAAAAAGCCGCCGTGCTTCGGCCGGAGCGTTACGGAACTGGGAGGGCGCGTTCTGGTGCCGCCAATCCCTGGCTCTGACCTATGGTTCTGTCGGTCCACTCACACTGACGCAGCCCTTTCACATGTAAAGCAGCAATGCGTATACATCACAGTATCAACTCCCATTAACCCCGCGTTCGTCTCGTGATAACGGAGACACAATGAAGTCCTGCGAGTCGATACTGGGCGCCACGTTACCACCAAGAAACGCGATTGCAATCAGGCTTTTTTTGAATTTCTTTCGATCAGACGAACCCAACTTCTCCATTCTGGTTGTCTGCGGAATTAAGCGGAATTTGTCGTACTTGAGCCCGCATTAAAAATAAAATTCAGTGAGGTGAAATTAAATTTCTTGGCTGGGTTCATGCCGCGCGAATTCGGGCAATGGGCGTTACATTTGCGCTCTTACGCAACCCATCCAGATAATCCGCCCATGCCTGCATCATGCGGCGGCGATCTGGTAAATGTTCGGCATAGTTGTAAGCGGCACGCACAGCATTGCCTTCGATGTGAGCGAGCTGTCGTTCTATAGCATCACGATGCCAACCCATTTCGTTCAAGCGCGTGCTCGCCATGCTGCGAAAGCCGTGCACAGTCATTTGGTCGCCGGAATACCCCAAGCTGCGCAGGGCGTTGGTGAGCGTGGCATCGCTCATGGGTTTGAGCCGGCTGCGAACGCTCGGAAACGTGTATCGGCTAGTGCCAGTCAGCGCCTGGAGATCCTTTAAGATTTCGATCGCCTGAGTCGACAGCGGCACAATGTGCGGCCGGCTCATTTTCATTTTCTCTGCCGGGATCCGCCACTCGGCGGCCTCGAGATCAAATTCCTTCCATTCGGCATTCCGCAATTCGCCGGGGCGAACGAATACGAGCGGCGCGAGCATGAGTGCGCAGCGGGTGACGAAATATCCCGTGTATGCATCGAGCGCATGCAACAACAAACCAATCGCTTTGGGCTCGATGATACTGGCATGGTGTTTGACCTGAGCGGGTGCGAGCGCGCCGCGCAGCCCATGCGTCGGGTCAGTTTCCATGCGTCCCGTTGCAATGGCGTAGCGGAAGACCTGCCCGCAATGCTGGCGAACGCGATGGGCGGTTTCATTGGCTCCGCGCTCTTCTATCCGCCGCAAAATTCGAAGCAGGTCGGCTGCCGTGATGCCGTTGACGGGCAGCGCTCCCAGCCAGGGATAGACGTATTGTTTGAATCGGCCTTCGACTTTTTCTGTGTGTTTTGGCGCCCACGTCGGGCGGTACTTATCGAGCCATTCGTTGGTGACCGCTTCGAAAGAATTGCCTTTCTCGTTGCTCGCTTTCTCCCGCTGCCTTTCGGCGGACGGGTCACGACCCGATGCCAGCACCTCGCGAGCCTTGCGGAGCCGGTCACGGGCGTCCTTCAGCGAAACGTCTGGATAGACACCGAGCGACAAGGTCCGTCGGGTGCCATGGAACCGGTAATCGAAACGCCACCATTTCTGGGTTCCAGGCTTAAATTTGCCATCCGGCGAAGCTTTTCCCTTCGTGATCAGCAAGTACATGCCGTCCCCGTCGGTGAGCTTATAGGGCTTGTCGCTCGCCTTTGCGTTTTCGATCTTGGTCGCGGAGAGTTTGCCTGCCATGACGGTAACTCCTGTAGCGTTTTGGCGGTAACTGGGGTAGTTACCGTTCAAGCTACCGTCAGCCGGGTCAGGCTGTCAACAGATCGCGTCGGAAGGCATAGGCACGTAACTTGTCGAAAAATAGAGAGATTTCGGAAGAATCTGGACTGCGCTGGAGGGTGCTGGAAGGGTGAATGGTGGGCCCGGTAGGACTTGAACCTACGACCAAAGGATTATGAGTCCCCTGCTCTAACCAACTGAGCTACAGGCCCGCAGACATGAATCGAGCGGCCTGTCGCGTCATGGTGACGCGACAGGCCCATCAGCTTGCGGATTAATCCAGGAACGTGCGCAGACGCTCGGAACGCGAGGGATGACGCAGCTTGCGCAGCGCCTTCGCTTCTATCTGGCGGATGCGTTCGCGCGTGACATCGAACTGCTTGCCGACTTCCTCGAGGGTGTGGTCGGTGTTCATGTCGATGCCGAAGCGCATGCGCAGCACCTTGGCTTCCCGTTGCGTGAGCCCAGCCAGCACTTCGCGGGTGCTGCGGCACAGGCCCTCGAAGGTGGCCGAATCGATGGGCGCCTGGATGTTGGTGTCTTCGATGAAGTCGCCGAGATGCGAGTCTTCGTCGTCACCGATGGGCGTTTCCATCGAGATCGGTTCCTTGGCGATCTTGAGCACCTTGCGGATCTTGTCCTCGGGCATCTCCATGCGATCGGCCAGCTCTTCCGGCGTCGGCTCGCGGCCCTTCTCCTGCAGGATCTGGCGCGAGATGCGGTTGAGCTTGTTGATGGTCTCGATCATGTGCACCGGGATGCGGATGGTGCGCGCCTGGTCAGCGATCGAGCGCGTGATGGCCTGCCGAATCCACCAGGTGGCATAGGTCGAGAACTTGTAACCGCGACGGTATTCGAACTTGTCGACCGCCTTCATGAGACCGATGTTGCCTTCCTGGATGAGGTCCAGGAACAACAGGCCGCGGTTGGTGTACTTCTTCGCGATCGAGATCACGAGACGCAGGTTGGCCTCGACCATTTCCTTCTTGGCGCGGCGTGCCTTCGCTTCGCCGATCGACATGCGACGGTTGATGTCCTTGATCGCGCCGATGGTGATGGCGTGCAGTTCTTCCATCTCGAGCAGGCGCTTTTGCGCGGTCTCGATCTCACCCTGGCTTTCCTTGATCGCTGCAGCATAGGGCTTCTTGGCGCGTACCAAGGTCTTGACCCACTTGTCGTCGGTCTCGGCATCGACGAATACCGCGAGGAAGTCCTTGCGCGGCATGCGGCAGTGCTTGACGCACACGTCCATGATGGACTTTTCCTGCTTGCGGATCTCTTCCACCACCAGGCGCACGTGCTCGGCGAGCTTGTCGGTAAGCTTCGGCACCAGCTTGAACTCGAGGAAGCGCTCCTGCAGTTCCTTGCGTACCTGTTCGGTCTTGGGATGCTCACGGCCGTTGCGCTTGGTCGCGGCCTGCACTTTCTTGAACAGCTTGCCGTATTCGTCGAAACGGCGGATGACTTCTTCCGGGTCGAGCGTCGGCGCGGCCGCTTCCTCGTCCTCGCTGGCGCCTTCCACTTCTTCCTCGTCATCGCCCTCGGCGGCCACCGCTTCCTCAGCCACCACCACCGGCGGCGGCATGGCCGCCGCTTCGCTGTAGTCGATGAAGCCGGAGATGACGTCGGTGATCTTGATCTCGCCGCTGACGCTGCGCGCGTACTCGCTCAAGAACAGTTCGGACACGGTGGGGAAATCGGCCAGCGCGGACAGCACCTGGTTGAGGCCGTCCTCGATGCGCTTGGCGATCTTGATTTCGCCCTCGCGGGTCAGGAGATCCACCGTGCCCATTTCGCGCATGTACATGCGCACCGGGTCGGTGGTGCGGCCGAATTCGTTGTCGACCGCCGCGAGCGCGGCGGCGGCTTCTTCAGCCGCTTCTTCGTCGACGTCGTTGTCGTTCAGCAGCATGGCGTCGAGGTCCGGCGGAGTCTCGTGGACCGCGATGCCCATGTCGTTGATCATGTTGATGATATCTTCGATCTGCTCAGGATCGACGATGTCGTTGGGCAGGTGATCATTGACCTCGTGATAGGTCAGGAAGCCCTGCTCCTTGCCTTTCGAAATGAGTAGTTTGAGTTGCGACTGCTGGTCGGCGGTATCGAGTTCTTCAACCGTCTCGACCGAATCTTGTTTGGCCTTGCTCAACTTCCACGTGCCTCGTAGTCCGTCGATCCGTGGGATGGATCGTTGAAATTCTAGTATAGGGCGGTGGATCCGCCAGGTGTGCTGGGCAGCAAAATAGCCGCGTAGTATAGGTGCCGAAGGCGTCGTTTGCCTAGCCCGCAGCAGCGTGCGTGGTGGGCTTATCGGCCGCCGGGCGTGTGGGCCGCTCCGCTATTTGGGGCCGCCGGTCACAACTTGCAAGCCTGCCGTGCGGCCGCGGCCCGTGTGCCTCACTTGGCGCGCTTGTAGTTGCGCACGATGTCGCGTTGCTCCTCGGTCCACTGTTCGAAGGGGATGGCCTTGATGCGCGCGAAGCGCTGTTCCTCGGCCTTGGCGCGCAGCCGCGCCAGGGCGCCGGCGAACTGGCTTTCGAAAGCGCTGTCGGGGATGCCGAGATCGAGCGCGGCGAGGGCGGCCAGTTGCGCTTCCATCGGGTCGTCGCGCCAGCGTTCCAAGAGCGCGGCGGTGGAGGCCGGCGGTTGGGCCTGGATGGCCGTGCCGACTTCCAGCAGGGTGAGGCCGTCGCGCAGTTCCTGGCGGCAGAAATCCACCAGTCCGGCGTCGATTTGCGCGGCCAGCGCTGGTTTTTGCAGCAGCATGGCCAGCGCCTGTTCTTCCAGCGAACGGCTGGTGAAACGGTTCAGCACCGGCGCGCGGCGTGGCGCGAAGCCGCGGTTGGCGGCAAGGCCCAGTTCGCGGCGTATGAGGTCTTCGTCGAACTTGCTGAGGTTCGCCAGCGTTCGCACGGCGCCGGCGCGGTGGCTCTGGCTCGGGATCTGGGTGAGATAGGGTTTGGCCCGTTCGATGAGACGCGCGCGGCCGTCGCCGCTGGTGAGATCCACTTCGAGCTTCAAGGTGTCGAGCAGGTAGTCGGCCAGGCCGAACTGCCGCGCGGCTTTCAGAAAGCCCTCGGGGCCGAACTCGCGCACGGCACTGTCCGGGTCGTGGCCGTCGGGCAGGAACGCGAAGCGCACCGCGCGATTGCCTTCCACCAGCGGCAAGGCGTTTTCCAGGGCGCGCCACGCGGCGCGCTTGCCGGCCGCGTCCCCATCGAAGCAGAACACCACCTCCGGCACCTGGCGAAACAGCAGTTCGAGATGCTCACGGGTGACCGCCGTGCCGAGCGTGGCGACCACGTTGGGCAGGCCGAACTGATGGAGCGCGACCACGTCCATGTAGCCTTCCACCACCAACAGGCTGTCGAGCTTGCGCTTGGCGGCCAGCGCCTCGTGCAGGCCGTAGAGCTCGCGGCCCTTGTGGAAGACCTCGGTTTCCGGGGAATTGAGGTATTTCGGCTCGCCGTTCTCGATGACCCGGCCGCCGAAGCCGATCACGCGGCCGCGACGGTCGTGGATGGGGAACATCACGCGTTCACGGAAGCGATCGTAGTAGCCACCGCGCTCGCGCTTGATGGCGAGACCCGCGCGTTCCGCCTGCTCCTCGCTGATGCCGGCGGCGGTCAGGGTGTCGAGCAGGTTGCGCCACCCCGACGGCGCATAGCCCAGGCGGAAGGCCTTGGCAATCTCGCCGGACAGGCCGCGCTTCTTGAGGTAATCGATGGCGACCTGTTTTTCACTGCTCTGGCGCAACTGCGCTTCGAAGAATGCGCGCGCGTGCTCGAGGATGGTGAACAGGTCGCGGCTGCCGCTGGCGCGCTGGCTGCCGCGGGCCTCGCGCGGCACTTCCATGCCGGCCACGCCCGCCAGTTCTTCCACCGCCTCGACGAATTCCAGGTTGCGGTGCTTCATCAGGAAGCCGATGGCGCTGCCGTGGGCGCCGCAGCCGAAGCAGTGAAAGAACTGCTTGTCACGGCTGACCGTGAAGGACGGGGTCTTTTCGCCGTGAAACGGGCACAAGCCCTGGAAATCCTTGCCGGCCTTGCGCAGCGGCATGTAACCCTCGACCAGTTCGACGATGTCGACGCGGGCCAGCAGGTCGGCGATGAATTGTTCGGGAATTCGGCCAGCCATGGGATACGGCGCAGGTGGCTAGGGAAGGGCGATTGTATGCAGCGACGGGAGCGGCCGGTAGCCGCGCCCGCGCAGGGCTAGCCGGCCAGCTTGCCCTTGACCATCGCGCTGACCGCGGCCATGTCGGCGCGGCCTTTCATCTTGGCGTTCAGCACGCCCATGACCTTGCCCATGTCGCGCACGCCGACCGCGCCGGTGGACGCAATCGCGTCGGACACCAGTTGTTCGACTTCGGCCGGGCTGAGCGGCTGCGGCAGGTAATCGAGAATCAGCGCGAGTTCGAATTCTTCCTGGGTGACGAGGTCGTCACGGCCGGCGGACTGGAACTGGCTGATGGATTCGCGGCGTTGCTTGGCCATCTTGGTCAGCAACTCCAGCGCCGCGCCCTCCTCGAGAGTCACGCGGTGATCGACTTCGTACTGTTTGACGGCCGCCGAGATCAGCCTGAGCGCCGCGAGCTTGGGCTTGTCGCCCGAGCGCATGGCGGTCTTGACGTCTTCGCTCAGCCGTTCTTTGAACGACCCGCTCACTGATTTCAGAACGGGCGCGTACGACGCAGGGTCTGACGGGCGGCCTTCTTCTGCCAGCGCTTCACGGCGGCAGCGGCTTTGCGCTTTCTCACCTGGGTGGGCTTCTCGTAGAATTCGCGGCGGTGTACTTCGGCAAGTACGCCGGCTTTTTCACAGGCCCGTTTGAATCGCCGCATGGCGATATCGAAAGGTTCATTCTCGCGAACGCGAACGCTTGGCATACCTTGTTGAGTTCCTTAACTGATTACAGCCAGCACGGCGGGAACCGCGAAATATAGCCATGATCATTCCCGAAGTCGAGACCGGCGAGCGTCATTGGAGCATTTGAGTGTGCGTATCCTGGGCATAGAAACCTCCTGCGACGAAACCGGGGTGGCCATTTACGACGGCGAGCGGGGCATCCTCGCCGACCACCTGTACAGCCAGGTCGACGCCCATCGCCAGTACGGTGGGGTGGTGCCGGAGATCGCCTCGCGTGACCACGTGCGCAAGCTCGCGCCCATGGTCGAGGCGGTGCTGGCCGAGGCCGGCATGGCCGCATCGGAGCTCGACGGCGTGGCCTACACGGCCGGCCCGGGCCTCGCCGGCGCGCTGCTGGTCGGGGCCGGCTTTGCGCGCGGCTTCGCCTGGGGGCTGGGTATTCCGGCGCTCGGTGTGCATCACATGGAGGGGCATCTGCTCGCGCCCTTGCTCGAGCCGGGCGGGCCGCAGCCGCCGTTCCTGGCGCTGCTGGTGTCCGGCGGCCACACCCTGCTGGTCAGCGTCGAGGCCTACGGGCGCTACGAAATCATTGGAGAGTCGGTCGACGATGCCGCGGGCGAGGCCTTCGACAAGGTCGCCAAGATGCTGAACCTCGGTTACCCCGGCGGGCCGGCGGTCGAGAAACTGGCGCGCGAGGGCGACCCGGCGCGTTTCCATTTCCCGCGCCCGATGACCGACAGGCCGGGACTGGACATGAGCTTCAGCGGGCTCAAGACCCACGTCGTCAATACCTTGCGCGGCGCCGAGCCCGCGCCCAGCCTGCACGCCGACATCGCGCGCGGCTTCAGCGACGCGGTGGTCGACACCTTTGCCATCAAGATCCGACGGGCCTTGAAACAGACCGGCATGAAGACCCTGGTGGTGGCCGGCGGCGTCAGCGCCAACCAGGCGCTGCGCGCGAGGCTCAACGAGTTGTGCGCGGGCCTCGGCGCGACGGCCGCTTTCCCGCGCTTGCGCTATGCCACCGACAACGGCGCCATGATCGCGTTCGTCGGATATTTGCGATTGGCCGCCGGCGAACACGACGGCGCGCCGTTCAAGGTCATGCCGCGCTGGCCCATGACCACGCTCGGCGCGTTGGGGGAACACGAGGTCGCGAGCTGAGGCGCACTCGAAGTTCGGTTCAGGCCTTCTGGCCGATCTTCTTCTCGGTGCCGTCGAGCAGATTGCGGATGTTGCCCTGGTGACGCCAGAACACCAGCACCGCCATCACGCCGACCAGCGCCACCGCCGCCGGCGGCGCTTGCAGATACCACGACACCAGCGGCATGCAGGCGGTCGCGACCAGCGCCGCCAGCGATGACCAGCGCAAGGCCACGGCCACCAGCAGCCAGATGCCGACGAAGCTCGCGCCCAGCCACGGGTTCAAGGCCAGCGTCACGCCGATGAAAGTGGCGACGCCCTTGCCGCCCTCGAAGCCGTAGTACAGCGGGTACAGGTGGCCGAGAAAGGCCGCCAGCGCGATGGCCGCCAGCCACGTGGCATCGAGCCCCAGCGCATGACCAAGCAATACCGGGATGAGACCCTTGGCCGAATCACCCAGCAGTGTGACGGCGGCCGGCCCTTTGCCGGCGATGCGCAGCACGTTGGTCGCGCCCGGGTTGCGCGAGCCGGCTTCGCGCGGGTCGGTGGCGCCGATCACGCGACACACGAGGATCGCGGTCGACACCGAGCCCAACAGGTAGGCGCCGGCGATCATGAGAACGGGGATCAACATGCCGGTATTGCAACCGATGGCGCAGCCCCGATCAAGGCGCGCTGCAGGTGGTCTCAAACAGCCGCGCTACTCTGCTACCATCGCCGCTTGTGTTCCGCGGCATCGGTTGGCATGGATATCATTTACCTCAAGCATCTGACGGTCGACACCGTCATCGGCGTGTGGGAATGGGAACGCCGCATACGCCAGACCTTGATCCTCGATCTCGAACTCGGACTCGACACCCGCCGCGCCGGCGAGACCGACGACCTGCAGTACACGGTCGACTACAAGGCCGTCACCGATCGCGTTCGCGACTTCGCACGCGACAGCCAGTTCAAACTCATCGAAGCCCTGGGTGAAAACATCACGCGCATTCTGCTGGCGGAATTTCCCGTGCACTGGGTGCGTTTGCAGATCAACAAGCAAGGCGTGGTGCGCCATGTTCGCGACGTGTGCGTGATCATCGAACGCGGCGCGCGCACGTGACGCCTGACGCCGCCTTGCTCACCAACGACGAAGCCCCCGCCATGCGCATCAACATCATTCGAACCCTGCTGGCGGCGCTGCTGCTGGCCGCACTGGCCGGCTGCGGCTCGCTGCCGCTCGGCAAGTCCGACCGCGCCGTCGTGCTCGAAGCGGCGCTCAACAATTACCGCAAGCTCATCCGCTGGGGCTATTACGACGAAGCGGCCAAGTACCTGCGCACGCCCGACGGCCAGCCAATCGCCGCCGATCTCAAGACCGCGGCGCGCTACCGCGTCACCAATTACACGGTCAGCAATTCCTTCGTGGGCGATGACGGCAAGGAAGCGCGCGTGATTGCCGCCATCGAATACTACGAACTCGATTCGGGCGTCATTCGCCTGCTGCACGATGCGCAGATGTGGTGGTACGACGCCACGGGCAAACGCTGGTACCTCGCGTCGCCCTTGCCGAATTTTGGCGTGGAAGATGAAGATACCGTGCCGCTGACGCGCGGCGCGGCGCCGATGCAGACCTTGCCGTTACCGCAGAGCCCGCCGCCGCCCAAGAGCGCCGCGCCGGCCACGAGCGCGCCGCCCGTCAGTCGGCATTGAGCCCGCCTTACAGCACCAGGTGACGACCGCCGTCCACGTCCAGCACGTGGCCGGTGACGAAGGGCGCGCGGGCGAGATAGCACACCGCCGCGGCAATGTCCGCGGGATCGCCACGTCGCGCCAGCGGCGTGCCGGCGAGCGTCGCGGCCTGCAAGGCGGCGTCTTCGCTGGCCGCCCACAGGATGGGGCCGGGCGCGACCGCGTTGACGCGCACCTCGGGGGCAAGTTCGAGCGCGAGTCCGCGCGTCACGGCCACCAGGCCCGACTTGGATGCGCAATAGGCGCTGTAGTCGGCGCGCGGACGTTCGCTGTGGATGTCGGTGATGTTGACGATGGCGCCGCGGCTGGCGCGCAACAGCGGTGCGGCCGCGAGGCACAGGAAGTAGGGCGTACGCACGTTGATGGCATGCAGGCGATCCCAGGCCGCGACGTCGACACTGGCAATGGGCGTGGGGTCGAAGACCGAGGCGTTGTTGACCAGCACATCGAGACGCGCGCGCAGCGCGTGCAGCGCTTCGATGATGAGTTTGCCGGCATGGGCGTCGGCCAGATCCTGACGCAAGGTCGAAGCCGATGCCGCGCGTTGCGCATTCAACTCGGCGGCGAGCGCATGGGCTTCGTCGCCGGACGTGTGATGATGAATGACGATGTCGTAGCCGAGCGCATGCAGCGCGCGGGCGGTGCAGGCGCCGAGGCGTTTGGCGGCGCCGGTGATGAGCGCCACCGGCGCGTCGTTGCAAGAGGTGACGCTCGTCATCGGTATCGGCAATGGGAAGTGGAATATTCGCCGCGCTTTGAAACCGGCACGGGACATGGTTGATACATCAAGCTTACCGGATCCGGATCGCGCGGCGCTAGAAAGATCGCGCCGGCTCGCCGCGCGCATTCGTGATGCCATCCACGCCGCCGGCGGCATGATCGGATTCGATACCTACATGGCGATGGCGCTCTACGAGCCCGCGCTTGGCTATTACACCGGCGGCGGCGCGATCTTCGGTCGCGACGGCGACTTCATCACCGCGCCGGAAGCCGGCGGCCTGTTCGCGGCCTGCCTCGCGCGTCAGTGCGCGGACGTGCTCACACCTGACGACGACATCGTCGAATACGGCGCGGGCAGCGGACGGCTGGCCTGCGACCTGCTGACCTCGCTCGCGCACGACGGGCCCTTGCCGGCGCGCTATTGCATCGTCGAGCCGAGCGCGGCGCTGCGAGTTCGCCAGCAGGCGGCCACGGCGCAATTGCCCGAATCCCTGCGCAGCCGCGTGCACTGGTGTGACGAGCACGCCCCGGCCGGCAGCCATGGACTGGTGATCGCCAACGAAGTGCTGGATGCGATGCCGGTCACGCGCTGCGTGGTACGCGCCGGCGCCTGGCTCGAGTGCATGGTGGCCGTCGAAGACGAGCGCTTGGTCTGGACCACGCGACCCTATCACGGCCAGGACTTCGACCCGGCCTGGGCGGCGCGACTGCCGGACGGCTACGTGAGCGAGGCCAACCCGGGGCTCGCCGCATGGCTCGCCACCCTGCGTTCGCGCCTGTCGCGCGCGCTGGTGTTGCTCGCCGACTACGGCTACCCGCGACACGAGTACCTGCATCCGTCGCGCGGCGCCGGCACGCTCAAGTGTCATTACCTGCACCACGTTCACGACGACCCGCTGCTCTACCCGGGACTGCAGGACATCACCGCGTCCGTCGATTTCACCGCCGTCGCCGAGCAGGCCTTTGAGGCCGGCTTCGATATCCTCGGTTACGCCACCCAGGCGCACTTTCTCATCGACTGCGGGCTCGAGCAGGTCCTCGCCAGCGCGGCGGCCAACGACACCGAACGCTATCGTCTGGCCCAGGAGGCCAAGCTGTTGCTCATGCCGGGCAGCATGGGACAAACCTTCAAGGTCATGGCGCTCGGCGTCGGTGAACAGCCGGCGCTGCGCGGTTTCCGGCACGATGAACGACATCGCCTCGACGGCTTCGCGACCTGATCACAGGGCCTGCACGCCGGGCGAGTTGCGGCCTGCAACTTCAACCGGCGGCCCGAGTCGTAACGAATCCATGGCCCAGCGCGGGAGTGTATCCATGTTGTCGACGTCCACCTTTCGATTGATGGCCGGGTGGCTCCTGCTGCTGGCCGCCTTTGCGGTGAGCGCCCAGGAGGGCGGCACGTCCGCCGGCCCGGCGGCCGATGCCGATGAACCGGCAATGCTGGAAACCGCGACCTTCGCCGGTGGCTGCTTCTGGTGCATGGAAGGGCCCTTCGACGTGCTCGACGGCGTGATATCCACCACGGCCGGCTATACCGGCGGCGCCCAGCCCAACCCGACCTATGAACAGGTGTCGGCCGGTGGCACCGGGCATGCCGAGTCGGTGCAGGTGACCTATGACCCGCAACGGGTGACGTACGAAAAACTGCTCGAGGTGTTCTGGCACAACATCGACCCGACGGTCGTCGATCAGCAGTTCTGCGATCATGGCAATCAATACCGCACCGCCATCTTCTACCACAACGACGCGCAGAAGCAGGCCGCCGAGGCGTCCCTCGCCGCGCTCAACGAGCACAAACCCTTCACAGCGCCGATCAAGACCGGCCTGGTCAAGGCCGGCCCTTTCTATGCGGCCGAGGACTACCACCAGGACTACTACAAGAAGAATCCGCTGCGTTACAAGTTCTATCGCTACAACTGCGGCCGCGACCAGCGTCTGACCGAACTGTGGGGAAGCGCCGGCCATTGATTTGAGCCCTGGCGCGGCGCCGCGCACGCGCTGGAGCGTGCTGCCCCGAAGTGCTAACTTGAACTTGTCGATTCCGTGCCGCTACAGGGCGTGGAGTTCCCGGTCAGCGCTATGGATTTGAGCACTATGAGCGGCACGGTGCAGTCGACCAGCCAGGTCATCATGTCGGCCGACATCGCCGGCAGCACGGCCCTGTACGAGCAGGTCGGCGACGCCGAGGCGCGGGCGCTGGTCGCCGCATGCCTGGATACCGTCAAGGATCTGTGCGTCGCCAGGCACGGCCGCGTGGTCGCCGAAGTCGGAGACCAGGTCGTGGTGCTGTTCGATGACCCCACCGCGGCGGCCTCGGCGGCCTCGGAAATCCATGTCGAAATGCATGAACGCGCGAGCCGTGATGCGCGGCCGCGCATGCGCATGCGCATCGGTCTGCATTACGGGCCGGTGAAGAGTGACAGTGATGCCCTGTCCGGTGAGACCGCCAAGATTGCCCACTGGGTGGGCAGCCACGCCAAGCCCGAACAATCGCTGGCCACCAAGGCCACCATCGATCGCTTGCCGCGCATGTATCGCGCGGTGTCGCGTTACGTCGACGACGAAACCTGGAATTTCATTTCGCTCGAGCACGTCGAGCTGTACGAAATCATCTGGGATGTCGAATCGATCACGGCTTACAACGGCGAAGCGCCCGGTCGCGACAGCCAGACCTGTGTGGCTGTCGAATTTTCCTACGGTCCACAAAGTGTGCAGGTCGACGGTACGCGACCAGTGATCTCCATCGGTCGCGGCGACAAGAACGACCTGGTGGTCGCCAAGGACTTGGTGTCGCGCCAGCACCTGTCGGCGCAGTTCAGCCGCGGTCGTTGCACCATCACCGACAACAGCACCAATGGTTCATGCGTGATAGGCGTCGATGGACGGCGCGTCGAATTCAAACGTGAATCCTTACGCCTGTCCGGCGCCGGTCTGATCATTCCCGGTAAGCCCGGACCCGAAGAAGCGGACTACGCGATCAAATACCGCTGTCTGTGAGCGCTTCGATACGCGCCTGCTCGAGCGCCGCTGCCAGCGCCGGACCCTTGAGCCCTTTCGCCAACAAGGGCTGCGGTGACACCGTCATCACCACTTCGAGCGCCGCGCGCAGCCTGGCGGCTTGCGGATAGGGCTGCTGCTCGAGCCCCAGCCGTCCCGTCGCGTCGATGAGGCATGCTTCCAGCAACTGTTCAAAGCGCGCCGGCCGCCGCAGGGCATCGGCTTCCGCCAGCAGGCGCACGGTGGTCGATGCTCGCAGCTCCTGCGCGCGATGCACGCGGGTATGCAGGCGCGCCACCAGCACCGCGAGCTCGCGATGTTCGCGCGGCACGCGCAGCCGCGTGCACAGCGCTTCGGTCAATTCGGCGCTGCGCTCCTCGTGACCGTGATGGGAAGGCAGGATCTCGGCGGGCGTGGTGCCCTTGCCGAGATCGTGCGTCAGCACCGCGAAGCGCACCACTTCGTCGGCCTCGCGCCGCACCGCCTGCTGCAGGGTCATGAGCAGGTGCACGCCGGTATCAATTTCCGGGTGATAGCGCTCCGGCTGCGGCACGCCGAACAGGGCGTCGACTTCCGGCAACAATTCGCGCAGCGCCCCGCACGCGCGCAGCACCTCGATGAAGCGCTCGGGATGGGGCTCGCCCAGCGCCCTGCGCAGTTCCTGCCACACCCTTTCCGGCGCGAGCGTGGCGAGTTCGCCGGCGGCGCTGAGTTCCTGCATCAAGGCTTGCGTGTCGTCGGCGATCGTGAAGCCGAAGCGTGCCGCGAAACGTGCCGCGCGCAGCACGCGCAAAGGGTCTTCGACGAACGCGGCGGTCACATGGCGCAGCACGCCGGCCGCCAGGTCGCGCTGCCCGCCGTAGGGGTCGACGAGCACGCCGTCCTCGCCCATCGCCATGGCGTTGATGGTGAAATCGCGCCGCGCGAGATCGTCCTCCAGCGTGACAGTCGGCGTGGCGTCGGTGATGAAGCCCTTGTAGCCGTGGCCACTCTTGCGCTCGGTGCGCGCGAGGGCGTATTCCTCGTGGGTGCCGGGATGGAGGAACACCGGGAAGTCGGCGCCGACCTGGCGATATCCGAGCGCCAGCAATTGCTCGGCGCTGGCGCCCACCACCACCCAATCGCGATCGCTGACTTCGCGTCCCAGCAGACGATCGCGCACCGCGCCGCCGACTTGGTAGATGCGCATCGCGGGATATCTCAATCGCGCCGCCGCGCGGCGGCAGGGCCCTGACGGGCGCGACGCGCCTGCTCGCGAAAATGATCGTAGCGGCCGCGCTGATGGCGGGCGGCGAGATAGGCGGGCGCGATTTCGTCCAACGGCGTCGGGCGAATGCCGAGTTCCAGCAGCGAGTTGCCCGACCGGCATACCGACGGCACCGACAGTGAACGCAGGTTGTCGCGGGTCAGCGGTTTGCCGGGCACCCATTCCATGCACCACGCCATCAGCGTTGCCAGCGGGCCGCCGATCGGCACGATCAGCGGGCGGCGGCCGCCGAGCGCGCCGACATATTCGACGATCGCGCGCAGCGTCATCACGTCAGGGCCGCCGATTTCGTACACACCCTGCGGCGCGGCGCCCGGGGTCTCCAGCAAACGCAACACCGCCGCCGCCACGTCGCCCACGTAGACCGGCTGCAGCTCGGCCTGCGCGCCGGTCAGCGGCAGCAGCGGCGCGAAGCGCAGCAACGACGCAAAGCGATTGAGGAAGTCGTCGCCGCGCCCGAATATCACCGATGGCCGCAGGATGGTGGTACGGAAGTGTCGAGTGCCCGCGCCGAGCAGCAGTTGCTCGGCCTGGCCCTTGCTGCGCAAGTAGTAGCTCGGTGCGGCGACGTCGGCCGCGAGGGCGCTCAAGTGAACGAAGTGCGGCACACGCGCCTGCTTGGCGGCCTTGACGAGGTGCTGCACGGTATCGACATGGGCGCGCTTGAAATCGGCGCCGTCGTCACGTCGCTCGTTGAGTATGCCTACCAGGTTGATGGCGGCGACGCTGCCCTTGAGCGCCTGGGCAATGCGCTCTTCCTCGTCGACATGCGCCACCACCAATTCGGTATCCGGCAGCAGCCACTGCGCCCGTGCATGCTGGCGGTCGCGAGTGAAAATGCGCAGGCGGTAGCCGGCGCGCAGCAACTGGTTGGCCAGCACGGTGCCGACAAAGCCGCTGCCGCCGAACAGCGCGACCAGCGGTTTGCTCACGACGCGCAGTCCTGCGTCACGCGGCCGTCGCGGGCGGGTATCGGAGGCATCACGGCGTTGAATTTCATGACTGGCAGCTTGAGTCGTCGTTGGTAGATGGCGGTGTAGAACAAGGCGCGTCGTACATAACCGCGGGTCTCGGTGAAAGGAATGGACTCCACCCAGCGTTCGCTGGGAACGCATTGCGCGCCCTGCCACTGGCGGACCCGGCCCGGTCCGGCATTATAGGCCGCCGCCGCCATTGCAAAGTTGCCGTCGTAGCGTGCCAGCATCTGCGCGAGATAGGCGGTGCCGAGCGCGATATTGGTGCCGGTTTCGAGCAGGGCGGCGGGATTGTCGAGGCGCAGGCCGATGCTGCGCGCCGTTTCCCGTCCGGTTTGCGGCATGAGTTGCATGAGGCCGAGTGCGCCCACCGGCGAACGCGCACTGGCATTGAAGGCGCTCTCCGAACGGATGATGGCCATCACGCGCGCCGGGTCCAGATTGCGGCGCGCCGCGTGTTTGCGCGCGAGCTCGGTATACAGCAGCGGAAAGCGCACGCCGAGGTCGTCATAGGCGTTGGCCATGCCCAGCGCGAAAATGGCGCGCTCCGGACGGCCCCACTGCGTGGCCAGTACCGCCGCGACCTGCAGCTCGCGCGAGGTCAGGCGCTTCATTTCATGGTGCCATTCGCGCGCCGCATGCTGCGGCAGGGCGACGCGCTCGAATTCGCGACTGCGTACGAGGCCGCCGCGCGCGCCGAGCGCGGCGAGCTCGGCTTGCGTCGCGGCTATCGGTACTTCGCGGAACTGGTAGTCCAGGCCGACGCGATCGGCGGCCAGGAATCCGTAGTAGTCGCGTTCGCTGGCGAGTTCACGCAACGCCTGCTGCGACTCGTCGTGATGACCGAGTTCGCCGAGGGCGCGCGCGTGCCAGTAACGCCAGCGCAGGGATTCATCGGGGATCTGTGGCGGTCTTTCGGTCCAGCGCGCGAGTTCCGGCCATGCCATGCGCGCGATGCCTTCGCGCAACTGGTAGCGTTGCACGTCGACATCGACCGCCGCCGGC
Organism: Pseudomonadota bacterium; assembly: GCA_016719885.1. Lineage (NCBI taxonomy): Bacteria > Pseudomonadati > Pseudomonadota > Pseudomonadota bacterium. The sequence goes on along the minus strand of JADJYF010000014.1, from coordinate 162,224 downwards.
GGCACGGCGTCGAGCAAGGCGATGCGCGCGGCGTGGTTGCTACCGGCCGCGGCGAGCGCGATGGCGCGCGCGGCCTCGCCGCGCTCCGCTTCGCTGAAGGCCAGACGCGCGCTCACCTCCTGCCAGGCGCCACGTGCGCCATCGACGTCGGCGCGCGCCAGGCGCGTGAGGGCGTGCAGCGCCACGCGCCGGGCTTCGCTGCTGTCTTCGAGGTCCGCCGCGCGCAACAGCGTCGCGGGCGAAGCCAACGCGCGCTGCCACAGGCCGAACAGCTGGCGATGGCGCGCGCCGCTGAAGTGGCCGGCCACCTCCTTGGCCGTGGTGACCTCGCCGTTTTCGAAGGCATTGGAGACCCGCTCCCACAGCTGCGCGTCGCTGAGCGTGCCGCTTGCGTAGAGTCGCGCGAAGGGTTGCACGCAGGCTGTGCCGCGACCGCCGCCCGCCCGCCAGCGCGTGACGATATCGGGCAGCACGCTGGCGGCGGATTCGCTTTGCAGGCGCGCGGTGAGCGCCTGGCATTGCAAGGCGATATCGTCCTGCGGGCGGTAGGCGGCCAGGAACACCGACCAGCGCGCCTTGCGCGCCAGTTCGCGCAGCCACGCGCTGCGCAGATGCTCACCGAGATAGTCGCCGTCATGGCGCGCAATGAAGTCCAGCAGCTGTTCGTCGGCGGCGCCGGCGAGACGCTGACGCAGGTCTTCGTATTCGAGGTAGGCGCGCAGCGGGTAGTCGCCGAGCGTGGCGCCGAGGCGACGAGCCTGCACCAGGTCGCCATGGGTCTGCGCCTGTCGCGCGCGCTTGAACACCTCGCGCTGGGCGGCAATGTCGGCCCACGCGCCGTGACTCATCATGCACAGCAGGAGCATGAGCGCCGGCCAGCAGCGGCGCGCTCGGCGCGGCGCGCGGTTCAATCCGCAGTGTGACTTCATCGACGGCGCGAAGGCGTTAACATATTCATTCGAATTGCAGCGCGAATGCGCGTGGCTTCGATTCTAACCGAAGGACCAATCACTGATGAACGACAGGACGCCCATGCCTACGCCTCTCGATGGCGACGCCGTCGCGAACGTGCTGCGCACGCGCCGCACCGTGCACGATTTTCTGCCCGAGCGCATTGCCGACGACATCGTCGAGCGCGCCATCGAGGTGGCGCGCTGGGCGCCCAACCATCATCGCACCGAGCCCTGGCGCTTCTACGTGCTCGGCGCCATGGCGCGCACGCAGATCATCGCACGCAACACCGAACTGGTGCGCGCCGAGAAAGGTGATCGCGCCGCCGAGATCAAACGGCAACGCTGGCTGGAAGTGCCGGGCTGGCTGCTGATGACCTGCCTGCGCAGCGATGACGCGCAACGCGAACGCGAGGACTACGCGGCCTGCGCCTGCGCCGCGCAGAACATGATGCTGACGCTGTGGGCCGACGGCGTGGGCTGCAAGTGGACGACCGGCGCGATTACGCGCGACCCCGAGCTGTTCCACATGCTGGGTCTGCATTCCGCGCGGGAGTTCGTGGTCGGCCTGTTCTGGTACGGCCGTCCGGCGAGCGTCGTCGAACAGCAACGTCGACCGCTGGCGCAGGTCTTGGCGCGTATCGAGTAAGGGCGTGGCGATGCGGGTGGTGACGCGCGAACTGTCGGTGACGACGCACGGTCGTGGCTATGTCGAAATCAGCGACGCGCTGAACGCGCTGGTGCTGGACAGCGACATGCGCGTCGGCCTGTGTTGCCTGTGGATTCGTCACACCAGCGCTTCACTGCTGGTGTGCGAGAACGCCGACTCGGAAGTGTTGCGCGACCTGGAGCGCTTCATGGCGCGCCTGGTGCCGGACGGCGACGCGCTGTTCCGGCATGTCGACGAGGGCGACGACGACATGCCAGCCCATGTGCGCGCGGTGTTGACCCATACGGATCTGAACATACCGTTGCGGGACGGGCGCCTGGCGCTCGGCACCTGGCAGGGCGTGTTCCTGTGGGAACACCGCCGCCACGGCCATCAGCGGCGCGTCGAGGTGACGCTGCTCGGTGAGTGAGGCTCAGTGCCTGGCGCCGGCGGCGCGGGCGCGGGCCGCGGCCGCCGCGCGTGCGGCGGGCTCGTCCGCCACCGCTTCGCGCCAGCCGCCGAGATGATCACCGACCAGGCTGGCCAGCAGCTCGACGTGGCGCGGGCTGTCGTTCAAGGCCGGGATGTAACGCAGCTCACCGCCGCCGGCCGCGCGGAACCTGTCGGCGTTCTGCAGAGCGATTTCTTCCAAGGTTTCCAGGCAGTCGACGGCGAATCCGGGACATAGCACGTCGACACGCCGGGTGCCGGCCTTGCCGAGCGAGTCGAGCGTGAGATCGGTATAGGGTTCCAGCCAGCGCGTCGGTCCGACCCGCGATTGAAAACTCACCATGCAATTCTCGGCATCGAGCGCCAGGGCTTCGCGCAGGAGGCGCGCGGTCGCCTGGCACTGGCAGAAATACGGATCGCCCGCCAGGAAGTATTTTTGTGGCAGGCCGTGGAAAGACAGCAGCAGGCGCTCGGGGCGACCGTGCGCGGCCCAGTATTCGCGCACCGAATCGGCAAGCGCGGCGATGTAGCGCGGGTTGGCGTGGTAATCATTGATGAAGCGCAGCTCCGGCACCCAACGCAGGCGCGCGCAATGGGCGAACACCGCGTCCATCACCGAGGCGGTGGTCGGCGCCGCGTATTGCGGATAGAGCGGCAGCACCACGATGCGTCGCGCGCCGTGCGCGGTGAGCGCATCGATGGCGCTCGCGATCGACGGCGAACCGTAACGCATGCCAAGCGCGGTGATGATGGCGTCGCCATCGCCCGCCAGCGCGCCGCCGAGTTTGTCGGCGAGGCTTTGCGACAGGCTCAGCAGCGGCGAACCCTCGGCCTGCCAGATCTTGGCGTAGGCATGGGCTGAACGCCGTGGCCGGATATTGAGGATCACGCCGTGCAATATCGGCCACCATAGCCAGCGCGGCGTTTCGATGACGCGCGGATCGCTCAGGAATTCCGCCAGGTAGCGCCGCACCGCGCGCGGCGTGGGCGCGTCCGGCGTGCCGAGATTGCACACCAGGACGCCGAGTCGCTGGCGTTGACCGTGCGCGTAATCCGGCGTGCCGGCGTAATTGGCCATCGATGGTTGTTCTCGCGAGGAAAGGACGCGACGCTACACCATGGCGTCGTGTGCTGAAAGAGCGCGCGTGGTCTTCATTGCGCCTCGCGCAGACCGTCGGCGACCGGCGCGCCGAGGATGCGTGCCGCGACCCGCCAACCGATGAGCGCCAGCGCCAGTACCGCCGCCACGATGCCATGCACGGGAATGCGCCAGTCCGGCTGGTAGGGAATGTCGAGGACGCGTGTCGCCAGCAGGCCCGCGGTCAACAGCGCACCGCCGCTGGCGAGCGTGCCGGCCACCACGCCGATGACCACGAATTCGCACAGCACCGCGCTGCGCACGAAGCGCCGCGACGCGCCCAGGGTGCGCAGCAGGACGGTGTCCTTCAGGCGTTCCTTCTGGCTGGCCTGCACGGCCGCCGCCAGCACCAGGCCGCCCGCCGCCAGCGCGCACAGGAACACCCAGGTCAGGGCCTGCGCCACGCGATCCATCACCTGGCGCACCTGGCGCATCAAGGCGTCGATGTCGATGACGGTCACGCTCGGAAAGCGCTCGACCATCTCGGCCATGAGGCCCGGCTCGGCGCCCTCCAGACGAAAACTCGTGATGTAGGTGGCCGGCGCGGAGGCCAGCAACTCGGGCGTGGTGACGACGAAGAAATTGACCTGGAAGTTCTCCCAGTCGACCTTGCGCAGACTGGTGATGCGGCCATGCACTTCGCGATCGGCGATGAGGAACGTGAGCTCATCGCCGAGGACGAGGCCCAGGGTCTCGGCGATGCCCTGTTCGACCGACAGTTCGGCGCGGGCCTGGGGTGTCCACCAGCGCCCCGCGACGATGCGGTTGTCGCTTTTCATTTCGAGTGCCGTGGACAGGTTGAATTCGCGATCGGCGAGGCGTCGCGCGCGCTGGTCGCTGTAGTTGTCCGGCACCACCACCGCACCGTTGATGGCCGTCAGTCGCCCGCGCACCATGGGATAGAAATCCGCCGTCAGCTTGGCGTGGGCGCGCAGGAAATCGCGCAGCGCCGCGACTTCATCGCTCTGGATGTTGATCAGGAACTGGTTGGGTGCGTCGGGCGGCAGATGCGCGCTCCATTGGCGGAACAGGTCATTGCGCACGAGGCCGAGCAACAGGATCACCGCCAGGCCGAGTCCGATGGCAGTGGTCTGCAGCACCGACAGGCGCGCGCGCCGCGCCACGCTCGCAAGACCGAAGCGCCAGCTCATGCGCGTCTGGTTGCGCAATCTGCCCAACAAGCGCACCAGCCCCCAGGCGGTGGCCGCCAGTAGCAGCGCCGACACCAGCATGCCGCCGAGGGCCATCGCCACCAGGCGCGGATTGCCGCTGTGCCAGGGCGCGATCGCGATGAAGGCCAGCACCATGCCGAGCAAGCGCCATGGACGGGCATCGGGCAGACCGGTCCGATCGCGTGACAGGATGGCGGTCACCGGCAGGCGACCGAGACGTGCGAGCGCCGGAATGGCAAAGCCACACAGGGCCACCATTGCCACCCATGCGCCGTGCAGCAGGGCCAGCGGCGCCGGCGCGCCGCCCGCGAATTCGGCCATCGGCACCAGGCGCTGCACCAGTACGCGTTCCAGCAAGAGTGCCGTGCCGTCGCCGAGCACGGTGGCCGCCAATGCCAGGTACAGCGTTTCACAACACAACAGCATGACCACCGCGCGGCGTGTCAGACCGAGGGTCTTCAAGATTGCGACCGTGCCTTCGTGCATCTCGGCGTAGCCGGTCGCGGCCAACGCGATACCGATGGCGGCCAGCATCACGCCGGCAAACGCGGCGAGACTCAGGAAGCGCTCGGCCTGGCTGAGCGCCGCGCGCATCTCGGGGCGCGCACTGCGCGGATCCTGCACGCTGTCGCCGCGGCGTAGTTCCAACGCTTCGCGATAGCGGGCGATGGTCGCGGCGCTGCCGGCCAGCAAGGTGGTGTAGGTGACGCGGCTGCCGGGCACGACCAGGCCGGTGGCGGCGAGATCCGCGTAGTGCATGAGCACTCGCGGCGCGATCGAGAACAGGTCGCTGCCGCGATCCGGTTCCAGCACCAGGATGCGCGACAGGCGCAGCCGGGCGCTGCCTATCGTGAGCGTGTCACCGGGGGCGAGTTGCAGGAGGCCGGCGAGCTTGGCTTCGGCCCACACTTCACCACGCGGCGGACCGTGGCTGATCGCCTGGGCCGGCGCGTCGACGCGCTCGGCGACCAGCAACTGTCCGCGCAAGGGATACGCGTCGTCGACGGCCTTCAGTTGCACCAGCTGCAGCTGTTCACCCTTGCCGACTACGCTGCGCAGGTTGGCCACGCGCGCATGCCGCAGGCCGAGCGCCGTGGCATCGTTCACGTAGCCATGGGGCGGTGGCGCACTGCCGAGTACCGCGAGATCGCCGGCCAGCAAGGCGCTCGATTCGGCCACCAGCGCGCGATCGACGCGCGTCACCAAGAGGCTCACGGCCACCGTGCTCGCCACCGCGATGACCGTCGCCGCCAGCATGACGGTCAGCCGACCACTGGCCAGGTCGCGGCACAACAGGCGCCATGCCAGCCGCCACAAGGGCAGCGCCGTCGCTCGCGGCTCAGTCAAGCAGCCGCCCGCCCGCCAGCGCCAGGCGGCGATCGCAGCTGGCCGCCAGTGCCGGATCGTGGGTGACGATGACCAGCGTGGTACCGCTCTCGGCATTCAGACCGAACAGCAGTTCGGTCACGGCGGCGGCATTGCTGGCATCCAGGTTGCCGGTCGGTTCGTCGGCGAACAGGATCGCGGGCGCCGTGCAGAAGGCGCGCGCCAGGGCCACGCGCTGCTGTTCACCGCCGGACAACTGACGCGGAAAATGCGCGAGGCGATCGCCGAGACCGACTCTCGCCAGCATCGCTTGCGCGCGCTCCCGCGCGTCGGATTCGCCCTTCAGTTCCAGCGGCAACATGACGTTTTCCAGCGCGGAAAAACTGCCGACCAGGTGAAAGGCCTGGAACACGAAGCCAATGTGATCGCGACGCAACTCGGCGCGTTGATCTTCATCCAGGCCGGCCAGCGAGTGGCCGAGGATCTCGACGTCGCCCTCGCTCGGACTGTCCAGCCCGGCCAGCAGGCCGAGCAGGGTCGACTTGCCCGATCCCGACACACCGGTGATGGCGACCGTTTCGCGAGCGCCAAGGCTAAAATTGATATCATCCAGTATGCGTAGCGCACCCTCGGGACCAATGACTTCCTTGCTCAAATGCCGCGCGCGAATGACGTGGCCCTGCGCGTGGTCCGCGCTGCTGTGCTTGGCGTTGGTCATGCTAGTGGCCGGGCCCTGCCGCGCAGCCGGGGGCGACGCGCGGCAATCCATCCTGATCCTCGGTGACAGCCTGAGTGCAGGCTATGGCATTGACTTGAAGGATGCATGGCCAAGCCTGTTGGCCGCGCGCCTGTCCGAGGAAGGCTATCCGTATCGCGTCGTCAACGCCAGCATCAGCGGCGAGACCACCGCCGGCGGCATGCGCCGCCTGCCGGCGCTGCTCAGCGAACACCGGCCGGCGATCGTGGTGGTGGCGCTGGGCGCCAACGACGGCCTGCGTGGTCTGCCGGCGACGGAGCTGCGCAAAAACCTTGCAAGCATGGTGGATGCGGTGCTGGCCAGTGATGCGGTGCCGGTCTTGTTGCAGGTTCGAGTACCACCGAATTATGGGCCGCAATACACTGCCGCCTTCGAGGCCGTGTTCGGCGAGTTTTTCGCGCGCCCGGAAGTGGTGGCCGGCCCGTTTCTGCTGGACGGCTTTGCCGCCGATGCCAGCGCATTTCAGCCGGACGGCCTGCACCCGCTGGCGGCCATGGAGCCGCGCATCCTGACCACCGTGTGGCCAGCTGTCAGCACCGCCATCGATGCAGCCAAGCAGAGGAAAGCAAATCCGTGAATTTCTGCAGTCGATGCGGTTCCAAGCAGATGGTGTGGCGCGTGCCCGATGGTGACAATCGTCCGCGCCACATCTGTGATGCCTGCGGTGAAATCTTTTACGAGAACCCCAAGATCGTGGCCGGCTGCATCCCGGTGTGGGGAGAGCAGATCCTGTTGTGCAAGCGCGCCATCGAGCCGCGTTTCGGCTGGTGGACCTTGCCCGCCGGCTTCATGGAAAACGGTGAGACCACGGCCGAGGCGGCCGCGCGTGAAACCTGGGAAGAAGCCTGTTCACGGGTGGAAGTCGAAGACCTGTTCGCGGTGTTCAACCTGCCGCAGATCAACCAGATCTACATGATGTTCCGCGCCCATCTGCCGGTGCTGGAATTCGCGCCGGGCACCGAGAGCCTGGAATGCAAGCTCTATTACGAGCATGAGATCCCGTGGACGGATCTGGCTTTTCCGACCATCACCCATACCCTGCGTTACTATTTCGAAGACCGCGCGCGCGGCCGCTACGAACTCCATTTCGGCGACATCGTGCGCGAAGGTCATCACTCGGTGATGGTGCCGCGGCGCGTGCCCGTCGAGATTTGAACCGGATTCCGACTGACTGCCCAGGTACAGACATGAGCGACAAAACCCTGTTCGAGAAAATCATCGCGCGCGAGATCCCGGCGGATATCGTCTTTGAAGACGAGCAGTGCATCGCCTTTCGCGACATCAACCCGCAGGCGCCGATGCACGTGCTGGTATGTCCGAAAAAACCGATGCCGATGTTGTCCGACGCCACCCCCGCCGACAACGCACTGCTAGGTCATCTGCTGGTGACGGCCGCGGCGGTCGCCAACAGCCAGGGTTACGGCGATGCGTTCCGGGTCGCCATCAACAACGGCGCCGCGGTCGGGCAGTCGGTATTCCATCTTCATCTGCATGTCTTGGGCGGACGACGTTTCACCTGGCCGCCGGGCTGAGAGCATCGGAATAGCACGTTGCCGTGTGCGTTGCGCACGGCGCGGAAGAAGGCATGGAGGACGAACGCATGTGCCGAATGCTGTCGGCACATGCGCTGGCAAAAGCGTCAGCGACGCATGGCGTCGAAGAAGTCGGCGTTGTTCTTGGTCTGCTTCAGGCGTTCCAGCAGGAATTCCATCGCCGCGATTTCTTCCATGGGATGGAGCAGCTTGCGCAGGATCCACATCTTCTGCAGCTCATCCTGCTTGGTCAGGATCTCTTCGCGACGCGTGCCCGAGCGATTGATGTTCACCGCCGGGAAGATGCGCTTTTCGGCAATCTTGCGGTCCAGGTGGATTTCCATGTTGCCGGTGCCCTTGAACTCTTCATAGATGACGTCATCCATGCGCGAGCCGGTATCGATGAGGGCGGTGGCAATGATGGTCAGGCTGCCGCCTTCCTCGATATTACGGGCCGCGCCGAAGAAGCGCTTCGGGCGCTGCAGGGCGTTGGCGTCCACGCCACCGGTCAGCACCTTGCCGGAGGACGGCACGACCGTGTTGTAGGCGCGCGCGAGACGCGTGATCGAATCGAGCAGGATGACGACGTCGCGCTTGTGCTCGACCAGGCGCTTGGCCTTTTCGATCACCATTTCGGCCACCTGCACGTGGCGGCTGGCCGGTTCGTCGAAGGTACTGGCAATCACTTCGCCGCGCGTCGAACGCTGCATCTCGGTCACTTCTTCCGGACGCTCGTCGATCAACAGCACGATCAGGTAGCAGTCGGGGTGATTGGCCTCGATTGAATGGGCGATGCCCTGCAGCATCATGGTCTTGCCGGCCTTGGGCGGCGAGATCACGAGTCCGCGCTGACCTTTGCCTATCGGCGCGGCGAGATCGATCACGCGCGGCGTGAGATCCTCGGTGCTGCCGTTGCCGAGTTCGAGATGCAGACGTTTTTGCGGAAAGAGCGGGGTGAGATTTTCGAACAGGACCTTGTTCTTGGCGTTTTCCGGCGGCTCGAAATTGATTTCGCTGACCTTCAGCAGGGCGAAGTAGCGTTCGCCTTCCTTGGGCGGGCGAATCTTGCCCGAGATGGTGTCACCGGTGCGCAGGTTGAAACGTCGGATCTGGCTGGGCGACACGTAGATGTCGTCGGGACCGGCGAGATAGGAGCAGTCGTTGGAGCGCAGGAATCCGAAACCGTCGGACAGGATCTCGAGGACGCCATCGCCGGAGATGTCTTCGCCCTTCTTGGCGTGCGCCTTGAGTATGCTGAAAATGACGTCCTGTTTGCGGGACCGGGCGACGCCCTCGATGCCCATTTCATCCGCAAGATCGACGAGTTCGGAGGCCGGTTTTTGCTTGAGTTCGGTCAGATTCATCGTTTAAGAGTCGCGTGTGGGATTGAATCGCGGGACGCATGAGCGCGGCGCGATGGGGTGCCAAAAGAAACTTGATTCAGTGGAGGTCGGATCAGGGCAGGCCGCCAGGATCCGTACTCAGGAAAATAGCACGCTCGATGGGTGCCGTCTACCTGTCGAAAACAAATCCGGATGCCTGCGCCGGGACCGTGGCGCAGGCACCGCCGGGCATCAAACGTTGCTGTCGATGAAGGCCGTCAACTGCGACTTGGTCAGCGCCCCGACATGCGTCGCGACGATGTTGCCTTCCTTGAAGAGCATCAGGGTCGGGATGCCGCGGATGCCGTACTTCATCGACGTGGCCTGGTTCTGATCGACATCGAGCTTGGCGATCTTCACGCGCTCGGAATACTCCGATGAAACCTCTTCGAGGATGGGCGCGATCATCTTGCACGGCCCGCACCACTCGGCCCAGTAATCGACGAGCACCGGCTTGTCGGATTTCAGGACGTCCGAATCGAAGGAATCGTCGGTTACGTGGATCATTTTTTCGCTCATGGGTGATGGAGTTTGTGGAGTGGTAAGAGCTTCATTTTTGAACGATCCTAAGCTCGATTGCAAGCTGGCGACCGGCTGCCCGGCGGCGCTCGACCACGCTCAATGGGGCCGTTTGACGCGGCCCGGCCATGTGCATTCACGGCGCTCCGACGCGCTGTCGAGCTTGGCGAGACACGCGCTATGGCGGCCGCAAGTCGCCACTCTTGAGAGCGTGCTCGCGCCCGGCCCGTGGTCGCCGATGGCTACGCCTGTCGCTACAATGCGCTCCTCGCGACGGTGCGTTGCCCGCGCGGTGCAAGGTGCAAAGCAGTCGAGCAATGTCGCGCGCGGCGAACCGCGGCTCCAACAGGATTACTACGGGACGGCTCATGAGCAGAATTCTTTTGTCAGTGGTGTTGCTGTGCCTGCTGGCGGCCTGTGGCCAGAAAGGCGACCTCTACCTGCCGGACGAGTCCGACAAGAAGCAGGACTTCGTCGCTCACTGACCAAGATTCACAAGAGGCGCTTGATGAGTATGCGTGGCTATCGCGACGGAGTTTTGCATGTCGACGGGGTGGACCTGCGGCGCATCGTGTCGGCGCTCGGCACGCCCTGCTATGTCTATTCGCGTCAGCAGCTCGAATCCAACTGGCGCGCCTACGATGGCGCTTTCGGTACGCGTCGCCACCGTGTTCACTACGCGGTGAAGGCCAACGACAATCTGTCCATCCTGCGCGTCCTGAAACATCTCGGCTCCGGTTTCGACATCGTCTCGGGTGGCGAACTGGAGCGTGTATTGGCGGCGGGCGCCAGCGCGGCCGACGTGGTGTTCTCCGGCGTCGGTAAATCCCGCTCCGAACTCGCGCGCCATCAGCGCCGGTGTGGCATGCATCAATGTCGAGTCGCGCGGCGAACTCGAGCGCGTTGCCGAACTGGCGACCGAACTCCAGCAGCCGGTCAAACTGGCGTTGCGCGTCAATCCGGATGTCGATCCGAAGACCCATCCCTACATCTCGACGGGGCTCAAGGAGAACAAGTTCGGCGTACCGCTCGACGAAGCGCTGGCGCTGTATCGAACCATCGCCGCGCATCCCCTGCTGCGCGCGGCGGGCATCGCCAGTCACATCGGGTCCCAGTTGACGGACATCGAGCCGGTGCTGGACGCCGTCACGCAAGTGGTGAACCTGGCGGAGAGCCTGCGCGCCGAAGGCATCGTCCTCGAGCACATCGATGTCGGCGGTGGCTTGGGCATCAGCTACCAGGACGAGACGCCGCCACCCATAGAGGCGCTGGTCGCTGCCGTGTGCGAACGCGTGCCGCCGCACTACGCGGTGATGATGGAGCCGGGGCGGTCGTTGATAGGCGCGGCGGGCACGCTGCTCACCACCGTCGAGTACCTGAAGACCACCGAGGTCAAGACCTTTGCCATCGTCGATGCCGCGATGAACGACTTGATGCGGCCGGCACTGTACGACGCCTGGCACGGTGTTGTGCCGCTCATGGCGCCGAGCGAGGGCGAGGCGCAGGTGCACTGTGACGTGGTCGGGCCGGTGTGCGAGAGCGGCGACTGGTTGGCGCGCGCCCGCGATTTGCCCGCCGTGCCGGGCGCCGTGCTCGCCATCCTCGACGCGGGCGCATACGGCTTCGCCATGACTTCGAATTACAATGCGCGGCCGCGCCCGCCGGAGGTGCTGGTCGAGGGCGACAGCTTCTCCGTCATCCGCGCGCGGGAGTCGCTGCCGGCGCTGATGGCCAACGAACGGGACCACCTCATTCCCTGATTTGCGCTCTATTGGTGCGAATCAAAACAGGCGCGCTTTATTTTGGTGCGTTTTGCGCCCGAATGGCGGCTAGTGTTCGCAGATTCAATGGCTTAGCATTGGCACACATCGTGCTCGGATTTGGCGCATACGGCAGACCGGGCAGCCTTTCTCTTGGCGTGCATGCTTTCTGCGACAAATTTTTGCGTCAGGCCTAACGTTTTTTTCTTTAAGTGGATGGTTGGAGGAATTACCCCATGTCAGTCGAGAGCATTCTGCAGACGATCAAGGACGAAGAAGTCAAATTCGTCGATATCCGGTTCACGGATACCAAGGGCAAGGAGCAGCATCTCACCGTACCGTCGCGCGAATGCAATGACGAGTTCTTCGAAGAAGGCAAGATGTTCGATGGCTCGTCCATCGCCGGTTGGAAGGGCATCAACGAATCCGACATGATCCTCATGCCCGATCCGTCGACTGCCGTGATGGATCCTTTCTTCGAAGAAAAGACCCTGATCGTTCGCTGTGACGTCGTCGAGCCGGCGACCGGCGAAGGGTACATCCGCTGCCCGCGTTCGGTGGCCAAGCGCGCCGAAGCCTATTTGAAGGCGTCCGGCGTCGGTGACACCGCGTACTTTGGTCCCGAGCCTGAATTCTTCATCTTCGATGACGTCCGCTGGGGCGTGGAAATGAAGGGCTCGTTCTTCAACGTCGATTCCGACGAAAGCTCCTGGAACTCCGCCAAGGTGTTCGACGACGGCAACATCGGTCACCGTCCGGGCGTGAAGGGCGGCTATTTCCCGGTGCCGCCGATCGATTCGCTGCAGGACATCCGCTCGACCATGTGCCTGGTCCTCGAGCAGATGGGCGTGCCGGTGGAAGTGCATCACCACGAAGTGGCGACCGCCGGTCAGTGCGAAATCGGTACCCGCTTCGACACCCTGGTCAAGCGCGCCGACGCCACCCAGATTCTGAAATACGTCGTGCACAACGTCGCGCATGGCTATGGCAAGACCGCGACCTTCATGCCCAAGCCGCTGGTCGGCGACAACGGCAGCGGCATGCATGTGCACCAGTCGCTGGCGAAGGATGGCAAGAACCTGTTTGCCGGCGACGGCTACGGCGGCCTGTCCGACATTGCGCTGTATTACATCGGCGGCATCATCAAGCACGCCAAGGCCATCAACGCCTTCACCAACCCGGGTACCAACAGCTACAAGCGCCTGGTGCCGGGCTTCGAAGCGCCGGTGTTCCTGGCCTACTCTTCGCGCAATCGTTCGGCTTCAGTGCGTATTCCGTGGGTGTTCAGCCCGAAGGCGCGTCGTATCGAAGTGCGCTTCCCGGATCCGTCCGCCAACCCCTATCTCGGCTTCGCGGCCATGATGATGGCCGGCATCGACGGCATCCTCAACAAGACCCACCCGGGCGATGCGATGGACAAGGATCTCTACGACCTGTCGCCGGAAGAGTCGAAGGGCATTCCGACGGTCTGCCATTCGTTGGACCAGGCTCTCGAGGCCTTGGATGGCGATCGCGAATTCCTGAAGGCCGGCGGCGTGCTGTCCGACGACGCGATCGACGCCTACATCGAGCTGAAGATGCAGGACGTCACCACGCTGCGCATGTCCACCCACCCGGTGGAATACGAGATGTACTACAGCGTCTGAGCGCGCTGACACAACTTGCGGAAAAGCCCCCTCACGGGGGCTTTTTTGTGCCGGCTGTTTTTTGCCTGGGCGACCTATAGACTGGCGCCTGGAACCCAGATTTGGCCGCGAAGACCATGATGCGCCTGCCCTTGCTGCTCTTGCTCCTGGCCGCTCTCGGCGATGTGCAGGCCGAGGTGTACCGCTGGAAAGACGCCGACGGCAACGTGATCTTTTCGGACCAGCCCCACGATGGTGCACAAATCATCGAACTGGGCCCGACCACGGTCATCCCCGGTGAGCCGCCGGTCGAGTCGGCCAAGCCGGCCGACGCCGCGGCCGAGTTATCCGCCACTCCCGACCAGCCGACGTCGTATTCGAGCATCGAAGTGGTGGCCCCGCCCGACGACGAGACCTTGCGTGACCAGCAGTCGGTCGCCGTCGATGTCGCCATCGAACCGGCGTTGATGGTCGATCTCGGCCACCGTGTGGTGCTGTATGTCGACGGCGTCGCCGCCGGGGAGCCCAGCGACAGTCCGCAATTCGTGCTGCCGGGCATGGCGCGCGGCAGCCACCAGCTCGCGGCGGCGGTGGTCGATGCGGGGGGCGCTGAATTGATTCGCTCCACCGCGACGGTCTTCCATTTCCACAAAACCTCCGTTGCCGACCCCAAGACCGGCAAGTCCCATCGACCTTCCCTGCCCACGCCCCCCAAGCCCAGGTAATTGGTCCGAATTTTGCCCTTGTTAACCTGAGGGCACCCGCCAGGTGCTTCCCGGACGCGGGCCGTCGCCCGCACGCCCGAATTCGGCCTCCTTATGGCCGGATGAAGGGTCAAACGGTGTAGCGACCATCAAAGGCTTGGAACGCGTGCACCAAAAGAGCGCAAACTGCTTGCCTGAAAATGATGCCGTGTAACGACCCTGATATTGACCTTCTCGAGGCCCTGGCCACCGCCGTCATCATGGTCGACGAGCGGCTGCGCCTGGTGCGGGTCAATGCCGCGGCCCAGTCGCTCATCGCGACCAGCGAAACCCGCCTGCGCGACCTGTCCTTGCCCGATGTGCTGCCCGGCGCCGATGAACTGATCGCGGCGGCGCGGCGCGCGCTGCTTGAAGGGCGCTCGTTCACCGAACGCGATCTCGACCTCAGGCTGGGCCGGGTCAATGTCACGACGGTCGACTGCACCATCACGCCGCTGTGGCGTAACGGCAGTGACCCGTGCCTGGTCTTGATCGAGATGACCAATGTCGAGCGCCATCAGCGCATCCAGCTCGAAGGCAACATGCTGATGCGCAACCAGGTCTCGTCGGTGCTGCTGCAGGGGCTCGCGCACGAGATCAAGAACCCGCTGGGCGGCATTCGCGGCGCGGCGCAGCTCCTGGAGCGCGAACTCGAAGATCAGAAGCTCGCCGAGTACACCCAGATCATCATTGGCGAGGCCGACCGTCTGCGCACCCTGGTGGACCGCATGCTGGGGCCGCGCGGCGAATCCAACAAGCAGACGCTCAACATCCACGACGTGCTGGAGCATGTGCGCCAGGTGGTGTCGGTGGAGCGCGGCGGCGCCGTTGAAATCGTGCGCGATTACGATCCGAGCCTGCCGGAGATCTGCGCGGATCGCGATCAACTGGTGCAGGCCTTTCTCAACCTGGTGCGCAACGCGGTGCAGGCCATCGAAGGGCAGGGCGGTACGGTGACCTTGCGCACACGCATCCAACGCAAGTTCACCATCGGCAATACCCTGCATCGCCTGGTGATCCGCACGCAGGTGATAGACAACGGGCCAGGCGTCGATCCGGCGCTGGCCACCAGCATTTTCTTTCCGCTCGTCTCGGGGCGCGCCGATGGCTCGGGACTGGGCCTGCCCATCGCGCAATCGCTGGTGCATCGCCAGGGCGGGCTCATCGGCTTCGAGAGCGAGCCCGGACACACTGAATTTTCCGTATGGTTGCCTGTGGGAGAACAGCAATGAATCGACAGCACGAAGTGTGGATCGTCGACGACGACCGCGCTATCCGCTGGGTCCTGGAGCGTGCTCTCGAGAAAGAGCACGTCGCCACGCGCAGCTTCGAGAACGCCGACAAGGTGCTCGCGCGACTGGAGAAGTTCGAGCCGGACGTCATCATCACCGACATCCGCATGCCCGGCACCGATGGCCTGGCGCTGCTGCAGGCGGTGCAGTCCGCGCATCCGCAGCTGCCGGTCATCATCATGACCGCCTACGCCGATCTCGACCGCGCGGTGGCCGCGTTCCGTGGTGGCGCGTTCGAGTACATGCCCAAGCCTTTCGATGTCGATGACGTCATCAATATCGTGCGTCGTGCGCTGCGCAAATCCGCCGCCGGCGCGAGCGTCGAATCCGAACCGGCGGACAATACGCCGGTGCCGGAAATCATCGGCTCGTCGGCGCCCATGCAGGAAGTGTTTCGCGCCATCGGCAGGCTGTCCAATTCCAACATGACGGTGTTGCTGACCGGCGAGTCGGGCACGGGCAAGGAACTCGTCGCGCGCGCCCTGCACCGTCACAGCCCGCGCGCGAACAAACCCTTCATCGCCTTGAACACCGCCGCCATCCCGCGCGATCTCTTGGAATCGGAGCTGTTCGGCCACGAGAAAGGCGCCTTCACCGGCGCTGCCGTGCAGCGCATCGGGCGCTTCGAACAGGCCAATGGTGGCACCTTGTTCCTGGACGAAATCGGCGACATGCCGGCCGAGCTGCAGACGCGCCTGTTGCGTGTGCTCGCCGACGGCGAGTTCTACCGCGTCGGTGGTCACGAGCCGGTGCGCGTCGACGTGCGTGTCATCGCCGCCACCCATCAGCATCTCGAGCAGAGCGTGCGCGCGGGGCACTTCCGCGAAGACCTGTTCCACCGCCTGAACGTCATTCGCCTGCAGTTGCCACCACTGCGCGCGCGCGCCGACGATCTGGAAGCGCTGTCGGATCATTTCCTGCGCGCGACCGCCAGCGAACTGCAGGTCGAACCCAAGAAGCTGCTGCCGCGCGCACTGGAGGTGATGCGGCGCTTTGCCTGGCCCGGCAACGTACGCCAGCTCGAGAACGTATGCCGGCGCGTGATGATCATGGCGCCGTCGCGCGAGATCGATACCGAGGATCTGCCGGCCGAGCTGTTGGCCGACGGCGAAGTGCAGGCCAGCGCCGGACCGGCGGACTGGGAGACGGCCTTGCGTCAGTGGGCGGAACTGCGTACCCGCAGTGCCGGTGAATCGCCGATCCTCGCCGAGGCGGTGCCGCGCTTCGAAACCACCATGATCGAGGTGGCCTTGAAGGCGACGCGCGGACGTCGTCAGGAAGCGGCCAAGCTCCTGGGCTGGGGACGCAATACGCTCACGCGCAAGATCAAGGAGCTCGATCTCGACGTGTGAGCGCGCGGGTTCATTCGGCCAACCAGGTGGCGACGGCTTCGGCGAAGTAGGTGAGGATGCCGTCGGCGCCGGCGCGTTTGAACGCCTGCATGGACTCCAGCGCCACCGCGCGTTCGTCCAGCCAGCCAGCCTGGCCGGCGGCCTTCAGCATCGCGTATTCACCGCTCACCTGGTAGACGAAAGTCGGGCGCCCAAACTCGGCTTTCACACGCTGCACGATGTCGAGATAGGGCATGCCCGGCTTGACCATCACCATGTCCGCGCCTTCGGCCAGGTCGAGCGCCACTTCATGCAGCGCCTCGGTGCTGTTGCCGGCGTCCATCTGGTAGGTTTTCTTGCTGCCTTTGCCGAGCTTGGCGCCCGAGCCCACGGCGTCGCGGAACGGGCCGTAGAACGCCGAGGCGTACTTGGCTGAATAGGCGAGGATCTTGACGTTGTGGAAGCCCTCGCTCTCGAGCGCCATGCGGATGGCGCCGATGCGGCCGTCCATCATGTCCGACGGCGCGACGATGTCGACGCCGGCGCGCGCCTGGGACAGGGCCTGGCGCACCAGCACGTCCACCGACGCATCGTTGAGAATCTCGCCCTTGTCGTTCATCACGCCGTCGTGGCCGTGGGTGGTGAACGGATCGAGTGCGACGTCGGTGATCACCCCAAGTTCGGGCAGCGCGTCCTTCATGCGCGAGATGGCGCGCTGCGCGATGGCGTCGGGATTGTAGGCTTCGCGGCCATCGGCGCTCTTGCGCGCATCGGGTGTGACCGGGAACAGCGCCACCGCTGGAATGCCGAGCTCGTACAGCCGGCGCGCGCGTTCGATGGCGAGATCGATGCTCAAGCGTTCGACGTCGGGCATGCTCGCTATCGGCTCGCGTTGCCGCTCGCCATCCAAGATGAACATCGGGCATATCAGATCGCTGACCGAGATGCGGGTTTCCTGCACCAGCCGCCGTATGAAGTCGTGCGTGCGCAGTCGGCGCATGCGGGTGGCGGGAAATCGGGAGTCGCTCGAGTGTCGCATGGCCTGGCTATCCAAAAATATGTCGGTCAATGGTAAAGGGTCGGACCGCGCTACGCCGAGCCGCCGGGCGTGCGTGGCAGGCGCGCGCAGGTCTGTTCGATCCAGTGTTCCGCTTCGACGGTGATGGCCTTGGCGCTCTTGCCCGTGGTTTCGATGGGCGGGCCGATCACGACATCGATGGTGCCGGGATACTTGGTCAGGGCATTGCGCGCCCAGAACACGCCGGCGTTGTGCGCGACCGGCACCACCACGGTTTCCGCCGCCAGCGCCAGCGCCGCGCCGGTCTGCGTGTAGCGACCTTTTTCGCCCGGCGCGATGCGTGTGCCTTCCGGGAACAGCAGCACCCACCAGCCTTGCCTGATGCGCTCGGCGCCGAGTTCGAGCACGGTGCGCAGCGCCTTGGTGCCGGCCTTGCGGTCGATGGCGATCGGATTCAGGCTGGCCAGGCCCCAACCGAAGAACGGCACGTGCAGCAGTTCCTTCTTCAATACCTGCGACTGGCGCGGAAAGATCAGCTGCAGCGTGATGGTCTCCCATGCCGATTGGTGTTTGCACAGGATCACGCCCGGCGTGGCGGGAATGTTCTCGCGACCCGTGACCCGCCAGTCGAGGCCGCAGGCGAGTTTCAACCAGGCGATGGTCAGCCGTGACCAGCGCGTGATGACGGCGTAACGCCACGGACGCGGCAGCGGCAGGATGGCGATGCCGATGAAGCTGAACAGCACCGTCAGCGGCGCGAGCCCAGTGTAGAAGACGATCGAGCGGAACTTGGCCATGTCTACACCAGGGCCGCCACCGCGTCCGGCAGCGCGTCGAAGATTTCCACCGGGCCGCAAGGCGCGAGTTCATCGGGATTGATGGGGTCGATGCCGGTGCGCACCAGCATCGGGCGGGCGCCCACCGCGCGCGCCGCGCGCACATCGCTGACGCGGTCGCCGATGAAGGTGGTGCGCGCGAGGTCGATGCCCAGGCGTTCACCCAGCGACAACAGCAGGCCGGCGCGCGGCTTGCGGCAGTTGCAGTCCTCGCTGGGCAGGTGCGGGCAGAAGAAGAAGGCTTCGACGCGGCCGCCGAAGCGCGCCAGCTCGTCGCACAGGCGCTGGTGAATGGCGTTCAATTCGCGGATGCCGAACAGACCGCGCGCGAGCCCCGATTGATTGCTGACGACCACCAGTCGGAAGCCGGCCCGTTGCGCACGCGCCATCGCTTCGAGCGCGCCCGGCAGCGCGCGCCAATGGCTGGGCGAGCGGATGTAGTCACGCGAATCCTGGTTGATCACGCCGTCACGATCGAGCAGCAGCGTGCGCATCGCGTCAGGCGTCGTGCAGGCGCGCGATATCGGCCACCCGCGTGAACAGCGCATGCAGTTGCGCCAGCAGCGCGAGGCGATTGGCACGCAGCGCGGCGTCCTCGCACATCACCATCACGCCGTCGAAGAAGGCGTCGACCGGTTCACGCAGCGAGGCCAGCAATTCCATGTAGCGGGTGTATTCGCGCGCAAGGAAGAGCTGTTCCGCCTGCGGCGCCAGCGCCGCGTAGCGCGCCGCCAACTCGCGCTCGGCGGGATCCGCCAGCAGCGTGTCATCGACCTTGGCCGCCGGCGGCGCATCGAGCTTCTTCAGGATGTTGGCAATGCGCTTGTTGGCGGCGGCCAGCGCCGCGGCGGCCGGCAAGGCGCGGAAGCCGCTGACGGCCACCAGGCGGCGCGCCACTTCCGCGGGCGAACTCGGGTCATTGGCGAATACCGCCGCGCACACGTCGTTGGGCGTGCCGCGCTCGAGGTAATAGCCGCGCAGCCGTTCGCGCACGAACGCGTACACCTGCTCGGCGGTGTCGGGCGCCAGCTTGACGCCGGCATAGGTCGCCAGCGCGAAGTCGATGGCCTCGCGCAGATCGAGCGCGATGTCGGCCTCGATGACGATGCGCAACAGGCCGATGGCGGCGCGGCGCAGGGCAAAGGGATCGCGATCGCCGGTCGGCGCCGAGCCGATGCCGAAGATGCCGACCAGCGAATCGAGCTTGTCCGCCAGCGCCACCGCGCGACCGACCTCGGTGGCGGGAATGGCATCGCCGGAAAAGCGCGGCTGGTAGAACTCGCCGAGGGCCACGCTCACTTCGCCCGCCTCGCCATCGGCGGCCGCGTAGTAGCTGCCCATGGTGCCCTGCAGCTCCGGGAATTCGCCGACCAGGTCCGATAGCAGGTCGCATCGCGACAGCTCGGCGGCGCGGCCCGCCAGCGCCGAATCCGCGCCGCAGGCGCTGGCCAGCGTGGCGGCGAGACTGACGATGCGCCGCGTCTTGTCGCCCAGCGAGCCGAGACGCTTCTCGTACATCATGCTGTCCAGCCCCGGCAGGCGGCTGTCGAGACGCTTGGCGCGGTCGGCGCGGTAGAAGAAATCGGCGTCCGACAGGCGCGGACGGATGACGCGCTCGTTGCCGGCGCGGATCGCTTCCGGCGCCGCGCTCTCGAGGTTGGCGAGCGTGATGAAGCGATTGCGCAGCGCGCCGTGGGCGTCGCGGATCGGGAAATATTTCTGATGGCCCTGCATGGACGCGATCAGCACTTCGCCGGGCAGTTCGAGAAAATGGGCATCGAAACTGCCGCAGATCGGCACCGGCCATTCCACCAGCGCGGTCACTTCATCGAGCAGCGCGTCGTCGATGACCGCCGTACCGCCTTCGCTCGCCGCGCTTGCTTCAATCAGGGCGCGCACACGATCGCGACGCGCGGCGAAGGGTGCGATCACATAGCCCGGCGACGCCAGGCTCGCGACGTAGTCGTCGGCGTGGGCCAGCGCGATTGGTGCGCCATGCATGAAGCGATGACCGCGCGTCACGCGATCGGCGGCGAGGCCCAGCACTTCACCCGCCACCACCTCGCTGCCATAGAGCATCACCACCCAGTGCACCGGTCGCACGAATTCGGCGCTGTGCGCGCCCCAGCGCATGCGCTTGGGAATCGGCAAACCGGCCAGCGCCTGGTTGACCATCTCGGGCAGCACATCGAACAAGCGGCGTCCCGCCACCCGCTGTTCGAAGCTCAGCCATTCACCTTCGTCGCTCTTCAGGCGCCCGAGGGCACTGACCTCGACGCCGCAGGATCGCGCAAATCCCTGCGCGGCCTTGGTCGGCGCGCCGCTGGCGTCGAAGGCGGCGCCGAGCGCCGGGCCGCGGCGGGTTTCGACGCGCTCGGGCTGTTCGGCAGCGATCTGCTCCACGCGCAGGGCGAGGCGCCGCGGCGTGGCGTAGCGTTCGAGAGCGGTGAATTCGAAGCCGGCGCCGCGCAACAGCTTGTCGAGGCCGGCGGCAAACGCCTCGGACAAGTTCAACAGCGCCTTGGGCGGCAGTTCCTCGGTGCCGAGTTCAACCAGCAGATTGTCGTGGCGGCTCATGCCGGCTGCCCCTCCTTGCTCGCTGCCAGCAGCGGAAAGCCGAGCTTCTCGCGCGCGGCGTGATAGGTCTCGGCGACGGCGCGCGCGAGGGTGCGCACGCGCAGGATGTAGCGCTGGCGTTCCGTCACCGACAGCGCGCGACGCGCGTCCAGCAGGTTGAAGGTATGGGACGCCTTGAGCATCTGCTCGTAGGCGGGCAGCGGCAGGTTGACTTCAATCATGCGCGTGGCGGCCGCTTCGCACTGGTCGAACCACGCGAACAGCGCCGCCGTGTCGGCATGCTCGAAGTTGTAGGCGGACATCTCCACTTCGTTCTGATGGTAGACGTCGCCGTAGGTCACGCGACCGCCGGCTGATTCGGTCCACAGCAGGTCGTAGACCGAGTTGACGCCCTGCAGGTACATGGCGATGCGCTCGAGGCCATAGGTGATCTCGCCCGACACCGGCCGGCAGTCGAGGCCGCCCACCTGCTGGAAGTAAGTGAACTGCGTGATCTCCATGCCGTTCAGCCATACCTCCCAGCCGAGACCCCAGGCGCCGAGCGTCGGCGATTCCCAGTTGTCTTCGACGAAGCGCACGTCGTGCACCTTGAGATCGATGCCGAGCGTGCGCAGCGACTCGAGGTACAGCTCCTGGATGTTGTCGGGCGAGGGTTTCAGGATCACCTGGAACTGGAAGTAGTGCTGCAGGCGATTGGGATTGTCGCCGTAACGCCCGTCGGTCGGCCGGCGCGACGGTTGCACGTAGGCCGCCCGCCACGGCTCGGGGCCGATGGCGCGCAGGAAGGTCGACGGATGAAAGGTGCCGGCGCCCATTTCCATGTCGTAGGGCTGCGCGATGACGCAACCATGACCGCTCCAGTAACGCTGCAATTCGAATATCAGTGCCTGGAAACTGGCGGGCGTGGAGCTTCCTTGAGTCATGGGTGGTGGGCGCGATCGCGGGTGGCCATAGGGGGCGGCAGTATAGCCGCAGGCCGCATCCCAGGGCACGCGCCGGCCGCCGCGCGCGGACTAAAGCTTAGGCGCCGCGGGCCGACATTTTCCCCAAGCGAGGAATCATCATGGCCCACCCCGAACTGCACATTGCCGAGACCGCCGGTTGGCGTGCCCTGCTCACCCATGCCCAGTTGGCTGCCGGTGTGCGCCTCACGCCCGCGGTCGAGGAACACCTGGTGAGCCTGTTGTTCCGCCATGTCGGCGCCGGGGTCTCGACCCAGGACCTGGAGAACGGCTTCATCGACCGTATCGACCGCATCCTGCATGCCGATACCTCCGACCCGGCCGTGGTCGGCGATCAATGCCTGCTGTTCGCCGGGCTGTTTCCCGAGCACGCCATCGCCAAGGGCGTGCCGGTGTCCTACTTCGTCGAAGTCGGACGCCACGCCTATCGCGAGTACGCTTCCAAACACAAATCGGAAATCCACGCGGCGCTCGCCGACGAGTTCGTGCGCGCCATGGATACCTTGCAGACCCTGCGCGTGTTGCAGAGCGGTGAGCCCTGCATCGATGGCTTCAATGCCTACAACCTGTGGCATGAACTCGGCAGCGCCCATGGCTGGCGCATGCTGCGCTCCATGACCAGCGCGCTGCCGGCGTCCTGCGGCACCAGTCAGCACGTTCACTGAGCGCTGGCGCGGGGCAGGGCGCCCCGCGGCGCGACTTCGCCGTCAGGGCGTGGTCGCGGGCTGTTTCGCGTCGTCCTTGCTCGGCGCCTGCACCAGGTCATCCAGGCGCTTGCCAAGCAAGCGCAGCTTGTAATCCGGTAGTTCGTAGACCCACGCCGCGTTGCGCGCCTTGAGGCGCGTTGCTTCCGCATCGACGCTCTCCTTGGCGGCCGGCTCGACAGCCGGCTTGGCGCCTTCGGCGCCCTCGGCGCCCGGCACCGGCGGCGGCTCGCTGGCGGCCGGCGCGATGTCTTTCACCGCCTCGGCGTCGACGATGGCGGCGTCGTAGGCGAAATCGAAGCGCGCCCAGGTCTTGCCCTCGGCTTCGAATTCGTCGATGCGCGTCACCAGTCCGTCGAAGGTCTCGACGGTGGTTTGCCGTAGCGGCTTGGCGTCGGCGAAACGCGCGGCGGCCGCCACGCTGTTGAAGCGCAGGTCGAGAAGCACGGCGCCGAGACTCGAGACCAGCGCCTTGGAGCGCGGCACCTTGCCGGCCGGCACGTCCACCAGTTCGAAGAAGTTGTCCTTGGGCTTGCGCTTGGCGATTGCAATGCGCGCGCCGTCGGCGGGCGTGATGACCACCTGGCGCACGCGCGCGGTATCGACGTCGACGATGCGTGCATCGAGCCAGGTGATGGGATCGGCGCTGGCCTCGACCTTGCCGTTGACGAGGTAGGACTGCGCTTCGCCCGCGCGCCGCACATAGCGCTGGCTTTGTTGCCCGCCCTCGCGCTTATGGCCGACCACCAGCGCCAGCAGCTTGGCGTCCTTGGCGCCGTAGAGTTCGACGCCGAGACTGTCGGAGCCCGCGCCGGGATCGGCCACGCCGATACGCGCGTAACTGCCGGGCAGGCTGGTCTTGGCTTCGACGATCTGCAGATCCGCAAGACCCAGCAGCAGGCGCTTCACCGCCGCCGGCTCGGCCGGGAAATCGTCGCGGTTGGCCACCGTCCATTGATCCTTGGCGCGCTTCAAGGTGGTGCTGTTGTCGGCGCCGCGCAGTTCGATGCGCGAGACCTCGTTGAGCTTGTCGAGCAGACCGGCGCTCAAGGCGCTGCGCGTGACCTCGGTCTGTGGCGCCTTGTCGCGGCTGATCTTCCAGGCCATGGCGCCCAATACCACGGCCAGCAGCAGGGCGGCGAGCAATTTGTTGTTCATCGGTGGCGCTCTCCCGGCCAATTACGCGCCGCGACGGGCGCGGCCCGTCACCAGGCTCACGGCGATGGCCAGCAGCGCGATCACCAGTGGCACCAGCGCGGTGTTGAGGAATTTCAGGCGCGTGCCCAGACCTTCGATGTTGGCGTCGAGTTCATGCTGCACGGCGCGCAGTTCCTTGCGCGTCTTGAGCTGCTCCTGGCGGAAGGTCTCGAGCTCGGTCTTCTGCTCCGGCGTCAGGATCAACTCCTTGCCGCTGTGCTCGCCCTGCAGGCTGGCCAGCTTCTGCTCGGTTTCGCTGAGCTTGTCCTGCAAGGCCTTTTGACGATCGCGGAACTGCGCTTCGGCTTCGCGTTGTATGTCTTGCACGACCTTGAACGGCCGCGTGTACTGGCCGCGGCTGCGCAGACTGATCAAGTCGTCATTGCCGCCGAGGGTGTCGATGGCGTTGATCAGGAAGTCGCCGTTGTTGCCGAAGGGCTCGGGCTGGCGCATGTCGCCAAAGGTGTTGAAGCGCACCCAGAAGCGATCGGCGAGCAGGTCGGTATCCGCCACCACGATGACATTGATGGGCGCTTTCGAGGTGGCCACGAACTCGGCATCGGGCCCGGCGTTCTTCTGTTCTTCGCTTGTCGGGCGCCCGTCGGGATAGGCCGTCGCGGCATTGCCCGAGACGCGCATGGCGATCACGTGGTGTTTGCCGTCGGACTTGAAGTTGTCGAGCAGGCCGGCCGGATTGCGCACGAAAATGATCGAGTCGCGATCGATCAAACCGCCGCTGGTGTCGGTCTGCAGCAACGGCACGACTTTCATCTTGCTGTCGGGCAGGGCTTCCAGCGAGCCGGCGGTACCGATGTTGACCGAGTTGAGTTCGTTGGTGATGAAGTCCTCGTGATTGAGCGCGGCGCCCTGCAGTTGCAGCCATGGCAGGTATTCCACTTCCTGCGGGCCGCGTTGGGTGCGGAAGGTCACGCGCACCGCCACGGTCGGATCGCCCACCACTTTTTCGGGCGTCAACTTGATGCCCCATTTCGCGAACAGCGGCTCGAGATCGGAATCGAGCTTGGGCGGCACGCCGGGGCGCTCCGGATCGGGCTGGGCCTGGTCCTGTTCGGCCAGCGGGTCGACGAAGATCATGGCCTTGCCGCCCTTCAGCACGAACTGGTCGATGGCGTACAGCGTTGCCGCCGGCAGGCTCTTGGGATGCACCACCACCAGGGTGTCGACGCTCTTGTCGATGGTGGTGGTGTCGGGCGTCATTTCCTTGATGTCGTACAGCTCTTTCAACAGCAGGAAGCTGGTCCAGTCCTGGGCGCGCTGGCGGCCGGTCATGGGATCGGGTGGCGGCGCCAGCACCGGCAAGGTCGAGATCACACCGATCACGCGTTTCTTGGGATGGGCGAGGGCGTAGACCATCTTGGTCAACTCGTATTCGAGCGCATCCTCACGATCCGGACTCAGCAGGGGCAGGGCTTGCACGTCGTCGGTGGCGTTGGTGGCGACCACGCCGAGATAGCCCTGTTCGCCGCTCGCCGACAGCGGCACCGGGCGCACGCCGTAGGACACCGCTTCGTCCTCGGCCTCCGAGAACGGCTCGGGGTCGATGACCATGAGCTTGACCTTGCCGTCGCCCGCCGCCGCGTATTCCTCCAGCATGTCGCGCACGCGCTTGCCGTAATTCAGGAGCTGCGGGATGTTGGCGAATTCCTTGGCCGAGTAGTACAGGCGGACGGTGATCGGTTCCTCGAGCTGCTTCAGGATGTTCTTGCTGCCCGACGACAGGGTGTAGAGCTTGTTCTCCGTCAGGTCGAGACGCAGGGAGGTGAGGCCCTGGTTGGCGATGATGTTGACCGTCAGGAACAGCGCCAGCGCGACGACGAGCCCCGTTCCAGTGACCAGCTTTCTGTTCATGGCATTACCTTGGCGTGTGAAGCGCGCAGGGGCGCGTCAATTGCTCTTGTTGATTTCGATGGCGAGCACGTTGGCATACAGCCAGAACGCGATCAGCGTGGCGAAGAACACCACGTCGCGCACGTCGATCACGCCTTTGACGATGGAATTGAAATGGGTCAGGAAGCTGAAGGAACTGATCACGTCGACGATGGCCTGCGGCGCCCACGCGCTGAACATGTCGATGACCATCGGAAAACCGCTGAGATTGAAGGCAAAGCAGATCACGAAGCTCACCACGAAGGCGATGACCTGGTTCTTGGTCAGCGCCGAAATGCAGGCGCCGATGGCAAGAAAGCCGCCGGCCATCAACAGGCTGCCGAGGTAGCCGGCGAAGATCACGGTGTTGTCCGGATCGCCGAGGTAGTTGACCGTCAGCCACAGCGGCAGCGTGCCGGCCAGCGCCACCGCGGTGAAGATCCAGGCGGCGAGGAATTTACCCACCACCGCCGCGCCGAGCGGCACCGGCAGGGTCAGCAACAATTCCAGCGTGCCGGCCTTGCGCTCTTCGGACCACAGGCGCATCGAAATGGCGGGAATGAGGAACATGTACAGCCACGGATGGAACTGGAAGAAAGGCTCCAGGTCGGCCTGGCCGCGTTCGTAGAAACCGCCCATGTAGAACGTCGCGACCCCGGCCAGCACCAGGAAGATGACGATGAACACGTAGGCGACCGGCGTCGCGAAGTAGGCACGCAGTTCGCGTTTCAAAATGGTGGACAGACCGTTCATGTGCGATGCACCTCGCCGCTGGCGCTGGCCGCGGTAGTCAGTGTGCGAAACACTTCGTCGAGATGGCCGTGTTCGACGAAGAATCCATTGACGTTGCATTCCTTCTCGCCGAGACGCCGTTGCAGCTCGGCCAGCGGCAGCGCCGGGCCGCCGCTGACAGTGAGGCGCGCATCGCTGCCCACCAGTTGTTCTTCGATGGTGTGGCCGGCGGCGAGACCTGCAATCACGGCGCGGGCCTCGGCGCGCGCCGCCGCCGGCACGATCACGGTCAGCGCATTGTGATAACGCGAGCGCTGCGCGAGTTCGAGCGGCGTGCCGCTGAAGATCAGGCGGCCCTGGTTGATGATGATGGCGCGCGTGCACACCGCGTCCACTTCCTCGAGGATGTGGGTGGAAATGACGATGGCCTTGTGCGGCGCCATTTCCTTGATGAGTTCACGCACCTCGTGCTTCTGATTCGGATCGAGACCGTCGGTCGGCTCGTCCATCACCAGTATTTCGGGGTCGTGCAGGATGGCTTGGGCGAGGCCGACGCGGCGCTTGAAACCCTTGGACAAGGTTTCGATGCGCTGATGCATGACCTTCTCGAGGTGAATCTTGCCGATCACTTCGGTGATGCGTTCGCGACGGCGCGCGTGGGGAATGTTGCGGATGTCGGCAATGAAGTCGAGGAAGGTGGCCGGCGTCATCTCGCCATAGGCGGGCGCGCCTTCGGGCACGTAGCCGAGCCGTGCCTTGGCATCCAGCGGCGCCTGTTCGATATCGAAGCCGGCCACCGACACGCTGCCCGCGCTCGGCGCGAGGAAGCCGGTGATCATTTTCATGGTGGTGGATTTGCCGGCGCCGTTGGGGCCGAGAAACCCCAGCACTTCACCGCGCGTGACCGTGAGCGAGATGTCACTGACCGCTTGCAGCGCGCCGAAGTTCTTGCTCAAACCTTTGACTTCAATCAAGGTTTCCATGCCGTGGGCCTCTTGTATGCCGCTTGTTTGAACGGGCAGCCGGATACTCGGCGAACGGCGCTACGCGCCCGCTCGGCCATGCACGGCAACTGTCGTCGTCCGGACTGTGTCGGGGTGCGTTCGACTGCGTCTCAAGGTTGAACCCGTGCCCTCGTCGCGGTGTTCAGCACCCCCGTCGGTGGGCGCGAGAGTGTTCCACACGCCCGTTAAATGCGTCAACAAAAGGGCCAGACCCGACCTGCGCCGCGAAGTTTCATGGTGGCGATGATGAAGCGCGTGACAGCGGGCCGCGCGCCGCACCACGCTCCGCGCTTCAAATGCCTGCCACGCGGCAGTATCCTCACCGCCCGTTTTTCTTCGCGAGCCCGCGCGCCATGCACTATCCCGAGTCCTATGACGTCATCGTGGTGGGCGGTGGGCACGCCGGCACCGAGGCGGCGCTGGCCGCCGCGCGCATGGGCGCGCGCACCCTGCTGCTCACCCAGAGCATCGAAAGCCTGGGACAGATGTCCTGCAATCCGGCCATCGGCGGCATCGGCAAGGGCCACCTGGTGAAAGAGATCGACGCGATGGGCGGCTTCATGGCCCACGGCGCCGATGCCTGCGGCATCCATTTCCGCATTCTCAATGCCAGCAAGGGTCCGGCCGTGCGTGCCACGCGCGCGCAGATCGACCGCGCCCTGTACAAGGTCAGCGCACGCCAGGCGCTGGAGAACCAGCCCAATCTCACGCTGTTCCAGCAGGCGGTCGACGATGTGCTGGTCGAGGGCGAACGCGTGGCCGGCGTGGTGACGCAGATGGGACTCGCGTTTCGCGCGCCGGTGGTGGTGCTTACAGTCGGCACCTTTCTGGCCGGCCTCGTGCACATCGGCGACGCCAACTATAACGCCGGCCGCGCCGGTGACCCGCCCGCCATGCGCCTGGCCGCGCGTCTGCGTGAACTGCCGCTCCGGGTCGGGCGGCTCAAAACCGGGACGCCGCCGCGCATCGATGGCCGCAGCATCGATTTCAGCGTGCTCGACACCCAGCCCGGCGACGACCCCTGCCCGGTGTTTTCCTTCATGGGCCGCGTCGCGGAACATCCGCGCCAGGTGCCGTGCCACATCACCTACACCAGTGCGCGCACCCATGAGTTGATACGCAACGGCCTGTCGCGCTCGCCCCTGTTCAACGGCGCCATCGAAGGCGTCGGACCGCGCTATTGCCCGTCCATAGAAGACAAGGTGGTGCGCTTCGCCGACAAGGACAGCCACCAGATCTTCGTCGAACCGGAAGGCCTGACCAGCAACGAGATCTATCCGAACGGGCTCTCGACCAGTTTGCCGTTCGACATCCAACTCGACTTCATTCGCTCCATCAAGGGCTTCGAACGGGCCGTGATCACGCGCCCGGGCTATGCCATCGAGTACGACTATTTCGATCCGCGAGACATCACGCCGTGGCTCGAAACAAAGGAGATTGCCGGCCTGTTCTTCGCCGGTCAGATCAACGGCACCACCGGCTACGAGGAGGCCGCCGCGCAGGGCCTGTTGGCCGGCATCAATGCCGCGCGCCGCGCGCGCGGGCAAGAACCCTGGTATCCGCGTCGCGACGAGGCTTATATCGGCGTGATGGTCGACGACCTCGTCACGCGCGGCACCGCCGAGCCCTACCGCATGTTCACCAGCCGCGCCGAATACCGCCTGATGCTGCGTGAGGACAACGCGGATCTGCGCCTGACGCCGATTGCACGTGAGCTCGGGTTGGTCGATGACGCGCGTTGGGCGCGCTTCGAAGCCAAGCACCAGGCCCTGGAATGCGAACAGGCGCGTCTGGACAGCGTGTGGCTGTCGCCCGAGCGCCTGGCGGCCGACGTCGCCACCGAGGTGCTCGGACAGCCTTTGCGCAAGGACCAGCGCCTGTCGGATCTGCTGCGGCGGCCGGAGCTCGACTACGCGCGCCTCATGCAGCTGCCCGGCGTCGGCCCGGGCGTGGACGATGCGGAAGTCATCGACCAGCTCGAGATCAGCGCTCGTTACCGCGGTTACATCGACAGGCAGCAGGCGGAAGTGGTGCGTCACCGCGAACAGGAAGACGCCACCATCCCCGCCGCGCTCGATTACGCGCTGGTGCGTGGCCTGTCCAGCGAGGTGCGCCAGAAGCTCGCCAGCCACCGGCCGCATACCGTCGGCCAGGCGGCGCGCATCGCCGGCGTCACGCCGGCCGCCATCTCCTTGCTGCTGGTGCATTTGAAGAAGAGCGGAGCGCGCCAGTCGCGCTCGGCGTGAGCGCGTGACGTCGGCCACGTCGGTGCGCGAGGTGTTGGCCGAGGCAGCGGCGCGCTATGGCCTCGCTCTCGCGCCGTCACAGCTCGAGCAATTCGAACGGTACATCGCCATGGTCATGCGTTGGGGGCAGGTTGCCAACCTGACCGGCGCCGCCACCGCGCTGGCCTTCGCGCGCGAACAGCTCGTCGACAGCCTGGCGGTGGTGCCGTATGCGGGCAGCGGTCGCGTGCTGGATATCGGCAGCGGCAATGGCCTGCCCGGCGTGGTGCTGGCCATCGCGCGCCCGGATCTCGCCGTGACGCTGCTCGAGCCGCGCGCCAAGCGCGCCCGTTTCCTGACCCAGGTGCGTATCGAACTGGCACTCGCGAACGTCGAGGTGGTGTGCGCGCGGGTCGAGGATCATCGCCCGGCCCACGACTACGACACCCTCATCGCACGCGCCGTGGCGTCGCTGCCGGCGCTGCTGACCGCCACGGGCGCCCTGCGGCGCCCGGGCTCGCGCCTGCTGGCGATGAAGGGGCCGCTGGTGGCCAATGAGCTCGATGCCTGCGCGCTGCCGGCGGCGGCGCTGACCACCGTCAGCCTCGAGGTCCCGGGCTATGCCGAGCGTCACCTCGTGATCGTCAAGGCCGACGCGGCGGCTTCGGAGGCCGGTGCCTTTGTGCCATAATCCAGGCCGGTCTCGCCCAGACCGCACCATGCATCTTCCATCCACTGCCAACGGTATGCCGTAGCGATGTCACGCGTTCTCGCCATTGCCAACCAGAAAGGCGGTGTCGGCAAGACCACCACCAGCGTCAACCTGGCCGCCTCGCTGGCCGCGTTCAAGCGCCCGACCCTGCTCATCGATCTCGACCCGCAGGGCAATGCCACCATGGGCAGCGGCATCGACAAGCGCCAGCTGTTCCGCTCCAGCTACGACGTGCTGATGGGCGACAGCAGCATCGAGGACGCGCTGGTGACCAATGCCGCGGCGGGCTATCACCTGCTGCCGGGCAATGCCGACCTGACCGGCGCCGAGGTTGGCCTGCTCGAGGAGCTGGGACGCGAAATGCGCCTGCGCCACGCGCTCGAACACCTGCGCGCCCGCTATGACTACGTCATCATCGACTGCCCGCCGTCGCTGAACATGCTGACGGTCAACGCGCTGGTCGCGGCGGACGCCGTGGTGATCCCCACCCAGTGCGAATACTTCGCCCTGGAAGGACTCTCGGCGTTGCTCGAAACCATCGAGAAAATCCGCCGTTTCCTGAATCCCGGCCTCAAGATCGAAGGCCTGTTGCGCACCATGTTCGACCCGCGCAACAACCTCGCCAACGAGGTGTCGCGGCAGCTGCTCGAGCATTTCGGCGAGCAGGTCTATCGCACCATCATTCCACGCAACGTACGCCTGGCCGAGGCACCCAGCCACGGCCTGCCGGCGTTGATTTACGACAAGTCCTCGAGCGGCGCGACGGCCTACCTGGCGTTGGCCGGCGAGATGCTGCGCCGCGAAGAGGCGAGCGCGGCCTGACGTCCGCGCACTACGGGGGAAACGAGCGGCCATGACCATCAAGAAGCGCGGACTCGGACGCGGACTCGACGCCTTGCTGGGCCTCGGCGCCGAGCAGGTCGCGATAGAGGAAGCCAACGGCGACCAGCTGAAGATGGTGCCGGTCGACCTCATCCAGCGCGGCCAGTACCAGCCGCGCCTGGACATGAAGACCGACACCCTGCAGGAACTGGCCGATTCGATCAAAGCCCAGGGCGTGGTGCAGCCGGTCGTGATCCGGCCCATCGGCGACGGCGGCCGCTACGAACTCATCGCCGGCGAGCGGCGCTGGCGCGCCACGCAATTGGCCGGCTTGAGCGCCATTCCGGCCATCGTCAAGCGCGTGCCCGACGCCCAGGCCATGAGCATCGCGCTGATCGAGAACATCCAGCGCGAGCAGTTGAATCCGATCGAGGAGGCGCTGGCCCTCGAGCGCCTGATCCGCGAATTCAGCATGACCCACCAGGAAGTCGCCGACGCCGTCGGCCGCTCACGGGCCGCGGTCAGCAACCTGCTGCGCCTGCTGGAACTGGAAGCGCCGTGCCGCGAAATGCTCGAGCGCGGTGACCTCGAGATGGGTCATGCCCGCGCCTTGCTGGGCCTAGCGGGCGCGGTGCAGGTCGAGGCCGGCCGCAAGATAGCCACCGCCGGCCTGTCGGTGCGCGAAGCCGAAGCGCTGGTGCGGCGGCTGAAGGGCGAGCAGGCCGACAAGCCGGCCGCGTCGAAGAAGGAAGTCGACCCCAACGTGCGTCAGCTCGAGCAATCGCTGGCGGAGCGTCTCGGCGCCGTGGTCGCCATCAAGCACGCGGCGGGCGGCAAGGGCACCCTGGTCATCAGCTACGGCTCGTTGGACGAGCTCGATGGCATCCTCGCCCACATCAAATGACGACGGCGCCGCGCTTGCCGGCAGGCTTGTTTGCAAACTTTTCGCCGCCGAGGCTTGCCGCGCTGCGACATGAGCGGCTAAACTCGCCGACTTAACGCCAGCAGAAGATAGCGTGCTCACCAGTCAGCGCCCTAAAGGCGTCGCTCGTGGACCACTGCGCGAGCGCGCGCAGCACGCCATGATGAGGCTCTTGGCCGCGCAATCGCTGGCCGCCGTGGCCCTGTCATTGATTCTCGGTGTGTGGCTTGGAAAGACCGCGGCCTGTTCGGCCCTGGTCGGCGCCGTCATTGCGATCGTGCCCAATTTCTACCTGGCCAGACGCCTGCTGCGGCGGGGACCGGGCGCAACGCCGAGCGAGTCGTTGCGCGGAATTTATACGGGGGAACTGCTCAAGATCGCGTTCACGATCGCTTTGTTCGTGATTGCGATCCGGCTCCTGGATGTCGTGTTCCTGATTGTCGTCGCGGGCTATCTCGCGATGGTGGCAATCAACTGGCTGGCGCTGCTGTTCATCGATGTCGGTGAAGCACCGCGGTCGCCGACGACGGGCGCGGGTTCATCTTTGTAAGAACGAACGGATAACATCGGATTTCAGTCAATGTCATCGGCTTCACCCGCTGAATATATCGGCCATCACATCCAGAACCTGACCTACGGGCGCCTGCCCGACGGCTCGCTGGGTTTCGCCGAACACGCCGCCGATGCCAAGGCCATGGGCTTCATGGCCATCAACGTCGACACCATGGGCTGGGCCATCCTGTGCGGCGTGATTTTCTGCTACTACTTCCGCAAGGTCGCGGCCAACGTGTCGGTCGACAAGCCATCGCGCCTGCAGCTTTTGATCGAGATGGTGGTGGAAATGGTGGCCGGCAGCGTCAAGGACGCCTTCCACGGCCGCAATGCCCTCATCGCGCCGCTGGCGCTGACCATCTTCGCCTGGATTTTCATGATGAACCTCATGGATCTCGTGCCGGTGGACGTGGTGCCGATGCTGGCTTCGGCGGCGGGCCTCGGCCATATGAAGATGGTGCCGACCACCGACGTCAACGCCACTTTCGGCATGTCGCTCTCGGTCTTCCTGCTGATGATCTACTACGGCATCAAGGTCAAGGGCATCGGCGGTTTCGCCGGAGAATTCCTCTTTCATCCCTTCGGCAAGTACATGGTGTTCGCCAACCTGCCGCTCGAACTCGTGTCCTTCATCGCCAAGCCCCTGTCGCTGTCACTGCGACTGTTCGGCAACATGTTCGCCGGTGAGCTGGTGTTCGTGTTGATCACCGCGCTCATTCCATTCTGGTTGCAGTGGGTGGTGTCGGTGCCGTGGGCGATTTTCCACATCCTGGTCATTACGCTGCAGGCCTACATCTTCATGATGTTGACCATCGTGTATCTCGGCCAGGCTCACGAAAGTCACGACGACGCGCATTAATTTTCAAGTTTCTTTTTCAACGAAATTCATCAGAGGAGAATAACTATGGAATCTATAGTTGCCTTTTCGGCCCTGGCTGCCGGTGTCATGGTCGGTCTGGGTGCGTTGGGTGCTGGTGTGGGTATCGGTATCCTCGGCAGCAAGTTCCTGGAAGGCGCGGCGCGCCAGCCCGAATTGGTGCCGATGCTGCAGGCCCGCATGTTCCTCATGCTCGGTCTGACTGACGCGGTGCCGATTATCGCCATCGCCTTCGCGGCGCTCTTGATGTTCGCCAACCCCTTCCTCGGTCAGATCGCTCACTAAACCGCGGTTCAGAACAAGGTAGGCCAGTCATGAACATGAATCTGACACTGCTGGGCCAGATGATCTCCTTCGGGATCTTCGTCTGGTTCTGCGTCAAATACGTGTGGCCGCCGATCATCAAGGCTTTGGAAGAGCGTGAATCGCGTATTGCCGACGGCCTCGCCGCCGGTGAGCGTGGCAAGCACGACCTCGAGCTTGCCGAGAAGCGTGCGACCGATCTTCTGCGTGAGGGTAAGGACAAGGCCCAGGAACTCATTGTGCAGGCGCAGAAGCGTCACGATGAGATCGTGGAAGCCGCCAAGACCGTCGCGCGCGATGAAGCCGACAAGATCAAACTGTCGGCAGCCGCCGAGATCGAGCAGAACCGCAACCGGGCACGTGATGAACTGCGTGGCCAGGTCGCGCGTCTCGCGCTGGTCGGAGCCGAGCAGATCCTGATGCGCGAAGTCGACGAGAAGGCGCATCGCGACGTGCTCGACAAGCTCGCAGCCAACCTGTAGCAGCGGTCATGCAAGAGAAACTCACCATCGCCCGTCCGTACGCCGCCGCGGCCTTTGCCTATGCCGTCGAGCACGGCGAGGTGCCTGCCTGGTCGGCCACCCTGCAGACCTTGGCCTCGGCGGTCGTCGATCCGGCGTTGGCCGGCTTCATCGGTCATCCCAAGGTCAGCCGCGAGCAACTCCTGGGCTTGGTCAGCGACCTGTTCGGCACGCGGCTTTCCGCCGCGGGACGCAACTTCGTCGCCACCCTGATCGAGAGCGAACGCCTGGAACTCGCGCCGGAAATCGCCCAGCTGTTCGAACGCAGCCGTGCAAATGCCGAAGGCCAGGTGAAAGTGGAAGTCGTTTCCGCCTTCCCCTTGAGCGACGCGGAACGCGCCAAGATCGATGCCGCGATGCGCGGACGACTTGGCAAGGACTGCAAGATCGACGCGTCCGTCGACTCCGCCCTTATTGGGGGCGCGGTCATCAAGGTCGGCGACTCCGTGATTGACCTCTCGCTGCGCGGCCGCCTGACGGCGCTAGCCCAGCAGGCAGGCTGAAGGCCGGCCCCACACGAAACTACATAGTCTTTGCCGCAGAGGATTGCCATGAGCATCAGCGCAACTGAAATCAGCGAACTGATCAAGAAGAAGATCGAAGGCCTCAACCTGAAGGCCGAAGCGCGGACCGAAGGTACCGTGGTCAGCCTGTCTGACGGCATCGCCCGCATCCACGGCCTGTCGGACGTCATGCAGGGTGAAATGATCGAGTTTCCGGGCGGCGTGTTCGGCCTCGCTCTGAACCTCGAGCAGGATTCGGTGGGCGCGGTCATCCTCGGCCAGTACGAGCACATCTCGGAAGGCGACACCTGCCGTTGCACGGGTCGCATTCTCGAAGTGCCGGTCGGCAAGGAACTGCTCGGTCGCGTGGTCGATTCGCTCGGCAAGCCGATAGACGGCAAGGGCGACCTCGGCACGGCGCTCACCCAGCCGATCGAAAAGATCGCGCCCGGCGTTATCGCGCGCCAGTCGGTCAGCCAGCCGGTGCAGACCGGTCTGAAATCCATCGATGCGATGGTGCCGGTCGGTCGCGGTCAGCGCGAACTGATCATCGGTGACCGCCAGACCGGCAAGACCGCCGTCGCCGTCGACGCCATCATCAACCAGAAAGGCACCGGCATTAAGTGCATCTACGTCGCCATCGGCCAGAAGGCGTCGTCGATCAACACTGTCATTCGCAAGCTCGAAGAGCACGGCGCGATGGAGCACACCATCATCGTCGCGGCCACCGCGTCCGACTCCGCCGCCATGCAGTACATCGCGCCCTACGCCGGTTGCGCGATGGGCGAGTACTTCCGCGACCGCGGTGAAGACGCCCTCATCATCTATGATGACTTGACCAAGCAGGCCTGGGCCTATCGCCAGGTGTCGCTGCTGCTGCGCCGTCCGCCGGGTCGCGAAGCGTATCCGGGCGACGTGTTCTATCTCCATTCCCGTCTGCTCGAGCGCGCCGCGCGCATCAACGCGGTCGAGGTCGAGAAGCTGACCAATGGTGAAGTGAAGGGCAAGACCGGTTCGCTGACCGCGTTGCCGATCATCGAGACCCAGGCCGGTGACGTGTCGGCCTTCGTGCCGACCAACGTGATCTCCATCACCGACGGCCAGATCTACCTCGAAACCAACCTCTTCAACTCGGGTTTCCGTCCGGCCATCAATGCCGGTCTGTCGGTATCCCGCGTGGGTGGTGCGGCGCAGACCAAGATCATCAAGAAGCTCGGCGGCGGTGTGCGTCTGGCGCTCGCCCAGTACCGCGAACTCGCGGCGTTCTCGCAGTTTGCGTCCGACCTCGACGAGGCGACCCGCAAGCAGCTCGAGCGTGGCCAGCGCGTGATGGAACTGATGAAGCAGAAGCAGTACTCGCCGCTGTCCGTGGCGCAGATGGCGGTGTCGCTGTTCGCAGTTGATCGCGGTTACATCGACGACGTCGAACTGGCCAAGGTCGGCGACTTCGAAGCCGCGCTGCACAGCTACATGGCGTCCTCGCACAAGGCGCTGATCGACAAGATCAACGAGTCCGGCGACTTCGACGACGCCATCGAGAGCGGCATGAAGGCGGCCCTCGACAGCTTCAAGTCGACCCAGAGCTGGTAAGCGCAACCTTAAGGTAGTCGAAGATGGCCGCAGCCAAAGAGATTCGCACCAAGATTGCGAGCGTCAAGAACACGCAGAAGATCACCAAGGCCATGAAAATGGTCGCGGCGAGCAAGATGCGTCGGGCGCAGGACCGCATGGCTTCGGCGCGCCCCTACGCGGACAAGATGCGTCAGGTGGTGGCGCACATCGCCCATGCCAACAGCGAGTACAAGCACCCGTTCCTGATCCAGCGCGAAGTCAAACGCGTCGGCGCGATCGTCGTCACTTCGGACCGCGGCCTGTGCGGCGGCCTGAACGGCAACCTGTTCCGCCAGGCGCTGCGCCAGTTCCAGAAATGGGAAGGCGAGGGTGTGGAACTCGAGCTGTGCGTGATCGGCACCAAGGGCGTGGGCTTCTTCTCGCGTATCGGTGGCAACGTGGTCGGCCAGGTCAGCGGTCTCGGCGATGCGCCGCAGCTCGAACAACTGATCGGCACCATCAAGATCATGCTCGATGCCTACGACGAAGGGCGCGTGGATCAGGTGTTCCTGATGTACAACCAGTTCGTCAACCGCATGACCCAGAAGCCGGATTTCGAGCAGCTTCTGCCGCTGCCGCCGAGCGACTCGGCGGATCTCAAGCACCATTGGGATTACATCTACGAACCCGAAGCGCGCGAGGTGATGGATCAGCTTCTGACCCGCTACATCGAGTCGCTGGTCTACCAGGGCGTGGTCGAGAACATCGCCTGCGAACAGGCGGCGCGCATGGTGGCCATGAAGTCGGCCTCGGACAACGCCGGCAAGCTCATCGACGAGCTGCAGCTCATTTATAACAAGGCCCGACAGGCGGCGATTACGCAAGAGCTGTCCGAAATCGTGGCCGGCGCCGCCGCGGTCTAAACGCGCGCGCAAACGAACAACTGAATCAAAGCATCCGACTTAAGAGGAACTTTAGCGATGAGTTCTGGAGACGTAGTACAGGTCATTGGCGCCGTCGTGGACGTCAAGTTCCCGACCGCGAGCGTGCCGCATATTTATGACGCGCTGACCATCGAGAACACCTCGATCACGCTGGAAGTGCAGCAGCAGCTTGGTGACGGCGTGGTCAGAACCATCGCGCTCGGTTCCACCGACGGTCTGCGTCGCGGCATGGTCGCGGCCAACACCGGCGCCGGCATCAAGGTGCCGGTCGGTATCAAGACCCTCGGCCGCATCATGAACGTGCTCGGCGAGCCCATCGACGAACTCGGCCCCATCGGTGAGGACGAGCGTATGGTCATCCATCGCGAAGCGCCGAAGTTCGTCGAGTTGTCGCCGACCACCGAGCTGCTCGAAACCGGCATCAAGGTCATCGACTTGGTGTGCCCGTTCGCCAAGGGCGGCAAGGTCGGCCTGTTCGGCGGCGCCGGCGTGGGCAAGACCGTCAACATGATGGAGCTCATCAACAACATCGCCACCGAGCACTCGGGTCTGTCGGTGTTCACCGGTGTCGGTGAGCGTACCCGCGAAGGCAACGACTTCTACCATGAAATGCAGGAAGCGGGCGTCGTCGACGTCAAGGACTTCCAGAAGTCCAAGGTGGCCATGGTTTACGGCCAGATGAACGAACCGCCCGGCAACCGCCTGCGCGTGGCGCTGACCGGTCTCACCATCGCCGAGAAGTTCCGCGATGAAGGCCGCGACGTGCTGCTGTTCGTCGACAACATCTATCGTTTCACCCTCGCCGGCGTGGAAGTGTCCGCGCTGCTCGGCCGCATGCCGTCGGCGGTGGGCTACCAGCCGACCCTCGCCGAGGAAATGGGCAAGCTGCAGGAGCGCATCACCTCGACCAAGACCGGTTCCATCACCTCCATCCAGGCGGTGTACGTGCCGGCCGACGACTTGACCGACCCGTCGCCGGCCACCACCTTCGCGCACTTGGACGCGACCGTGGTGTTGTCCCGTCAGATTGCCGAGCTCGGCATCTACCCGGCCGTGGACCCGCTGGACTCCACCAGCCGTCAGCTCGACCCGCTGGTCGTCGGTCAGGATCATTACGACACCGCACGCGCCGTGCAGAACACCCTGCAGCGCTACAAGGAACTGCGCGACATCATCGCGATCCTGGGCATGGACGAACTGTCGGAAACCGACAAACTCACCGTGTTCCGCGCGCGCAAGATCCAGCGCTTCCTGTCGCAGCCGTTCTCGGTCGCGGAAGTGTTCACCGGCACGCCGGGCAAGTACGTGCCGCTCAAGGACACCATCGCCGGGTTCAAGGCGATCGTAGCCGGCGAGTACGACCACCTGCCGGAGCAGGCCTTCTACATGGTGGGCTCGATCGAAGAAGCGGTCGAGAAGGCCAAGAAGATCTGAACGGGCGACTTCGGGCGAGCATAGAGCGAGACAGGACATGGCCATGACCGTACACGTCGATATCGTCAGCGCCGAGCGCGAAATCTTCTCCGGCCTTGCCGAGATGGTGTTCGCGCCCGCCATTCTTGGTGAAGTCGGCATCGCGCCTGGCCATACGCCGCTCCTGACCCGTCTGGGGCCGGGCGAAGTGCGGCTCAAGCTCGAAGATGGCAAGGAACAGGCTTTCTACATTTCGGGCGGCATGCTCGAAGTGCAGCCTCGCGTGGTGACCGTGCTGTCGGACACCGCCGAGCGCGCCGAAGACCTCGACGAGGCGGCGGTGTTGAAAGCCAAGGAAGCGGCCGAGCGTAACCTCTCCGACCACTCCGGCGCCATGGACTATGCCAAGGCGCGTGCCGAGCTGGCCGAGACCATCGCGCAGCTGCAGACCATCCAGCGCCTGCGCCGGCGCGGCGGGCGCTGAGCGCCACTGCATATCCCTGCCTCGCGGCCGCTAACGCAGTGGTCGCGACGAACTCGGAAACGCGGCTTCGAGCCGCGTTTTTTCGTTAAATGTCCGGCGTACTTGCTCTAGACTCCAACCACGTCAGCGCTGAAGGGGAATTCATGTCTGCCGCGATCGTCGTCCTTGCCGCCGGGCAGGGCAAACGTATGCATTCCAACCTGCCGAAAGTCATGCACCGCGTGGCTGGCAAGCCCATGGTCGAACACGTGCTCGATGCCGCCGCCGAAGTGGCGACGGCCACGCCGGTGGTGGTCTACGGCCACGGCGGGCAACGCCTGCGCGAAGGCCTTGCGCATCGCAATCTCGCCTGGGCCGAGCAGGCTGAACAGCTGGGCACCGGCCATGCAGTGGCGCAGACGCTCGACCAGTTGCCGGCGCAGGGCCTGGTGCTGATTCTTTACGGCGATGTGCCGCTGCTGCGCGCGTCGTCGCTGGCGGGCCTGCTCGACGCCGCCGCTGAAAGCGGCTTCGCCGTGTTGACGGTCACCATGACCGACCCCAGCGGTTACGGGCGCATCCTGCGTGACGCGGCCGGCAACGTGGCGCGCATCGTCGAACACAAGGACGCCACGGCCGTGGAACTTGAAATCGCCGAAATCAATACCGGCATCATGGCTATCGACGCCGCGCACCTCAAACGCTGGATCCCGAAACTCGGCAACAGCAACGCCCAGGGCGAGTATTACCTGACGGACTGCGTCGAGATGGCGGTCAGCGAGGGCATCGCCGTCAAACGCGTGCACATCGACGACGCCGATGAAGCGATGGGCGTGAACAACCGCCGCCAACTCGCCGAGGTCGAGCGCATTCATCAAACCCGCATCGCCAACGCGCTGCTCGACGCGGGCGTGACCTTGATGGACCCGGCGCGCATCGACGTGCGCGGTGAGCTGATCTGCGGACGCGATGTCGTCATCGACGTCAACGTGGTGTTCGAAGGCCGCGTGGTGCTGGGCGACAACGTGCGCATCGGCCCCAACAATTTCATCGCCAATGCCAGCATCGGTGAGGGCGTGGAGATCCTGCCCAACTGCGTGATCGAGTCGGCCACCATCGGCGCGGT
Source organism: Pseudomonadota bacterium (assembly GCA_016719885.1). Classification (NCBI taxonomy): domain Bacteria; kingdom Pseudomonadati; phylum Pseudomonadota; species Pseudomonadota bacterium. The sequence goes on along the minus strand of JADJYF010000014.1, from coordinate 121,747 downwards.
GTCGCGTATCGGGCCTTTTTCACGCGTGCGTCCCGAAACCAATCTCGGTCGCGACACGCATATCGGCAATTTCGTCGAGATCAAGAAATCCGATATCGGCGAAGGGAGCAAGGTCAATCACCTGGCCTATGTCGGCGACGCCGAGATCGGCCGCGCGGTGAATGTTGGCGCCGGCACCATCACCTGCAATTACGATGGCGCTTTCAAGCACAAGACCATCATCGAGGACGACGTGTTCGTCGGCTCGGATACCCAGCTGGTGGCGCCGGTGCGCATCGGCAAGGGTGTGACCATCGGTGCCGGCACCACCGTCACCGATGATGTTGAAGCGGACAAGCTGGTCATCAGTCGCGTGCGCCAAAAGACCATCAGCGGCTGGCAGCGGCCGCGCAAGCCAAAGAAATAAGCCCGCGTCGTCGTCGACGATGCGACGGATCGGAATCGTAAAACCTGCTTGAAGGAGAAGGTATGTCGACCTTACCGGCCACCGCGGATCTCTATGACACCCATGGTGAGAAATTACGAGTCCTGGCGCCAATTTTTCGCGACTTCGGCGGCTTGCAAACGTTCGCCGGGCCGGTGGTGACGCTGAAGGTGTTCGAAGACAACAGTCTTGTCAGGGCCGCGCTCGAAGAACCCGGACAGGGCCGGGTGCTGGTGGTCGACGGCGGCGGCTCGCTGCGTTGCGCACTGGTGGGCGACAACCTGGCGGCGCTCGGGCACAAGAATGGCTGGGCCGGTATCGTGGTCTACGGTTGCATCCGCGATGCCGCGCCCATCGGCGGTATTGCCATCGGCGTGAAGGCCATTGCCACCAATCCGCGCAAGAGCGTCAAGAAAGGCGAAGGCGAGCGTGACGTGACGCTGCGTTTTGCCGAAGTGGTGATCGCACCGGGCGACTACCTTTACGCCGACATCGATGGCGTAGTGCTGGCGGACAAGCAGTTGCATTGAGCTGCAGGTGCGAATGAATCCGCACCAGTGGAAACGCCGTGAATTTTCGTGAGGATGCCGTCATGACCAACGCATTCAAAGTGGCTTGCGTGCAGAACTGCGCGACCAATGACATGGCGGCCAACCTCGCTACCGTCGAGCGCCTGGTGCGCGCGGGTCACAGCCAGGGCGCGGCGCTGGTCTGTCTTCCCGAGTTCTTCTGTAATCTCGAGCCCGCCGACGGCAGTTATTACGACAACGGCTATGACCTTGATGCGCATCCGGCGCTGGCCGCCATGCGCGAACTCGGACGCGAACTCGGCCTGTGGCTGTTGCTGGGCTCCATGCCGGTCAAAGCCGACGCACGCAAGGTCCACAACCGCTCCCTGGTTCTCAACCCAAAGGGTGAGCTCGTCGCCAGCTACAACAAGATTCACCTGTTCGATGTCGCCATCAAGGATGGCCAGAGCTACAAGGAATCGAATGGCGTCGCGGCCGGTGGTGAGGCGGTAATCGCGCCCCTGCCGTGGGGCGGGTTGGGTCTCACCATCTGCTACGACGTACGCTTTCCGCACCTGTACCGACGGCTCGCCCAGCACGGCGCCAGTTTCGTGAGTATCCCCGCGGCATTCACCGCCAAGACCGGCGCCGCCCATTGGCATACGCTGGTGCGGGCGCGCGCCATCGAGACCGGTTGCTACGTGTTCGCGCCCGGTCAGTGCGGCACGCGTCCGTGGGGGCGCGCGACCTACGGTCATTCCTTGATCGTCGACCCATGGGGAACGGTGCTGGCCGACGGGGGAGATGAAGAAGGCGTGATCGTGGCTGAAGTCGACCCGGCGCGGGTCGCGGAAGTGCGACGCATGATCCCAGCGCTGGAGCATGACCGCGACATCGTCGGACCGTCCGCATAGGCCATCGTCTTTTCACTTACACGCACGCGAAAAGTTCAGGACTTGTTCACTGCCGCGCCGCTAGCTTGCGGCCCATGCATGGCATGGCGCGACAAGGCGAGAGAAGAGGGCGGGGCTGCGTATCCCGCGCCAGGGCCCTGCGCTATCATTCCTGCATGCGGTTATTTTTCCGCCCGTTCGTGATTGCCTCGCTGATGACCTTGGCGTGCGCTGCGCATGGCGTCGAGAGCGAATCTTCGAACGCCGACTCGGTCGACGTGGTCGAGGATGCCGGCGCCGCCGCGCGCCAGGCGGTGGGCATGACCGGCGGGCGGGTGCTCGACGTGCAAAAGCGCTTCTTCGGCGAACGGGCGATGTACGTCGTCAAGGTGTTGCTCGGTGACGGTCGTGTCAAAGTCGTCGAGGTCGAAGCCAACCCCACTTCCGCACCGGACTTCATGGAACGCTGATGCGCATACTGGTCATTGAAGACGAAGAAACTCTGCGGGCCCAACTGGTCGAGCGCCTGCGGCGCGAGGGTTACGCCGTCGATGAGACCGGTTCCGGTCGCGAGGGCGAGTTCTTCGGACTCGAATATCCCATCGATGCGGCGATCGTCGACCTCGGGCTGCCGGATCTGCCGGGTTCGTCCATCATCGAATCCTGGCGCAAGCACAAGCGCAAGTTCCCCGTCCTGATCCTGACCGCACGCGGTCGCTGGGAGGACAAGGTCGCCGGTCTCGAACTCGGCGCCGACGACTACCTGGTCAAGCCTTTCTACCACGAGGAATTGCTGGCACGCTTGCGCGCGCTGCTGCGTCGGGCGGCGGGCTGGAGCCAGTCGCGCATCGAGGTCGGGCCATTGGTCATGGACCTCGGCACCAAGCGAGTCAGCGTCGATGAGCGCGAACTCGAACTGACCGCGCTCGAATTCAAGGTGCTCGAATTCCTGATGCTGCGCACCGACGACGTCATCTCCAAGTCGGAACTGACCGAGCATCTGTACGAAGATGATTCCGAGCGCGACAGCAATGTGCTGGAAGTCATCATCGGCCGCTTGCGCAAGAAGATCGATCCCGACCGCGTGCTGAATCCCATCGAGACCATTCGCGGACAGGGCTATCGTCTGCGCCTCGGCAAGCGCGACGTCGACGCCTGACGTTTCCTTTCTCGTGACACCGCGATGACCTCACTGCGCACGCGGGTCTTGTTGAGCGCCAGTGTCGTACTGGTGACGGCCCTGGGCTGCGCCAGTGTGCTGCTGGACCGGGCGTTTCGCGAGAGCGCGCTGAATGCGGTGGAAGATCGCTTGCGCGGCCGCATCTACATGCTGATAGGCGCGGCCGATTTCGACGCGCCGTCGACGCGGCCGCTGGTCGGCGAATTGCCGGACTCGACGCTGTCCATGCCCGGCTCCGGCAACTACGTGCGCATCCTTTCCGATAACGGCAAGACCCGTTGGCAGAGTCGCTCCCTGCTCGGCTTGAGTTTGCCCCTGCCGCGCCGCATACAGACCGGCACCTGGCGACTCGAGCGCACCACCACCTCGGCCAATGAAGGCTTGTTCTCGCTGGGCTACGCCATCCTGTGGGAAGGCGCGGGCAAACGTAAGGCGCGACAGTTCGTGATCCAGGCCTGCGAGAACGAAAACCTCTACCTGAGCACCGTCACGCGCTTTCGTCGCAGCCTGTGGATGTGGTTCGCGGGCCTGAGCGTCGGCCTGCTGGTGGTGCAAACCTTGAATCTCAACTGGGGCCTGCGGCCGCTGCGCAGCGTGGATGACGAAGTGCGCGAAATCGAGGCCGGCAGCCGCGAAGCGATCACGGGCACCTACCCCAAGGAATTGCAGTCGCTGACGCGCAATCTCAATCGACTGCTCAGACACAATCGCGAGAGCCTGCGACGCTACCGCAACGCGCTGGGCGATCTCGCGCATTCCATCAAGACGCCGTTGGCGGTCCTGCGCAACGAATTCTCGGCCGAGCACCAGGAGATCGCGCGCGAGGTGGCGAGCGAACAGCTGGGCCGCATCGATCGCACGGTCGAATACCATCTGCATCGCGCGGCGGCCGCCGGACGTTCGCTGCTGGCGCCGCCCTTGATGGTGGAACCGGTGGCCCTGCGCCTGCTCGATACGCTGCGCAAGGTACATGCCCATCGCAACCTGGAACTGGTGGCGGAACTCGATTCCCAGGCCGTGTTTTTCGGCGACGAGGGTGACCTCATGGAAATCATCGGCAACCTCGCGGACAACGCCTGCAAGTGGGCCCGCACGCGGGTGGTGGTCAAGGCGACACGTGGCAAGTCCGCCAATGGTGCGCCGCGCCTGGAACTCGAAATCGTCGACGACGGTCCGGGCATCGCGGAGAACCAGCTCGAGCTGCTGGTCGAGCGCGGCACGCGCCTTGATCAATCGGTCGAGGGGCATGGCATCGGGCTGGCCATCGTGCGCGATATGGTCGAGGACATCTACAACGGCAGACTGTCCTTCGAATCCTCTGCCGCCGGCACGCACGCGCACGTCGAAATCGAATTCGGCTAAAGGCAGACGCCGCTGACGCTCTCGCGAGGGGCGTGGGCATTGGCTATACTGCCGCCTTCCCTTCGCACTCGAGTTTTATGGCCAAATCCAGCGCTCCCATCAACGCCGACGCGCCCATCATCGTCAGCGGCCGCCAGCAATCGAGCTACAGCTACGACGAATTGATCGGCTGCAGCCACGGCCAGTTGTTCGGCGCTGGCAATGCGCAGTTGCCGTCACCGCCGATGTTGATGTTCGATCGCATCACGCACATCGACGACACCAGCGGCAAGTACGAGCGTGGCCTGATGACCGCCGAGCTCGATATCCGTCCGGATCTCTGGTTCTTCCAATGTCACTTCGACAATGACCCGGTCATGCCGGGCTGTCTCGGCCTCGACGCAATGTGGCAACTGGTAGGATTTTTCCTGGCGTGGAAAGGCGGACTGGGACGCGGGCGCGCACTCGGTGGCGCCGACATCCAGTTCACCGGTCAGGTCACGCCCGACAAGAAGCTGGTGCGTTACACCGTCGATATTCGCCGCATCATCGCGCGCGGCCTGGTGATGGGCATCGCCGATGCGACCATGGAGGTCGACGGCAAGTTGATCTACACCGGTTCCAACCTGCGCGTCGGACTGTTCACCGCCGACCAGCTCTGATTGCTCGCGGCCGCGCCGCGCCTTGCGTCGGCGAGGCGCGCATTCAGCCGCGCGCAACTAGCCGCATGTCGCCAGCGCCGCGCTCACCGCGTCCAGCGTGTGGGCGATTTCCGCATCTCCATGCGCCGAGGAAACGAAACCGGCTTCGAAGGCCGATGGCGCCAGGTTGACACCCTGCTCGAGCATGGCGTGGAAGAAGCGTTTGAAACGCTCGACGTCACACGCCATCACCCGCGCGAAACTGTCGACCGGATGCTCGCTGAAGAACAGTCCGAACATGCCACACACGTGGTTGGTCACCAGCGGAATGCCGGCGGCCCTGGCGCGTGCTTCGATGCCTTCGCACAGCTTGCGGGTCTGTGCGGCAAGGCGCGTATGGAAACCCGGCTGGCTGATGAGATCCAAGGTCGCCAGGCCGCAGGCCATGGCCAAGGGATTTCCCGACAGGGTGCCGGCCTGGTAGACCGGCCCCAGCGGCGCGAGCTTGTCCATGTTGACGGCGGGGCCCGCCACCGCGCCCACCGGCAGACCGCCGCCGATGACCTTGCCCAGCGTGGTGAGATCCGGCGTGATGTTGTAGAGCACCTGCGCGCCGCCGGCATGCACGCGAAAACCCGTCATCACTTCATCGAAGATGAGAATCGTGCCGTGACGCGCCGTGACCTTGCGCAGCGTTTCCAGGAAGCCCGGCGCCGGCGGAATGCAATTCATGTTGCCGGCCACCGGCTCGACTATCACGGCGGCGATGCTGTCGCCGAATTGCGCGAAGGCGCGCTCGACTTCCGCGCTGTCGTTGTAGGTCAACGTGGTGGTGAGTTCCGCCAGCGCGGCGGGCACGCCGGGTGAGGTCGGTACGCCCAACGTCAAGGCGCCGGAGCCCGCCTTCACCAGCAAGGAATCAGCGTGGCCGTGGTAGCAGCCTTCGAACTTGACGATACGGTCGCGACCGGTAATGCCTCGCGCGAGGCGAATGGCGGTCATGGCAGCCTCGGTGCCGGAACTGACCATGCGTACTTTTTCGGCGCTCGGAATGAGGGCGATTATGCGCTCGGCGAGCGTGGTTTCGAGTTCGTTGGGGGCGCCGAAGCCAAGGCCCTTGGCCAGTTGCGCTGCGACCGCGGCCAGCACCTGCGGGTGGGCGTGACCGACGATCGCGGGGCCCCAACTGCCAATGTAATCGACGTAGCGCTTGCCGTCGGCGTCGGTCAGCCAGGCGCCTTCACCGCTGGTGAAATACAGTGGCGTCCCGCCTACGCCATTGAAGGCACGCACCGGTGAATTGACGCCGCCCGGCAGCACTTTCCGGGCTTGGGCGAACCATGCTTGAGAACGTGTGGTCATGAAGAGTTCCGAATGTCAGGGCTTGAGGTCGGGCGAGAAGGCGGGCGCGAAAGCGCGAGCCGCGGCCGTCACGTCGGGCGCGTCGAATAGCGCGCCGATCACGGCCAGCAGGCTGGCGCCGGCGCTCACCAATGGGCGGGCATTCTCGGCGCTAATGCCGCCTATCGCAACGATGGGGACCGGCAATTCGTCGGCCGCCTGGCGTAACACCGACAAGGGGCAACGCACCGCGTGGGGCTTGGTGGTCGACGGGTAGCAACTGCCGAATGCGACATAGTCCGCGCCGGCTGCCGCGGCGGCGCGCGCCAGGTCCAGGGAGTCGTAGCAAGACACGCCGATGATGCGCGATGCACCGAGCGCGTCACGCGCCGCCGACAAGTCGCCGTCGTCGCGCCCGAGATGGACGCCGGCCGCGCCGACCTCGACCGCGAGTTCCACGGTATCGTTGACGATGAGCGGTACCTTGCGCTGATGACAGGCGGCCACCAGCGCGGCGGCCCGCGCCCGGCGCTCCGCGTGCGAGGCCGTCTTGTCGCGGTACTGCACCAGCGTCACGCCGCCGGCGATGGCGTCGAGTACCCGCTTGACGAGCATGGAAGTGTCGCCCGGATGGTCGGGAGTCAAGGCATACAGGCCGCGGCGGGGCAGGGTCAGTGTCATGATCTCAGGCTCGGTGTGCGTCGGGGGATGTGCTGGCAACTGCCGGGGCGCCAGGCGTTGGCGACCGCGCGGTGGACGAACCGTTGCCCTTCGTCAACGGCCTGGCGCACCGACCGGCCCTGGGCAAGGCCACACGCAATCGCGGTGGCCAAGGTGCAACCGGTGCCGTGGTAGTCGCCGTCGAAACGTGCCATGGCGAAATCTTTCGACCGTGCCGTCTTGGCTGTGAAGCTGGTTGACGATGTCGTGGCCGGCGCCCAAGGCGTCGGTGACGAGCACGTGCGCACAGCCGCCCTCTAGCAGCCGCCGGACGGCGCTGCCCAGCACTTCGCTGGCGCCGAAATGGAGCACTTCCTGGCGATTCGGCGTCAGCACCGTGGCGCGCGGCAGCAGGTGGCGCAGGAAGCTTTCTTCCATGCGTGACTGGACCAGCATGCCGCCCGAACCGGCGCGCAGCAGGGGGTCGATGACCAGCGGAAGGCCGGGCAGGCGCCGCGCCAACAATAGCGCCAGCGCTTCGCACAGTTCGGCGGTCGGCAACAGGCCGAGTTTGCAGGCTCGCACCGGGAAATCCTGCAGCAGCAGCTCGATCTGGGCAATGAGGTCGTCGGCGTCGGCGGCTGCCACGCGCTGCACCTTCGAGGTGTTCTGCGTGGTCCAGGCGCTGACCACGGTCAGGGCCAGGCAGTCGAACGCCGCCGCGGTCTCAATATCGGCCTGAATGCCGGCCGTGCTGGGGTCATGGCCACCGATGCACAGCACGATGGCCGGAGGATTTGTCGCTGATGGGCTGTCCATGGTCAGAACGGCTGCAGGATGACCAGTACCACCGCGCCCACCAGCACCAGCACCGGCGCTTCGTTGAGCCAACGGTAGTACACATGGCCGTGCCGATTGTCGTCACTCGCGAAGCGCCGCAGCACACGCCCGAGGTACAGGTGGTAAGCGACCAGCGCAATCACCAGCGCCAGCTTCAGATGCAGCCAGCCGGCGTGCGAGAACCAGTCGGCGCCGCGCAGCCACACCAGCCATACACCCGACACCAGGGTCAGCAGCCCGCCGGGGGTCATGATGCCACGGTACAGCTTGCGTTCCATGATCTTGAAGCGGGCAATGCCGGGCGCGTCCTCGGTCATGGCGTGATAGACATACAGGCGCGGCAGGTAGAACAAGCCGGCGAACCAGGTCACCATGAAAATCACATGAAAGGCCTTGACCCACGCGTACATACGGCTGCTCTTGTGGCTGGAACGGCAATTCTACGACGGGACGGCCGGCCCGGGGCCGACGGGCGACATGCGGTGATTGACCGCCACGGCATAGACGGCTAAGTTTCGGGCCGACTCCGCAAGCGCCCATCAGATCGCGTTGGGCGCGGCGACACCTCCTTGCCCGCGCTCGTCGCCCAACAACGACTCCGGAATGCACCCACAATCGCTCCCACTGATGGACGGCCAGATCGAGCGCGACGCCCGCAATACGGCCGGTAAGTGGTGCGCTCGATGAAGCTGGTCATCAAACAGCACCGTCCAATGCGCCGTGTGCTGCTTGGCGCCGGTATCGTGGTGCTTACCCTGTCGCTGGTGGCGCTCTTGACGGATTTCGGGCAATGGCGCTCGTTGGCCCGCGCCATGGTGCCAAATGTCGGCAATCGCGTGGCCGGCGATGAACTTACGCGGCTACGCGAGGAAAATTCGAATCTGCGCTACGAGGTGGCACGCCTCAAGCGCGGCGAGCAGATCGACAAATCGGCCCGCAGCGACAACCATTTGCAATTCATGCAGATGCAGGCCGAGCTCGCGCGGCTCAAGGCTGACATCAAATTCTACCGCGACGTGGTGGGGGCTTCGGAGGTTGATGATGGGGCGCAGATCAAGGGCATCCAGCTCAAGCCCCTGGATACCCCGGGGCGATTCGGTTACCGCCTGGTGTTGGCGCACATCGATGAAAACGACAAGGAAGCCCAGGGCTCGATTCGCATCGCCGTCAAGGGCGAACTGAAAGGCCAGACCAAGGCGCTGGCGCAGGGCGAGATCATCGAGTCCGGTTCGGACAGCCTCAATTTCAAATTCAAGCATTTCCGCATGTTCGAGGGCTCGCTGAAGCTGCCGGATGGCTTCATTCCGCGCCAGATCAGCGTGGCGGTGCAGAGTAGAATCCCGATCGCGAGTTCATCGTCGGAAACTTACGACTGGACCGCCGTGCAGAACTGAGGAAAGGGCACATGCTGGGCAGAAACAAAAAGCGCAAACCGTCGAAAATCGACTCCCTGATTGGTCACCAATCGCGGGTGGTGGGAGATATCCGGTTCGGCGGTGGGCTGCACGTCGACGGTCAAATCAAGGGCAACGTTGCTTCGGACGGCGACGACAAGGCGACCCTCACCGTCAGTGATCGTGGCGCCATCGAAGGCGAGGTGCGGGTGCCCTACATCATCCTGAACGGCGTGGTGCGCGGCGATGTCTACGCCACCGAGCATGTCGAGCTGGCATCCAGCGCTCGGGTCGAAGGCGACGTCTACTACGCGCTCATCGAAATGGCGATGGGCGCGGAGGTCAACGGCAAACTGGTGCGCATTTCCGAAGTGCATCGCGCGCCGCTGGCACTGGATCACGATGGCCGGGGAGCGAAAGCCGAGGCCGAATACGAATAGGCACAGCCCGCCCGAGGTTGAATAGTGTGAGAGCAGACACTACCTTGGCGTCGTCAGGGCCCAGATTTCATAGGTAATCAGCGCGATGGAAGTCCAGGAAGAGAGCACTCTCGTTTTCACCAATTCGGCCGCCAACAAGGTGCGCCAGCTGATCGACGAAGAGGGCGATCAGAGCCTCATGCTGCGCGTGTTCGTGTCGGGCGGCGGCTGTTCGGGGTTCCAATACGGATTCACCTTCGACCAGAACGAGACCGAGGGCGACACCGTGGTCGAGAACCAGGGCGTCAAGTTGCTGGTCGACCCGATGAGCGTGCAATACCTGATGGGCGCTGAAATCGATTACACCGAAGGCCTGGAAGGCTCGCAGTTCGTGATCCGGAACCCCAACGCCACCACCACCTGCGGCTGCGGCTCGTCCTTCTCGGTCTGAATCGCTCGCGCGACCGGCGTCCTGACCTGGGCCGCACACCGCGGCTCGGTTCCCGGCGGCGAGTTGGTCGCCCCCTTGGCCATCCAGAATCCCTCCGGCGCGCCGCTACCAAGCCTTGAACCGCCGCCGGCGTGCGTCGTGGTTCCAATTTGCAAATGTTTGCGCATGCCTCGTTGAACCATCACGGTCATGTGCCACCTTACCGGGGTCTGGATAGCATGACGGCTGCTCCCATGTCGGCATTGAGTCGCTGCGTCGCGTTTTCGTTGTTGCTGCTAGCGCTGGGCGCGACGTCCGCGTGGGCGGCCGATGCCGATGTCGAAGCGCAACGGCATTATGAGCGGGCGCTCGCTTCCTATGCGAAGCGCGATTTCGACACCGCCGTCATCGAACTCAAAAATGCCATCCAGGCCGACCCGGCCAAACTTGCGCCCCACGTGCTGCTCGCCAAGACCTATCTTGCCCAGGGGCATGCGAGCGAGGCCGAGCGTGAGATCTCGGCTGTCGCCAAGCTCGGCGCCGACCGCTCCCTGACCGTGCCGATACTGGCCAAGGCTTATCTTTTTCAATACCGCGAACGGCAGTTGCTCGATGAATTGTCGGCAGACGGCTTGAGCGACGGCGCACGCGCCGAGTTTTTGCAGGTGCGGGGACAGGCCTTGATCAATCTCGGTGACGCACAGGGCGCCATTGAAGCTTTCGATGCGGTCGAAAAGCTCACTCCCAACAGTGCCCAGCCGCTGATCGGCAAAGCCGTCGCCTCGCTGCGCATGAACCAAATCGACGACGCGGCCGGCTTTGCCGAGCGCGCCGTGCAGCTTGAACCGGGCAATGCCGATGCCTGGAACGTGCAGGCTTCCGTGCTCCACTCGCGCGGTGACATCGTCATGGCGCTGGCCTTGTACGACAAGGCGCTCGGCCTGTCGGCGAACCTGCACGACGCGAGGATTGCGCGCATCGCCATTCGCCTGGCGCAGGGCAAAGATGCCGAAACGGCCGACGATCTCGCCTACGAAGCCGAGCACAATCCCTTCGATCCGCGACCGGCCTATCTGCGCGCGGTGCGCTTTGCTCGCAGAGATGATGTCCACGGCGCCAATTCGGCGCTGGCGGAAGCCAACGTCCTGCTCGAGAACATCAGTTCCGAGGCCGTGAACAATAATTGCCAGTTGCTTGACCTTGCGGGGTCGGTCAACTACGCACTGGGGCGTTTCGAACAGGCGCGCGACTATTACCAAGTGTGCCTGAATACCAATCCGAAGTTGGCCGACGTTCGCAAGAAGCTCGCCACTACTTTGCTGGCCTTGCGTGACCCCGGCCGAGTGCTGGAAGTTCTGGAGGACGAGCGCAGCCTGGGCTCCGACGACCCGGAAATGCTGACCTTGCTGGCGAATGCCTGGATGGCCAAGGGCGATGCGGAGAAGGCCACTCGGCTGTTACAGCAGGCCACCACGCTGTCGGGCACGGACAACACGGCGCGCAAAACCCTGGCCTTTCATCAAATCTACAGCGGTGACGCGGCCAAGGCCGAAAAAGAACTGTCGTCCGTGCTTGCGGCCGACCCGCAGGATCCCCAAGCGCGTTTGTTGATGGCTGTTCTGCACAATCAGCATGGCGAGTACGGCAAGTGCATCGAGCTGTTGAAGCCGTTGCTGGACAAAGATCCCGACAACGTCGTGCTCCTCAATTTCATGGCCGTCGCGGAAAGTGCGATGGGGGAGCGCAAGCGCGCTCGCGAACGCCTCGAAAAGGCGCTTGCCAAGCTGCCGGCCTTCGTCCCCGGCATCATCAACCTTGCGCGCCTGGACGTCGCGGATGGCAACATTCCGGCCGCCACCAAGCGCTTGGGCGAGGCCAGCAAGCTCTATCCCGGCAGCCCCGACCTGTTGCTGGAACTGGCGCATTTGCTTGCTGATTCAGGTCAGCGTGATGAGGCCATCAAACTGCTTGATTATGGGCGCAAGCTCGCTACTCCCGGGCCGGCGGAGATGCCGCCGTCAAGCGCAAAGACTACGCGTGACACGTCAACGAAACCGCCATCGGACAAGTCAGCTGGGGAGTCCGGGGCAGAGACTACCTCACAGCCCAGCGCGGTTGCGCAATCCATGGACGTGCGCTGCTACCTCGCCGAGTTGTTGCTCGCGGCCGGTCGCCACGAGGAAGCGATAGCCGTCATTGCTGAAATCGAGAAACAGGCGCCGGAAGACTTGAGAACTTACGAACTGCGGGTGCGTGCGGCGCTGGCGGCTGGCAAGCGCGAATCCTTGCGCAGCACGCTCAAAAGAATGTCGGACATGGCTGGTTTTGATTCCGCCTGGTTGCTGAGGATCTCCACCCTGCAACGACAGATTGGCAGTCCGGAAGATGCTCAATATTCCCTTGCCAAGGCCGATCAGGGGCGTCCGGACGATTTGCCGGTGCTGGTGGCGCTGACCAGTCTTGCCATCGACCAAGGCAAATTCGAGCGTGCCGATGAATACCTCAAGCGGCTGTTGGCCAAGTGGCCTGACGAAATCATGAGTCATCGCCTGGCCGGCGACCTGGCGCTGCGGCGTGGCAATGGAATCGCGGCTGCCGAAAGCTACCAGAAACTCCTCGCGCGCATGCCATCCCTCGAATCGGTCGAATTGGTCACCCGTGCCTGGGGCGTCGCAGGTCGCGGTCAGGAGGCCATCAAGACGGTCACGGCCTGGATCGATGCGCATCCCAAGGACATTGCCGCGCGCAAGCTGCTGGCCGATGTTCACCTGGCTGAGAAGACCCCGGTCAAGGCGCGCGAGGTGTATGAGCGTCTGGTGCAGGAAAACCCCGATGACGCCGCATGCCTCAACAACCTGGCCTACCTCGCGGAAATCACCGCGGTGCCGGCTGCAGCGCTGGACTATGCCAAGCGCGCGCATGCCGTGGCGCCGACAGACCCCAACATCAACGACACGCTCGGCTGGATCCTCGTGCGCCACGGCCGGGCGGAAGAGGGCCTGCGCTATTTACGCGAGGCGGATACCCTGCTCGCCGATTCGAGTGTCATCAAGTTTCATCTCGCCCAGGCGCTGGTGGCCGTCAAACAGGAAGCGGAAGCACGAATGGCCCTTGAGGACGCTTTGCGCAGCGGGGTAGTGTTCGACGGGATAGATGAAGCCCGTGCGCTGCTGGCAACGCTCACGGCCAACTAGTTTCGTAAACTCGGGCGTCGACTCACGGACGATAGTCTCGTCCGCTTTCCTCGCCGGTAGAGATCCCCGTCTCAGAATTACGACACGCTCGCGGCTTGCGGGCGGCATATGTAAGATTTTGATTTTTATTAAAAAAATGATTTTTTGGTCGCGCCAACCGCTACATCCGATGGAGCTTTCTGTCCGAAATTCTTACATTCGCGCCGGAAAACGTCGGCCGCATTTTTGCAGGCCATTGATCTATAGGAAAATTATCCTCTGGCCTGGATATTGCAAAAACAACGCAAAAGATGTGCGCCTGAAATGCGTCCACTCTCGGGAGCTACAAAACTCATGAAGTCGATTCGCTACATTCCCGCAACGGCACTCGCGCTGTGCGCGTCGTTGCTCACGATCACCCTGCCGGCGTTCGCCGCATTCTCAGGTTCGGCAACGCTTCGCGTGGGGGCAGGAGCCAGTTCAACTTGCCCGACCGGTGGCTGTTTTACTTATGGTAACGAGGTGAATGCCCTGGGTTCCGGCAACACCATCAGCATTTACGAGAACTCGGCCAGCCAGGAAGTCTCCGCTTCGCACAACAAGCCGCTGCTGCTAATCCTCGCCATTCCGAATCAGACGACCAATTACTTCGCTTCGAATCCGATAACCAACGTCACTTTCTACAACCCTTATCCGGACACGTTCAACACCAATGCCGGCGTTGCCGGTTCTTCGTTCATTCCTGCCGCGGGCGTTTACGGCTTGAATGGTCCGGGGACCGAGGTTCAGTCGTATTACGGCTCGATGACCAGCAGCAACATCTTACAGCTTTCTCAACTTGGCCGAACCTACCAATAACTCCAACAGCTTTACCAACTTGCAAGCGGCTGAACTGGCCGTCAACGGCATCGTCGCGACGAGTTTTGGCATCCACGTGTTCGCCATCCAGAACGACTCCACTAACCGCATCCTTGCAGCCAGGGGCTTGGCCAACATCACGTTCAATTCCGGGGCCCTGCCGGCGGGTACCTTCGCCATGGCCTACGGCTTCAAGGGCAACTATGCCGCAGGCACGGGCAAAGTGTTCAGTACGCCTTTCACCAATGCCGGGCTGACCCGCGGGGGTGGCGGTCCGACGGGTACGCCCGAGCCGCAGACGCTCAGCTTGTTCGCCCTGGCGCTGAGTGGCGTTGCGCTTCAACGCCGCCGCCGCGGGCGCTTGGCCGCTGCTTCCTGAGAGTTGCTGTTCGCCCTTTCAGAGCAATTCTCTCGAGCGCGGGCGCGCTGCACTCCAGTAGGAAGCGCGGCAGCACCCTCAGCTTTCGGGGGTTGGCCGGTAGACGGCGCCTAGAATCACCGCTTTCCCCGCCGCGCCGGTCGTCACTCGTACCGGCCGAGCCTGCAGACGCATGTAAGCCAGCCAAGCAAAGGCGCTGGCTTCGACCATATCCGGATCGACGCCCACCGAAGCGGTTGACATTACCTCGATCGGAGCAAGCCGGTGGGCGAGCCTGTGCATGAGGTGAGTGTTGCGCGAGCCGCCGCCGCAGATAAGCAGTTTTGCGGTCCAACCCGCCTCCAGCTTTTCCATTTCCCGCGCCAGCGTCTCGACCGTCAGTTCCACCAGCGTGGCCTGCACGTCGTCGGCTCCCAAGGCCGAGAAAATAGGGGACATCGCCAGGACGCGCTCCAGGTAGTCGAGATTGAAAACCTCGCGCCCGGTGCTTTTCGGGCCCGCCATCGCGTAGTACGGGTCGCGCAACAGGGCCATGAGCAGTTCATGATGCGCCGTGCCGGACGCCGCCCAATCTCCGGATTCGTCAAAAGCCTGGCCTCGATGGCGCGCATTCCAACTATCCAGCAGGCAATTGCCTGGACCGGTGTCATAGCCGCTGATGGCAATGTCGGAGGACGCAGGGAGCAGCGACAGGTTTGCGATTCCGCCGATATTCGCGACAGCCAAATTCTCTATCGATGTTCTAAGCACCCACTCGTGAAAAGCAGGCACCAGCGGCGCGCCTTCTCCTCCGTAGGCAATGTCCATCGAACGAAAATCGGCGACGGTCATGATGCCCGAGCGAGCCGCGATGACCGCCGGGCTGCCGATTTGGATGCTATACGGCCATTCAGCTCGCGGCGCGTGCCGAAGCGTTTGTCCATGGCTGCCAATGGCAACCACCGATGCGTGGTGCACGCCGCAGCGGTCAAGCAACTGCAAGGCAGCATTCGCGAACCATTCGCCTACTTCGATATTCAGAGAAGCGATTTCATGTAGGCTGAGCCGCATATCCGGCGAGATTGCAGCATGCAATCTTCGATGTAACGATTCTGGGTAGGGGTGAGTCAGGCTGCCCAAGGTACGGCAGCGACCATCGGCGATTTCAATCAGGACGGCGTCTACGCCGTCCATGCTGGTGCCGGAGATCAGTCCCAGAAAGAGCCCGTCACCACTGGAATCTGGCGCTGATAATTTCAATTCGGCGAGTTGCTGTCAGCGGCTTGCAAATACTTGGTCGATTCGAGCTGCGCCACGTAGGTCTTGTGCGAGTTGTCATGCTTCGCAACCAGCACGTCGAGTTGATCGAGCAGAGGTGCGGAGCGTTGACGGAAGTCTGCCATGTAGCGTTTTTCAATTGGCAGGCGCGGCAGGACTACTTTCAAAGGGATCACGATGCACACCTTTGATACGGAATTCGTAATGCAGGTGCGGCCCGGTAGCGAGACCCGTTTGACCGACGTAACCGATAATCTGGCCTTGGTTGACGAAGCTGCCACGCTTGATTCCGCGTGCGAATCGCGAGAGATGTCCGTAGAGCGTGCTGTAGGAATCGCCGTGCCGGATCTCGACCAAGTTTCCATAGCCCGGCCCTATTCCAACTGAAAGAATCTTTCCGTCTGCAGTGGCGCGCACAGGCGTTCCGACAGGAGCTGCGTAATCGACACCCCGATGAGCGCGAATGGTATTCAGGATCGGATGCCGACGTGCCAACGTGAACCCCGAGCTGATGCGGGTAAATTTGACCGGCGTGCGCAGGAAGGTCTTATGCATCGCTTCGCCCTTGTCCGAGTAGTAAGACGAACGTCCATCCGGCCCGGTATACAGAACAGCGCGCATGCGCTTGCCCTGATTGACGAATTCAGCAGCGAGAATTCTGTCCTGCTTGACCAGTTGTTGGCCTTTATAAACTTCTTCGTAGATCACACTGAAGTGGTCGTTGGGCTGTAAATCGAGAGCAAAGTCGATATCCCATCCAAAAATATCGATGAGCTTCATGATGACGCCGTCGGACAAACCGACTTTCTGTCCATCGACGAACAGCGACTGTGTAATTGTGGTGGTCGCGGCAGTGACCTTGATATCCGGCTCGATGGAATCCACCCGGGCGACGTAACCGTTGTCCGCGCGCACGATGTTGAGCGAATTGAGTTGGTCGAGTTCGAGGACCATCTCGTCCACCGAGGAATCTTCGATGCGAAAGCGGAGAATCTGCCCGGGGCGCAG
>JADJYF010000014.1:0-100000 GCA_016719885.1 Pseudomonadota bacterium | reverse complement strand
GATAGGAGTGAAAGGCTAATCAAGCTCGGAGATAGCTGGTTCTCCTCGAAAGCTATTTAGGTAGCGCCTCGTGTATCACTCTTGGGGGTAGAGCACTGTTATGGCTAGGGGGTCCCCAGGGACTTACCAAACCATTGCAAACTCCGAATACCAAGAAGTGCAATCACGGGAGACACACGGCGGGTGATAAGGTTCGTCGTGGAAAGGGAAACAGCCCAGACCGCCAGCTAAGGTCCCAAAATCACAGCTCAGTGGTGAACGATGTGGGAAGGCTAAGACAGCCAGGAGGTTGGCTTAGAAGCAGCCATCCTTTAAAGAAAGCGTAATAGCTCACTGGTCGAGTCGGCCTGCGCGGAAGATGTAACGGGGCTAAGCTGTGTACCGAAGCTGCGGATGCAGAGCAATCTGCGTGGTAGAGGAGCGTTCTGTAAGCCTGCGAAGGTGAGTTGTAAAGCTTGCTGGAGGTATCAGAAGTGCGAATGCTGACATGAGTAGCGATAATGCGGGTGAAAAACCCGCACGCCGAAAGCCCAAGGTTTCCCACGCAACGCTAATCGGCGTGGGGTGAGTCGGCCCCTAAGGCGAGGCAGAAATGCGTAGTCGATGGGAAGCAGGTTAATATTCCTGCACTTTGATTCATTGCGATGGGGGGACGGAGAAGGTTAAACCGGCCGGGTGTTGGATGTCCCGGTTTAAGCATGTAGGGAGCTCCCTTAGGAAAATCCGGGGGGGCAATCCTGAGGTGTGATGACGAGGTCCCATGTGGACCGAAGTGGTTGATACCCTGCTTCCAGGAAAAGCCTCTAAGCTTCAGATGAATTGAAACCGTACCCGAAACCAACACAGGTGGGCAGGGAGAGTATCCCAAGGCGCTTGAGAGAACTCTGGTGAAGGAACTAGGCAAAATAGCACCGTAACTTCGGGAGAAGGTGTGCCCTTTGTATGTGAAGAGCCTGCGCTCGGAGCAGAAGAGGGTCGCAGTGACCAGGTGGCCGCGACTGTTTACTAAAAACACAGCACTCTGCAAACACGAAAGTGGACGTATAGGGTGTGACGCCTGCCCGGTGCCGGAAGGTTAATTGATGGGGTTAGCCGCAAGGCGAAGCTCTTGATCGAAGCCCCGGTAAACGGCGGCCGTAACTATAACGGTCCTAAGGTAGCGAAATTCCTTGTCGGGTAAGTTCCGACCTGCACGAATGGCGTAACGACGGCCACGCTGTCTCCACCAGAGACTCAGCGAAATTGAATTTGCTGTTAAGATGCAGTGTACCCGCGGCAAGACGGAAAGACCCCGTGAACCTTTACTATAGCTTTGCACTGGACTTTGAATTTGTTTGTGTAGGATAGGTGGGAGGCTTTGAAGCGTGATCGCTAGATTGCGTGGAGCCAACCTTGAAATACCACCCTGGCACATTTGAGGTTCTAACCTAGGCCCGTTATCCGGGTCGGGGACAGTGTATGGTGGGTAGTTTGACTGGGGCGGTCTCCTCCCAAAGAGTAACGGAGGAGCACAAAGGTACCCTCAGCGCGGTCGGAAATCGCGCAATGAGTGCAAAGGCATAAGGGTGCTTGACTGCGAGACAGACATGTCGAGCAGGGGCGAAAGCCGGTCTTAGTGATCCGGTGGTTCTGTATGGAAGGGCCATCGCTCAACGGATAAAAGGTACTCCGGGGATAACAGGCTGATTCCTCCCAAGAGTTCACATCGACGGGGGAGTTTGGCACCTCGATGTCGGCTCATCACATCCTGGGGCTGTAGCCGGTCCCAAGGGTATGGCTGTTCGCCATTTAAAGTGGTACGCGAGCTGGGTTTAGAACGTCGTGAGACAGTTCGGTCCCTATCTGCCGTGGGCGTTGGAGATTTGAAGGGAGCTGCTCCTAGTACGAGAGGACCGGAGTGGACGTACCTCTGGTGTTCCGGTTGTCACGCCAGTGGCACCGCCGGGTAGCTAAGTACGGACGGGATAACCGCTGAAAGCATCTAAGCGGGAAGCCTCCCCTAAGATTAGATCTCCCTAGACCCTCGAGGTCTCTAAAGGGCCGTTGAAGACTACAACGTTGATAGGCT
Source organism: Pseudomonadota bacterium (assembly GCA_016719885.1). NCBI lineage: Bacteria > Pseudomonadati > Pseudomonadota > Pseudomonadota bacterium. Next base: position 97,932 of record JADJYF010000014.1, on the reverse strand, counting down.
GGGTGTGGAAGCGCAGTAATGTGTGAAGCTAACCAGTACTAATTGCCCGTGCGGCTTGACCATATAACGCTCAAGCGTTTGGTCATGGTGCGTGTGTACCAACCTCTTTCGACTTTCCCGATTTTGTCAGTCACGCGATGGGTGAGCACTGGGTGCTGCCGTCGTTAGCTCAACGTAGCTGTGTGGCTGAATACAGAATTGCTTGGCGACAATAGCGAGTAGGAACCACCTGACCCCATCCCGAACTCAGAAGTGAAACTGCTCAGCGCCGATGATAGTGTGGAATTCACCATGCGAAAGTAGGTCATCGCCAAGCATTAAACCTAAGAACCCGGCCTCGCGCCGGGTTTTTTGGTCTGCTGAAGCTAGAAGCTGGTACGTAAACCTTGAGGTTGCTGCGCGGGCGTGGCCGCGATCCTAGCGCGGCCTTCCCTACGCGAACACTCCGAGCCATGCTGCGGATTCAACATCCACGACTCGGACGTTGGAGATGCCTCAGTCGATGTTGATCACAATCTTGCCGAAATGCCCCGCCTCCTGCATGCAGCGGAATGCTGCTTGAGCGTCGGCGAATGAAAATTCCTTATCGATCACCGGTTGCAAGCCGTTGATGCTGAACGCTGCGTTCATGGCTTCGAACATGTCGCGGCTGCCCACGTAGATGCCCTGCACGCACAGGCTCTTGAACAATACGCTAAGCGGATTGATGGTGGACTCAAATCCGGTCAAGACGCCAATCAACCAGACATTGCCGCCGAAGCGGGCGCTGGCACAGGATTTTTCAAATGTGCCCGCACCGCCGACTTCCACGACGTGATCAACGCCAAGACCGCCAGTCAAGTCCAGCACGCGCTGTTCCCAATTGCCAAACTGGCGGTAGTTGATGGTCTCGTCTGCCCCCATGTCGCGTGCCCGGGCAAGCTTTTCATCACTGCTGGACGTCAAGATGACGCGTGCGCCGTGCATCTTGGCGATTTGCAATGCGAACAGCGATACACCGCCGGTGCCGAGGATAAGTACCGTTTCACCGGCGCTTACGCGGCCCTTACTCACCAGGGCGTGCCACGCCGTGAGTGCCGCGCAAGGGAGCGTGGACGCTTGGGCGTAAGTCCAGCCGTTGGGTATGGTGACCGCTCCTTCTTCTCTTAAGACCACATGTTCCGCGAGCATGCCAGGTTGGCGCCCGCCCAGCGCGGATTCCATGACGGCGGGATTCACGTTGCCCGAGTTCCAGCGCTGGAAGAAGGTTCCGGCGACCTTGTCTCCCACCTTGAAGCGCGATACGCCCGGACCGACCGCAACCACGTCGCCTGCGCCATCGGAACACGGCACCAAGGGCCAACGGTCCTGGTCGACGTATCCGAGCACATGCAGAAGGTCGCGGTAGTTCAGGGAAACCGCGCGTACACGCACGAGAATCTCCCCATGGGCCGGTTCACCGACCGGAAGCGTAACGGCGCGAAGGGCGTCGATGCCCCCATCAGAGGTGATTTGCCAGGCGTTCATCGAGGAGCTCCGTTTAATTGTGGCCGGTGAATATAGTCCGCCGGCGCGGTATCGCGGAAGGGGCGTCCATGAGCGAGCGTGCTCCGTCTTTGCCAGCGACACCCGATTCGACGTCACTTGCGGTGGCTCAAATCCACTTGCTGTCCTTCGTGCGAACGTAGCGCATCGGGCGATGCCGCCCTTTGTCCAGGCGGGCGCCAGGCCCGAATTTGCCCATGAAGCACCCCGCGTCCGCCACACCGACATCCGAAGCCGCGCGCAACCCCTTCACGCTGCTCGAATACGACCCCATCAAGCTGCTCAACAAACCGCAGAAAGTTGCGTCCATGTTCGAGGTGCGTGATGGAACGCGTGACTACGATCCCCTGTTTCCCTTGAGCGTTGAGTTGCATCTGACCGACGTCTGCAACCTGCGCTGCGGTTGGTGCACTGACCTCGAACTGCGCCGCAATCTCGCGTCACTGCCCCTCGCCACCATCGAGTCGTTGTTCGATGAATTCGCGCAACACCAGGTTGGCGTGACCATCGAGGGCGGCGGCGAGCCCACCGTGTACAAGCACTTCGCGGAAGTGGTGGCGCTCGCAGCGCGTCACAAGCTGGACATCGGTCTTATCACCAACGGTATTCGCCCGCTGGCGTCGTTCGCCAACCAGTTCAAATGGATTCGCATCTCGATGGACGCGTCTTCCGCAGAGGAATATGTCGCGGAAAAGGGCGTGCAGCGTTATGACAAGGTGCGCGCCAACATCGCTACCCTCGGCGCCTTACCTGACAAACGATTCCTGTTGGGCGTCGGATACGTCATGACCCGACGCAATACCGGCCGCCTGCTCGAGTTCATCGAAGAAATGGACGCCGCCGGCGTCGACTACATCTACCTGCGGCCAGTCGAGGAAATGCCGGATCTCAGCCCCGACCTCGCCATGCTCTACGAGCTGAAATCGCTGTGGGAGACCACCCGCGCGTCACAGCGACGCATCAAGGTGCTGATGAATCTCGACGACCGCATTCAGAAGGACAACGAAGGCCTGCCCTGCATCGCCCACGCCTTGTCCTGCGTGATTCAGGCCGACGGCAACGTCGCGATGTGCGAAAAACGTCGCCACGACCCGGTGGTGTTCGGCAACATCAACACGCAGCGCTTCACCGATATCTGGCGCGGCGCCCTGCGTAAGGACGTCAGTCGCCGCCTGCTCGATCCGTGTGCGCAACGCGGCTGCGAGGTATGCCGCATCACCAAGTTCAACCGCTATTTCGTGCGACTCGGAGAGCTCTACACGCGCAACTTCATCTGACGGCCGACCGACGGCGCGCCGGCCGACGTGGCTGGCGAGGCCCCTGGCCTGCGATATACTCCGGCCATGAACACCACGCCTGCACCCGCCAAGCCGTCAGCCTCGGTGGTCGTCGTTCGCGACGGCGCCGATACCATCGAAGTCCTGATGCTTCGTCGCAACGAAAAGATCGCCTTTCACGGCGGCGCCTGGGTATTTCCGGGCGGGCGCGTCGATGCCGAAGACGGTGATTACGCCAATGGCGCGGAGCTGGAAGTGGCCAAACGCGCGGCGGTGCGCGAAACGCTCGAGGAAACGGGGCTGGCCGTCACGGCAGACGTCATGTTGCCGTTTGCCCATTGGACGACGCCGGTCGATTTGCCTAAGCGTTTCGCCACCTGGTTCTTTGCCGCGCCCGTGGTCGGCGTCGACGAAGTACGCATCGATAATTCGGAAATCATTGATTACCGCTGGCTGACGCCGGCCGCCGCGCTCCAACTGCAGGCGGCAGGAGAATTGGAGCTGCCGGCGCCGACCTACGTCACGCTGCTCGGTTTCAGCGTATTGAGCAATATCGAGGCCTTGGTTTCCCATTTGCGCCGCGCACCGGTGCAACACTTCGTGCCGCGCCTGGTACCGATAGACCATGGACGTTGCACGCTCTACGGCGAGGATGCCGGCTATGAATCACTGGATTTCGATGCGCCCGGGCCGCGTCACCGCCTGGTCATGAAACCGGGTGATTGGCGCTACATTCGCGAATTCTGAGGCGGCCCACGCCGTCGCCCATCGGACTTCGGCATCGCGGCTTAACCACGCGCGGTATCGGCATCGCGCTCAACCGAGAGCGACCTCCAGCATGGCGATTGATTTTTCCCTGAGCCCCGCCCAGCAAGCCCTGCAACAAACAGCGCGCACGTTCGCGCGTGACATCCTCACGCAGGTGCGGCCCACCATCGCGCCCATCGCCCGACCGGAAGATCGCTTCTTCGCTACGCGACCCTTCTACGCCGCGATGGCCAACAACGGCTTCGTGCATGCGCTGGTGCCGCAGGCCTACGGTGGCACGGGATTGTCGACCCTCGACTTCGCGCTCGCGGCCGAGGAATTGGCCGCGGTCGACATCAATGTGCCGACCACGGTGCTCGCCACCGGGCTGGGTCTGCAGCCCATCATCGGTTTTGGCAGCGAAGAACAAAAGCGTCACTGGCTGGGCGAGATCCTTGCGGCGCCGGCCGATCGCCTGGCGGCGTTCGCCTTCACCGAAGTGACCGGCGGCGCCAATTACAACGATCCTGATCCGCAGGCTGGCGTGCAGACCATCGCGCGTCGCGATGGCGACGAATGGGTCATCACCGGCAAGAAACACTACACCACCAATGGCAGCGGCTGGGACGGGCGCGGCGCGCACCTCTATTCACTGGTGTGTCGCACCGATCCGACCAAGCCGCCGCAGGAATCCTTGTCGGTGATCGTCGTGCCCGGCGATGCGCCCGGTATCGAGGTGGTCGATTACCTCGATACCGTCGGGCACCGTGCCGCGGTCTCGCCGCGCATCCACTTCAACGAGGTGCGGGTGCCGGTCGGCAACCTGCTGGGCCAGCCGGGCGACGGGGCCAGGATCTGCGAATACGCTTTCTCGTGGACGGCAGCCTTGATCGGCGCCGCCTGCACCGGCGTCATGCGCGCCGCCTTCGATGTCGCCTACGAATTCGCCAGGCACGACAAGCGTTCCGGCAGCGCGCCGGTCATCGAGTACCAGAACGTCGGCTACATGCTGGCCGATCTCAAGATGCGACTCGAAGCGGCGCGCTACCTGACCTGGAAAGCCTGTCACCAGCTCGACATCACCGAGCGGCGCAGCGACGAGCTGGCGATCATGACCAAGGTCCATACGTCGGAACTGTGCGTGCAGGTGGTGTACGACGCCATGCGCCTGGTCGGCGTCGACAGTTACACCGATCTCACGCCGCTTGCCGGCCTCATGCAGGACGCGCTGTGCTTCCCGCTCTACGACGGCGGCAACATGGGCGTGCGCCGTCGCCAACTACATGGCAAGTTCAAGCAGCCCGATTACGACCCCATGGCCAGCGCCGAAGCGCGCGGCTGAGCCTTTGCGCCAACGATACCGATAGCCACTCATTCGCCGGAGAACATCCATGTCCCACGATCATCACGACCACAGCCATGAACACGATCACGGTCCCGTCGATTGGAAACTGCATGGTGTGAAAGTCATCCCCGGCGACCAGCTCGATACCAATACCGCGCAGACGCCTGGCATGAATCGCGCGGCGGCCATCAACCTCGCGCGCGTCGGCGCACAGAAGATCTGGGCCGGCACCGTGCACATCCACGCCAATGCCAAGACCGGCGCGCATCATCACGGTGCGCTCGAAAGCGTGATCTATGTGTTGAAGGGGCGTGCGCGCATGCGTTGGGGCGAGCATCTCGAGTTCACCGCCGAAGCGGGGCCCGGCGACTTCATTTTCGTGCCGCCCTACGTGCCGCACCAGGAAATCAATGCGTCCACCGACGAGACCCTGGAATGCGTGCTGGTACGCAGCGACAACGAAGCGGTGGTGGTCAATCTCGAAATCGACGCGGTCGAAAAGCCCGAACAGGTATTGTGGGTGGACCCCATCCACCGCGCCTGAGCCAGCCGCGCGCTACGGCACCACCGACAAAAACAGGAAGACCGCGAACAACACCAGGTGCACCGCGCCCTGCAGCACCGTCGCACGCCCCGGCGACAAGGTCATGGTCGAGATCAGTAGCGTCAGCGCCAGCAGCACCGTCTCCTTGCTGCCGAGACCGAGGGTCAGCGGCATGTCCAACACCATGGCCGTCACCACCACGGCCGGGATGGACAGGCCGATGGTCGCCAGCGCCGAGCCCAGCGCGAGGTTGAAGCTGGTCTGCATGCGATTGCCGAGGGCCGCGCGCACTGCCGCCCAGGTCTCGGGCAGCAGCACGATCAGCGCGACGCTGATGCCGACCACGCCGTGCGGCACACCGGCCTGTTCCACCTGCGACTCGATGGTCGGCGCGAGCAGCTTGGCGAGGCCGACCACGGCCACCAGCGCCATCACCAGCAACACGAAGCTGGCCGCCGTCATGGCATTGCCGGGCGGCGGCGAGCCGTGTCTTCATTGCCGCCGTCGAGCGGCAGGAAATAATCGCGGTGGCGCACCGTCTGCACGAAGATGAAAACCGCGTAGAGCGTCAGGGACACCAAGCCCGCGAACACCATCTGCGAGGGCGACAAGGTGGGCCCCGGCGTGGTCGAGGTCAGCGACGGCAGCACCAGCGTCAGCGTGGTGAGCGTGGCCAGCACCGACAGGGCCGGCGTCGTGCCTTCCACGCGAAATTCGAGTGCGTGATGGCGTAACGCGCCCAGCAACAGGCACAGGCCAATCACGCCGTTGCAGATGATCATGACGGTGGCGAACACCGTGTCGCGCGGTAGCGCCGCCGCCGCCTCTCCCCCCGACATCATCAGCGCCACCACCAGCGCGACTTCGATGACCGTCACCGCCAGCGCCAGCACCAGCGTGCCCATGGGTTCGCCGACCCGCAGCGCGATCACTTCGGCATGGTGGACCGCCACCAGCACCGTCGCCAGCAAGGTCACCGTCACCAGCGCGATGCGCAGCCCGTCCAGCGCCTGGCCCCACACCAGCGCCAGTAGCAGGCAAGCCAGGCCCGGCACCAAGACCTGCGTCCAGAACGCGGCGGGATGAGAAGTTGTGCTCATCGGAAAGTCGAGGGCCATCGTTGCAAGGACTGTGATTATGTCAGCGCCGCCGCCGGCCCACATCCGCCCATGGCCAATCCGCGGAGGGCGTGGCATGTTTGCCTCGTCCCGTCCTGGAAGCGCGTGATGACGCAGCCCGTGAAAGCCTCCCGTTCTGTCGCCGACGCACCGCGCTGGTTCAGCGCCGGTGACATCAACGGCTTCTTCGGTCTCATGGTCGACAATCTCGCGGTCATGGGATTTCTCGCCGCGGTGCTGGTCGGCGTCTACCAGATGCCGGCCGACGTGGTGTTCGGCCGCATGTTCCCCGGCACCGCGCTCGGCGTGCTGGTGGGCGATCTGCTCTACACCTGGATGGCGGTGCGTCTCGCGCGGCGCAGCGGCAATGCCAGCGTCACCGCCATGCCGCTCGGCATCGCTACGCCCACCACCATCGTTCTCGCATTCCTGTTGTTGGGGCCGGCCTTCGTTGCCTTCAAACAGCAGGGGCTCGATGAACACGCCGCCGCCATCGCCACCTGGCACTTGGGCATGGCCGGCATGATGGTGATGGGCGTGTTCAAATTCGTGTTGGCCTTCGTGGGCGCGACCATCGGCCGTGCGGTGCCGCGCGCCGGCCTGCTCGGCGCGATCGCCGCCATCGCGCTCATGCTCATCGGTTTCCTGCCCATGCTCGAAGTGCTGAGCGCGCCGATAGTCGGCATGGCCACGCTCGGCGTCATCCTCTACGTGGTGGTGGCGCGCGGCCGCCTGCCGGGCAAGGTGCCCGGCGTGTTCGCGGCCTTCCTGCTCGGCACCGCACTCTATTACACGCTCGGCCCGCTCGGTCTCATCGGCCCCGGCTTCCACGCGCCGGCCGCGCTCGAGTTGCGCTTCGCCTTGCCCGTGCCAACCCTCGCTTTCATGGATGGAATCGCTTCCACCGTGCCCTACCTGCCGCTCTACCTACCCTTTGGCCTCTTGATGGTGATAGGCGGGATCAACAATGCCGAGAGCGCACGCGCCGCGGGCGACGACTTCAACACCCGCGACATTCTATTGGTCGAAGCGATCTCGACACTGGTCGCCGGCCTGTGTGGCGGCGTCGCGCAGACCACGCCTTACATCGGTCATCCAGCCTACAAGAAGATGGGCGCGCGGGCCGGCTACACCTTGCTGACCGGTGTTTTCATCGGTGTCGGCGGCGTGGTCGGCTACCTCTCCACCCTGGTCGAAGTACTGCCGCTGGCGGTGCTCGCGCCGATCCTGGTGTTCGTGTCCATCGAGATGACCAGCCAGGCGTTCGAAGCGAGTCCGCCGCAGCATGCCACGGCGGTTGCTTTCAGTTTCTTTCCGGCCATTGCGCGCCTGCTCGCCATCAAGCTCGGCGATCCGAACTACGTGTCGCCCGCGCGTTTCGATGAACTCATGCACGACCAGTCCCATGGGTTGCCGGAACTCGCGCTGATCGTTGCCCTCGGTAATGGCTTCATCATCACCTCGATGCTGTGGGGCGGATTTCTCGTCGCGCTCATCGACCGGCGCCACGTCGCCGCGGTCATGACTTTGGTGGTCGCGGCCCTGCTCACGCTGTTCGGCATCATCCACTCGGTGGAGGCGGGCGGTGGCATGTACCTGCCCTGGCACCTCGACGGCGTGGCACGGACGCTGTGCTACCAGTTCGCCGCCGCCTATGCCGTGTTGGCGATGCTCGTCGGCCTGTTGTCCTTGCAGCGTGAAACCATGCTCGCCATCGTCACGCTCGCGGCCATCGGCTTCGGCAACGCAAGCCAGGCCGCCGAATGCGCCAAGCCGGCGCGCCTGATGGCGCGCGTGCAGTTGTTCTTCGGCGCCGCGCTCGCCGACGGTCAGCCGCTGCCCGATGCCGAGTGGTCGAAATTCATAGACGATGAAGTGACGCCGCGCTTTCCCGAAGGCCTGACCGAACTGTCCGGGCGCGGCCAATGGCGACGGCCCGATGGCGCCATCAGTCGCGAGCCCTCACGCGTGCTGATGCTGTGGTATTCGCCCGCCCGCAGCCGCGACGCCGACATCGAGGCGGTGCGCGCCGCCTACAAGGCGCGCTTCAAGCAGCAGTCGGTGATGCGCGTCGACGGCGTGGACTGCGTATCGTTCTGAGCGCCGCGCCAAAAATTCGCACCTGCGAAAACGTCCCGATCAATGGGACAATCGCGCCATCTTCATCCCGCACAGGACCAAAAGACCCGCATGGCCACCCGCAAGCAATCTCCCAACAAAGCCAAAACCAAGCCCGCGCCCAAAGCGCGGCGCAAAGCCACGTCCACCTTCGCCGGCCCGGTCGACCTCGGTCCCGATCACTGGGTGTGGGGCGAGGGCGACGAGATTGGCGCCGGCAATCTCATGACGCCGGACAGCATCCTCGCCGCGCTCGAACAGGTGAAGAAGGGCGAGATCATCGATCTCTCCCACGACGTGGCGATGGGCAACCCCAGCATTCCGCCCATCCAGTTGCCCTATGTCATGACGCTCTCCAGCACCTCGGCCAACAGCGAACGCATGATCCGCAACGGCTTCGGCGCCGAGAACGGCATCGGCTTCTATCTCGAACGCATCGAAATGACGACCCACGTCAGCACCCATATCGATGCGCTCGGACACGCCACCATCCATGCCGAACTCTATGGCGGCATTCCGGCGCCGGTAGGCGCGGATGATTTCGGCCTGTGTCACGCCGGCATCGAGAAGGCGCCGCCCTTCATCGCGCGCGGCGTGATCATCGACGTCGCTGGCTACAAGAAGACCAAGTTCCTGAAACCTGGTTACGCCATCACGCCCGCCGATCTCGAAGGCGCGCTCAAGCGCCAGAAGGTCAGCATCGAGAAGGGCTCGATCGTCATCATCCATACCGGCTGGGGACACAAGTTCTGGAGCGACCCGGTGACCTACGCGCACGGCTATCCGGGCATCGGCCTGGCAGCCTCGAAATGGCTGGCAGCGCACGAAGTGGTGGCGGTCGGCGCCGACAACATGGCGCTCGAAGTCTTCCCCTGTGAAGACCCGAAGGTCATCTTCCCCGTGCATCAGCATCTCATCACGCGCCAGGGCATTTACATCATCGAGAACGTCAAGACCGACGAAATCGTCGAGCGCAAGCTGTGGCAGTCGACCATCGTCATCCTTCCCACCAAGTTCCGCGGCGCGACCGGCTCGCCGGTGCGCATCATCGCGCTCCTTTAGGGGCGCACAGGGGCGGGTATTCGCGCACTGAATATCCGCCTTCTCGATTATCCATTTCAGTCGTCGCGCGCGGCGGTGCACACTGCGCGCCGTCATGTTTGCACTGTCACTGTCCCGAACCCTGGCGCGCCACCGCATTCACTACGCGTGGGTGGTTGCCGCCGTCACTTTCTGCGCCATGATGACCACGTCCGCCGCTCTCGGTCTGCCGGGTGCGATGCTGCGGCCCTTGAGCAACGAATTCGGCTGGAACGTCGAGCAGATCTCGTCGGTGTTCGCGGTGCGTTTCGCGCTTTTCGGCCTGCTCGGGCCGTTCGCCGCGTCCTTCATCCTGCGCTTCGGTTTGCGCCGCGTGATGGTGACGGCATCGATGCTGATTGCCATCGCGATGGTGCTGGCCACGCGCATCGGCACGCTGTGGCAGTTGTTCTGGCTGTGGGGCGTGGTGCTCGGCTGCGGCACCGGGCTCACGGCGATGGTGCTCGGCGCGATGGTCGCCAATCGTTGGTTCGCGGCACGGCGCGGGCTGGTGCTGGGCGTGCTGGCCGCCGCCACCGCCACCGGCCAGTTGCTGTTTCTGCCGATCGCCGCCTGGTTGATTGAGCACCACGGCTGGCGTTACGCGGTGATCCCGGTGTTCATCGCCTGCGTGGTGGTGGCGACGCTGGTGACCCTGCTGCTGCGCGATCATCCGCACGAGCTCGGCCTCGATGCCTATGGCGATGCACCCGGCGCCGGCATCGCGCCGGCCGGCACGCCGCCACCCTGGCATGCGCCGTTCACCGCGCTCGACGATGCGTGCCGCGTGCCGAGCTTCTGGCTGCTGGCCGGCAGCTTCTTCGTATGCGGGCTCAGCACCAATGGCCTCGTGCAGACCCACTTCATTTCGCTGTGCGGCGACTACGGTCTGGCCGCGGTGCCGGCCGCCTCGGTGTTATCGATGATGGGCCTGTTCGACCTGGTCGGCACCACGCTGTCGGGCTACCTCTCGGACCGCGTCGACAATCGCAAACTCCTGTTCTGGTATTACGGCCTGCGCGGCCTGTCCTTGTTCTGGTTGCCCCATTCGAGCTTCACCTTGTACGGCCTGTCGCTGTTCGCGCTGTTCTATGGACTCGACTGGATAGCCACCGTGCCGCCGACCGTCAAGCTGGTCGGGCAACACTTCAGCAGCGAACGCTCCGGCATGGTGTTCGGCTGGGTATTCGCCGCCCATCAACTCGGCGCCGCCACCGCCGCCTATGGCGCCGGTTTGACGCGCACGCTGTTGCTCACCTACACGCCGGCTTTGTTGGCGGCGGGTGCGGCCTGCCTGCTGGCGGCATTCGCGGTGCTGGCGATTGCGCCGGCGCCGGCAGCGCGTGGCGCACGGTCAGGCTGAAGCCTGAAGCCTGACCCACGACCAACAGCGCAACCGGCAAGCCATCCTTGTGGGTCAGGCTTCAGCCTGACATTCAAAAGCGGCCCACGCCTTCCATCCCCACCCTCACGATCATTCACTCACCCCCGAGCTTCGCCATAGAATTCCCATTCCCCAACGCATGTGAAAGGTCCGCCATCGTGTCCGTACCCGTTTCCTCTGCCGTCCTGTTCGAAGAGATCCCGACCGCCGGTGGTCAACGCATCGGCGTCGCGCGCCTGAATGCCGAGAAGTCGCTCAATTCCCTGACGCTCGACATGATCGACCTCCTGGCCGAACGTCTGCCGGCGTGGGCGGCGGACCCGGGTATCGTGCTGGTGATGCTGGAAGGCGCCGGTGAGCGCGCGTTCTGTGCCGGCGCCGATCTCACGCGCCTGCATGCCGCGTGTCTTGCGCATCGCGACTCTCCGCGTCGCGCCGACATTCGCGCCAACGACTACGCGCTCGATTTCTTCGCGCGCGAATACCGCCTCGACTATCTCATCCACACCTATCCCAAGCCGGTGCTGTGCTGGGGCCATGGCGTGGTGATGGGCGGTGGCATGGGTTTGATGGTGGGCGCGAGTCATCGCGTGGTGACCGGCGAAGTGCGCATTGCCATGCCGGAGATCAACATCGGCCTGTACGCCGACGTCGCCGGCAGCTGGTTCCTGGCGCGCGCGCCGGGGCGCACCGGCCTGTTCCTGGCGCTGACCGCCGCGCAGCTCGGCCCCGGCGATGCCATCTTCGCTGGCCTCGCCGACTACCACGTCAACCACGCGCGCAAGGCGGTGTTGATGGAAACCCTCGTCGCTCACGCCTGGCACGGTGAGGTGGCAAGCAATCGGCGCGACCTGTCGCGCCTGCTGCAATCGTTCAGCGAAGCGCCGGGCGCGCCGGGCCCTCTGCGCGAAAATCTTGATCTGATCAACGCGCTGTGCCGCGGCGATGAGCCGGCGGACATCATCCATCGCATCACCAGCCTCGCCACCGACAATGAATGGCTGCAACGCGCAAGCGCGACCCTGGCCGCCGGGTCGCCGACCACCGCGGTGTTGTCCATTGCCCTGCAACGACGCTTGAAGTTGGCCTCGCTGGCCGAGGTCTTCCGTGCCGAGTTGGTGGCGTCGCTGGCCTGTGCGGCGCGGCCCGATCTCGCCGAAGGCATCCGCGCGCTCTTGATCGACAAGGACAAGCAGCCCAAGTGGCGGCCGGCGAAAATCGCCGACGTCACCGACGACTGGATAGACGGTTTCTTCGCCAGTCCATGGCCGGCCGCGGAACATCCATTGGCCGACCTAGGCACTTGAATTGCGTTAAGTAGTTCACGCAATCGCTGCATCGGCGCCGGCCCGACTTTTGTCGGGCAACGGCCGGCGTCCTGTTCAAGTCTATCTATGTGCCGGTTTTTGCTGCCAACTCGGGCGCGAGGCCCGTGTGCTCGCGCGGCGCGCCGCCATGGAATTTAACAATCCGGCCGGCGCCGCCTGCGGCACGCCGGCACTTTCTCACCTACGCTCATGTTCAATGCGGTCGACACTTGCCGAGCGTGGCGTCGCCGCGCGTCAGAGTGACACTGATGGATAGTGCGGGAGGGATGTATGCAGACCTGGCAAGACAAACGAATGACTTTCCACCTCGCCGCCGCTGTCGCCAGCGCACTGTTCCCGGCGCTCACGTTGGCGGTCACGTTCAACTGGAACGGGGGCGATTTCATTACCGGTGTCACCGCGCCGGAACCGATGACGGCGCTCGACGATTTGCAAATCAACGCGGGCAGCGCCAAACGTTTCGTCGGCAGTACATTCACCAACCTCAGCCTGGTGCAATGGCAGGCGGATGCCCTGCAGGGCGGCAATGGCGCGGTCGTCACCAACCATGGCGAGTGGCGCTCGGCGTCCGACGGCAACACGCTGGTGTGGGCCTTTGGTGGTCAAGCGGTGTTCGTCAATGCCGGCACATTTTCCAAGTCCGCGGGTACCACCACCAATGTCGGTACGTGGCAGTTCCAGAACAATGGCGGCCTCATCGATGCCCAGACCGGCACCATCGTGTTCAATGGCAGCAACAACATCTTCAACGATGGCTCCCGCTTCAGTGGTGCCGGTCAGGTGCAGATATCAGGTAACTCCGCTTTCAGCGGCAGTTTTCAGTCCGACAATCTCACCTTCACCGGTGGTTCGAACAACGGCACTGCCGCGGTGTTTGCCGGTGGCGCGGGATTGTCCGCCGGACAACTGGGTTGGAGCGGCGGCGATTTGACCGGCGATTGGACACTCGCCGCCGGCACCACGACCACCGCGACCGGCGCCGCGGTAAAGCGCCAGGTGGGGGCAACGATCGTCAACAACGGCACGTTTCGCTGGGCGAGCGCGCAGCAGTGGCAGGCCGGCAACGGTTCTCGTTTCACCAACAATGGCCTGCTCGAGGCGACCGAGACTGCGACGTTCAACTGGAATTTCGGCGGCCAACACCAATTGCTCAATGCGGCCAGCGGCACGCTGCGCGCGGTCAACAATGCATCCCTGACCATCGGTGAGATTGCACTGGTCAGTGATGGCGGCTTGTTCGAGGCCGGCGTCGGCAGTGCTATTCACTATGCAGGGTCAAGCAACCGCTTCAACGACGGCACCCGCTTCGTCGGCTTCAATCGTGTCACCGGCAATGCGCGCTTCGTCGACGACATCAGCGCCAACGAGCTGCGCTTCGCGAGCGGCACCCAGACCGGCGGTGACGGTGTGACGCCAGGTTCGCGCGCGCGACTGTCCGGCGCGGTGCTGTTCGAAGGGGGCGACCTGGCGGGCGCCTGGGAGATCAAGTCGGGCGCGACCGTCACCAGCAGTGGTGCGACGGTCAAACGCCAGGTGGGCTCGGACATCATCAATAACGGTACTTTACGCTGGGCTTCCACGCAGCAGTTGCAAGGAGGCAATGGCTCGCAATTGACGAACAACGGCTTGATCGAAGTGACCGAGAGCGCGCTGTTCAACTGGAATTTCGGCGGCCAGCACCAATTGCGCAATGCCGCCTCGGGCACTGTACGCGCGACCGACAACGCCAGTCTCAACATCGGCAACCTGGCGCTGACCAGCGACGGCGGCTTGTTCGAAGCAAGCGCTGGTAGCGCCATCGAATACTCGGGCTCCTCGAACCGCTTCAATGGCGGCACGCGCTTCCTGGGGCTCAATCGCGTAACCGGCAACGCCCGCTTCGTTGATCTCATCACTGCCGACGATCTGCGTTGGATCAGCGGCACGCAGACGGGCGGCGATGGTGTCACGGTCGGGTCGCGTGGTCGTTTGGCTGGAGCGGTCGGTTTTGAAGGCGGTGACCTGGCCGGCGCGTGGGAAATCATGTCGGGCACGACCTTCACCGCCAGCGGCGCTGCCGGCAAACGCCAGGTCGGTTCCGACATCCTCAACAACGGCACGTTTCGCTGGGCCAACACGCAGCAGTGGCAGGGCGGCAATGGTTCGCTGATGACCAACAACGCGCTGATCGAGGCGACCGCGAGTGCCCTGTTCAACTGGAACTTCGGCGGCCAGCACCAGCTCATCAATGCCGCGAGCGGCACGGTGCGCGCCGCCAATGGCGCGACGCTCAGCATCGGCAACATTGCGCTCACCAGTAATGGTGGCCTGTTCGAGGCCGTCGCCGGCAGCGCCATCGAGTACGCCGGTGCCAGCAATCGCTTCAACGACGGTACGCGCTTTGCCGGTCTCAACCGCGTCACCGGCAATGCACGATTCGTCGACAACATCAGTGCCGACGACCTGCACCTGGTTGCGGGTACCCAGACCGGTGGTGATGGCTCGCCGGCGTCCTTCGCTCGTCTCGGCGGCCAAGTCCACTGGCTGGCCGGTGACTTGACCGGTCAATTCGAGATCCGCGCCGGTGCGACTTTCGATGCCACCACGGTCAGCGCCAAGCGCCAGGTCGGCTCGCTGCTGGTGAACAATGGCACCATCGCCTGGAACAGCGCTGCGTCCTTGCAAGGCGGCAATGGATCGCGCCTGGTGAACAACGGACGTTTCGAAATCATGGGTGATGCGGACTTGACCTGGAACTTCGGTGGCCAGGCGCGCTTCGACAATGGCGGGCTGCTGGTCAAATCGGCGGGCGCCGGTACCAGTTCACTTGCCACCCTGGCGCTGACCAACACCGGTACCATCGAGGTGCATGCCGGCGCCTTGGAACTGCCGGCGAACTTCGTCAACGACGGCACGCTCGGGGGAACCGCGACCTTCAGTGTCAGCGGCACCTTGTTCAACAACGGCCATCTCGCGCCGGGGGCGTCACCCGGCACGCTGAACATCAACGGTTCGCTGCAACAGTCGGCGCTAGGCACGCTCGATATCGAACTCGAGAATGCCTTCAGCAATGACCTGTTGCTGGTCAGCGGTAACGCCAGCCTGGGCGGCACATTGGGGCTGTCGTGTTTCGCCGCCTGCAGCTACGCGGTGGGCGAGGAGATCCTGATCCTCGACGCGGTCGGACAACTGACGGGCAGTTTCGCCAGCGTGGTGATGACCGGTTTCGGCAGCGGCGCCTTTGACGTGGTGTACGACGCACTGAACGACCGCGTGCTGCTGCGGGTGACCGAAGCGGTGACCTCGGCGGTGCCGCTGCCGGGCGGGGCCTGGTTGTTGCTGGGCGGACTGGCGACGCTGGCTGTCGGTTCGCGCCGCCGCCGCGCGGCGTAGGCGTGCCGATGTCGGCACGCCTTGCGCAGGAGACTCCGCGACGGTTCTAATTCGAGGCCAGACAGGGGGAGCCCGCCATGGCCTACGAATTCATTCTTTGCGACGAACCGCGCCCGCGCATCCGTCGCATCACTCTCAACCGCCCCGACAAGCGTAACCCGCTGTCGAACGCCCTGCGTGGCGAACTGTTCGACGCGCTGGAGCAGGCCGACCGCGACGACAGCGTGGCCGTCATCGTGCTGCGCGGCGCGGGCACCAGCTTCAGCGCCGGCTACGATCTGAAGACCGACGTGCACCAAGGGCAGCCCTGGCATACCGCCGGTGGGCTCGGCAACTGGCCGCGCCACGTGGTGGAAGGTTGCTTTCGCATGTGGGACCTGTCCAAGCCGCTCATCGCCCAGGTGCACGGCTATTGCCTGGCGGGCGGCACCGAACTCGCCACCGGTTGCGACCTGGTCTACGTCGCCGAGGACGCACAAATCGGCTATCCGCCGGTGCGCTCCATGAGCCCGCCGGACAACCAGTTCTATCCGTGGCTGGTCGGCATGCGGCGCGCCATGGAGATGATGCTGACGGGCGATTCGATCAGCGGTCTCGAGGCAGTCGAATGCGGTTTCGCCAATCGCGCCTTTCCCGTCGACAAGCTCGAAGAGGAAGTGCTGGCCATCGCCGAGCGCGTGGCGCGCATCCCGGCCGACATCCAGCAGATCAACAAGCGCGCGGTGCATCGCCAGATGGAGGCCATGGGCCTGCGCGCCGGCATTCGCGCCGGCACCGAACTGCAGCAGATGGGCATGATGACGGCCTCCACCCAGGCCCACATGCAGGAGCTGCGCGCCGATCTCAATTCCGCGCTCACCAAGCGCGACCAGGGTTTCGGTGATTACCGGACCAAGAAGTAGGGCGAATTCATTCGCACAGTGCAGGCCATGAGTGGCGAGCCACATGAGATGAGTGTGCGAATGAATTCGCACCTACAGTGCACGAAGGGCCAAACATAGGATCTCATCCATGACCGACAGGGACGATTTAAGGCTGCTGGTGGCTGGCGGCTTTCCCTTGATCACCATCGAGACCTGCGAGGAGCCGCGCGTCATCGGGCTGTTGCGTACGCTCGCCGACGGTCTCGACGTGTCGCTGGCGCGCTGGTCGGTCACCGATGGCCTGGTCACCTTGCTCGGCGCCGATTTCTTCAGCGCCGATCAGCTGCGCCTGGTCGACGACACCACGCCGAACGCCACGCGCAAGGCCGTCAGCGATCCCGAGACCGCGCTGCGCGCCATCCGTGGCTCGCGCCAGGCGGGGCTCATCCTATTGCTCGACTTCCATCCTTTTTTTGACAACCCCGTGCACGTGCGCCTGATCAAGGAGATTGCGCAGGACTACGAGGTGCGTCATCAGAAGCTGGTCTTCATCAGCCACGCGCTCAGTCTGCCCGACGAACTGAAATCCTTCGCGGTGGCGTTCGATTTGTCGCTGCCCAATAGCATCGAGTTGTCGCGCATGATTGCCGAGGAAGCCGAGCTGTGGGCGTCACGCGGTGGCAACAACAAGGTGCGCGCCGAAGCGGCCGCGGTCAGCGCGCTGGTCGATAATCTCGGTGGACTCACGCGCACCGATGCGCGTCGCCTCATTCGCACCGCCATACGCGATGACGGCGCAATCACGCGCAGCGATGTCAGCGCGGTGTCGGCGGCGCGCTACGCGATCCTGGGCGGCGACGGTCTGTTGTCATTCGAATTCGATACCGCCAGCCTCGACGACATCGGCGGCCTGCATCGCTTGAAGCACTGGCTGGGTGAACGCCACGTGGCGTTCAAGGACAGCACCGCCGTCGATCGTCCGCGCGGTCTCATGCTGCTGGGCGTGCAGGGCGGCGGCAAGAGTCTCGCCGCCAAGGCGGTCGCGGGCGTGTGGAATATTCCGCTGCTGCGCCTCGACTTCGGCGTGCTCTACAACAAGTACTTCGGTGAGACCGAGGCCAACATGCGCAAGGTGCTGGCGACCGCCGAAACGCTCGCGCCCTGCGTCTTGTGGTGCGACGAAATCGAGAAAGGCATCGCCACCGGTGACAACGACAACGGCACCTCGCGGCGCGTGCTCGGCACGCTCTTGACCTGGATGGCGGAAAATCATCGGCCGGTGTTCGTGGTGGCGACCGCCAACAACATCGCCGAGCTGCCGCCGGAGCTGCTGCGCAAGGGACGCATGGACGAGATCTTCTTCGTCGACCTGCCGAACGCCGCGGCGCGCAAGGAGATCTTCGCCATCCATCTCGCGCGCCGCGCGCTGCCGCCCGCGCAATTCAATCTCGATACCCTGGCCGCCCACAGCGAGGGTTTCTCCGGCGCTGAAATCGAACAGGCGGTGGTGTCGGCGCGCTACGCCGCGCAGGCGCGTGAAGTGGCCGTCGACGAGGCCTTGCTGCTCGCGCAGATGGCGGCCACCCAGCCCCTGTCCGCGGTCATGGCCGAGCAGGTCGCGGCCCTGCGCGCCTGGGCCGACGGCCGCACCGTCGCCGCGGACTGAGGGCGCGCCGCCCGAAACCCCTCCCCGAAAGGGGAGCGTGCCGCGCTACGCCGTGCAGGGCTTGCGCCAACTTGGGCTCGTCCTCTCGATTTCACGCGGTGGGCCGGATATTCTCGCGCCATGTACCCATGCGCGGGGCATTCCGCGCTGCGGTGTTGTATCCACAGTTTCACTTCCCCTCGCGCGAACGCGCGGTCTTACCACGCCGGTGCGTGGCCGGCGATGTTCCGCGCGACGAAGTGGATCCCCATCTGCTCACACAAGGAGTAGCCCCATGGCGCAATCACGGTTGAGATTCGGTGCTTTCATTCCGCCCCACACGCCCCCCGACGAGAATCCGATTCTTGCGCTCGAGCACGACATGGAACTCGTCGAATGGATGGACAAGCTCAACTACGACGAGGCCTGGATCGGCGAGCATCATTCCGGTGGTTGGGAAATCACCGCGAGTCCGGAACTGTTCATCGCCGGCGCCGCGCAGCGCACGCGCACCATCCGTCTCGGCACCGGCGTCTCCTCGCTGCCTTATCACCATCCGCTGATCCTGGCCGATCGCATCCGCCAGCTCGACTACATGACCCGTGGTCGCGCGATGTTCGGTGTCGGTCCCGGTTCGCTGCCGTCGGACGCCTACATGCAGGCCATTCCCACGCCGCGTGTGCGCGATCGCATGGAAGAGGCCATCGGCCCGCTGGTGCAGCTGTTGCGCGGTGAAACCGTCAACTGCAAGACCGACTGGTTCGAACTCAAGAACGCGTCGCTGATGATGCCGTCCTACAATCCGAGCGGCGTCGAGATCGCGGTCGCCAACCAGGTTTCGCCGACCGGCGCGCGTGCGGCCGGCAAGTTCGGCCTGAGCCTGCTGTCGATCGGCGCGACCTCCACCGGTGCCTTCAACGCGCTTGGCGCCAACTGGGACATCGCCGAGGAAACCGCGCGCGAACACGGTCAAAGCATGGACCGCTCGGGCTGGCGCCTGGTCGGGCCGGTGCACGTCGCCGAGACCCGCGACAAGGCGCGCGCCAACGTGCGTTTCGGCCTCGCGCGCTGGATCGACTACATGTCCAAGGTCGCGGCCCTGCCGCTCGGCACGCCGCCCGGCGTCGACCCGGTCGATTACATGATCGAGACCGGCTTCGCCGTGATCGGTACGCCCGATGACTTCGTCGCCCAGATAGACAGGCTCAACCAGCAGTCGGGCGGTTTCGGTTGCTTCCTCGATCTCAACCACCATTGGGCGGATTGGGCCGAGACCAAGCGTTCCTACGAACTCATCGCGCGCTTCGCGATCCCCAAGATCAACAAGCTCAACGTCAATCGCCAGGCGTCGGAAGACTGGCTGCGCGAAAACAACGACGTGTTCAAGGGCGAGCTGAACGCGGCGGTCGGCGCCAAGATCGCCGAGCACGCGGCGGCCAAGGGCGTCGACAAGCTCTCGCCCGACTACCTGGCGTACTTCAACGCCACTCAAAAGTCGGCCGGCTGAGGCTTCCGGCAGCCATCGCGTCACGGCGCGATGGCTGCTGCCGACGGCGGCGCCGTGCCGCCCGTTTCCCGTTTCCCATCCCCGTTACTCACTCGCGCGCCCGCCCCGCCACGGCGCCGATGCCGGTCAAATCCCCCTTAAAGTCGTCCGCCAATCCGGCCGCTACTTCTTCCACGGACGGCACAGGCAGCGCGCCGAGCGCCAGGGAAGGTAGGTAATACCCCGCTCCTGGGTGGTGACCGCAAGATTCACCCTCGCAAACGCCCTCGCTACACCAAGACCTTCCGCATGTTCCCAAGCCCAGCATGGCGGCCGGTGGGCCGTCACCACGAAACGGAGATTGTCGCGATGAAGTCCAAAATGAGTGGCTTTACCCTGGTCGAAATGATCGGCGTGCTCGCCATCATCGGCATCCTGGCCGCGGTTGCCACGCCGCGTATTTTCGAGGCCATTCGCGAATCGCGCGTCAGCGCCTTCGTCGAAGACGTGTCCACCATCCGCACCGCGGTGACGTCCTACTACAAGGACACCGGGCAGTTCCCGATCCACAACGGCCTGTCGGCCAATGCCAACCAGCACCAGCTCATTCGCCAGGGCACCGCCGTGGCCGGCTGGAAGGGCCCGTACCTCGGCCAGGAACTGGTCAATGAATTCAAGCCCGCCAGCAACCTGCTGGTCACCACCGGTACCGCCGCCGCCAACCAGTTCGATTTCGACGGCAACGGCACGGCCGACACCACCGGCACCTCGTCCTTCATCCAGGTCGACGGCCTGACCGCCGACCAGGCGATGCGCGTCAGCGATGCGCTGGACAAGGACGGCTCGGTGACCACCGGCGGCAAGGCCTGGTTCACCGGCGGCCGCGTCAAGACCAGCACCGGCGCCGCGCCTGCCGCGACCGCCACCAACGTCGTGCTGTTCGTGCACATCGCGTCCAACTAAGACCCACGCGGGCTGCCCGATGAACGGACCTCTACACGCGGTACCGGCCGCGGGCAGCAAGCGGCCACTCGGTGAACGCCTGCTGGCCGCGGGCGTCATCACCCGCCCGCAGCTCGACCTCGCCCTGCGCGAAGGCCGACGCCAGGGCATGATGCTCGGCGAAAGCCTGGTGGCGCTGGGCTTCGTCACCGCCGAGGCGCTCACCAGTTCGCTGGCCGACGAGGCCAATTCCGAAGTCGTCGACGTCGCCAGCGCAGTGGTCGACGATGCCGTGCTGGCATTGGTGTCGCACGAACTCGCCAAGCGCCACCGCGCCCTGCCGCTGCGTCGCGACGGCGACGTGCTGACGGTGGTGCTCTCCAACGCCCTCAACGTGGTCGCCATCGACGCGCTCGAGCGCGCCACCGGCCTGCGTCTGGATGTCGCCACCGCGCCCGAGGCGGATCTCGTCGACGCCATCGAACGCCATTACGCGCAGCGCAGTTCCATCGAGGAAACCATCGACGCCATCATGCGCGAAGGTATCGTCGGTGACAGCGACGAGGACGACGCGCAGGCCAGCGGCATGATTCGCCTGGTCGAGGAAATCATCGCGCTCGGCGTCAAGGCGCGCGCCACCGACATCCATCTCGAACAGGAAGAGCGCATCATCCGCGTGCGCATCCGCGTCGACGGCATCCTGCGCCAGGAAGTGTTGATCCCGGTGGCGCTGGGCCCGGCGCTCGCGGCGCGCGTGAAAGTCATCGCCGGCCTCAACGTGTCCGAGAAGCGCGTGCCGCAGGACGGCCGCATCAATTTCAAATTCGGGCGACGCGAAGTCGATCTGCGCGTCTCCACCTTGCCCACGCAGTACGGCGAAAGCCTGGTCATGCGCATCCTCGAGAAGGGCAACATCCACGTCAATTTCGATCAGCTCGGTCTCTCGCCGGCCAGCGCCGAGCGCCTGCTCGAAGCGGTGGCGCGCCCGCATGGCATGGTGCTGGTCACCGGCCCCACCGGCAGCGGCAAGACCACCACCTTGTACACCGTGCTCGGCCAGGTCGACGCCATGCAGCTCAGCGTGTTCACACTCGAAGACCCGATTGAATACGGCCTGCCGCTGATCCGCCAGACGCAGGTCAAGCCGGATATCGGCCTGACCTTCGCCTCGGGCCTGCGCGCCTTGTTGCGCCAGGATCCGGACGTCATCCTGCTCGGCGAAATTCGCGACGCCGAAACCGCCCAGCTCGCGGTGCGCGCGGCCCTGACCGGTCACCTGTTGCTGTCGACCCTGCATACCAACGACGCCATCGGCGCCATTCCGCGCCTGGTCGACATGGGCATCGAACCCTATCTCCTGACCTCGGCGCTGTCGGCGGTGGTTGGCCAGCGCCTGGTGCGACGCATCTGCAGCGGCTGCAAGACCGAAGTGGAGAACCCCGCCGAGGAATACGCGCGCCTGAGTAACGTCATAGGCACGCACGAAGTCGGGCCGTTGTGGGTCGGCGCCGGCTGCAACCTGTGCCGCAACAGCGGCTATCGCGGACGTGTCGCCATCTACGAAGTGCTGGTCGTCGACGAGCGTTTCCATGCGCCCATCCTGAAGGGCGTGGAGTTGTCGCAGTTGCGGCAACTGGCTGCCGACAGCGGCATGCAGAGCATGTTGGAAGACGGTCTCGCCAAGGCGCGCGCCGGCCTCACCACGCTCGATGAACTGGTTCGCGTCGTGCGCTGACCGACGAGTCGCGCGCCATGCTCAACTACGCCTATCGCGCCATCGACCGGGACGGCAATGGAGTGGCCGGCACGCTGACCGCGGTCGACGAGCAGTCGCTGGCGGAGAAGCTGCAAACCATCGGCTACTGGCTGATCGAAGCCAAGACCTGCAAGCCCGACGAAGTTCGCGAAGTGTCGCGCGTCAAGCGCGCCGATCTCGCCGAGCTGTTCTCCAATCTCGCGGTGCTGCTCGATGCCGGCTTGAGCATCGTGTCGGCGCTGCGCACGCTGGAAAGCGAGAGCGAGGAACAAGGCTTGAAGCGCGTGCTGACCGACGTGCGCCTCAACGTCGAAACCGGCACCAGCCTCGGTGAAGCCCTGGCGCGTCATCCTAAGATCTTCGACGAACAGATCCGCAACACCATCGCGGCCGGCGAGTACGGCGGCAACCTCGCCGAGTCGCTGCGCGAAATAGCGCGCTATCTCGAATGGCTGGGGCGCCTCATGGCGGACGTCAAGCAGGCCAGCACCTATCCCATCGTGGTGCTGTGCGTGCTCATCGCCTTCATGATGCTGCTGTTCGGCTTCGTGGTGCCGAAGTTCGCCGCCATCCTCACCGAGCTCGGCCTCGAGCTGCCGCTGGTCACTCGCATCGTCATCGGCATCGGCGGGTTCGCGCAGAACTACGGGCTGGTCACGCTGGCAGGCATCGCGCTGGCGTTCGTCGGCGTGCGCACGGCGCTGCACCGCGTACCGACGCTGGCCTTTGCCTTCGACAGGCTGAAACTGCGCATGCCGGTGTTCGGCAGGCTGAATCGCATGATTTGCCTGTCGCGTCTCACCCATCAGCTCGGCCTGCTGTTGAAATCCGGCGTGCCCATCACCGACGCCCTCGGCCTGTGCCAGCACTCGCTCGGCAATCGCGTGTACGGCGAACTGGTGGGCGCGGCGCTCAACGTGGTGCTGCAGGGCGGGGTGCTGAGTACGGCATTTCGCGAACACGCCGATATCCCCGGCATGTTGGTAAGAATGATCGCCGTGGGTGAGGAGACCGGTCGCATGGAACATGCGCTCGGCCATGTCGCCCATCACCTCGACGAAGAGATCCCGCGCCGCATCAAGAAGCTGTTCGGCATCATCGAGCCGCTGGTGATGCTGACCCTCATCTGCCTGGTCGGCACCGTCGCCATGGCCATCTTCCTGCCCCTGATGAGCATGATCGGCGGTCTCGGCCGATGAACCGCGCCATCACTCGCAGGCACGGCGGCTTCACCCTGATCGAAATGATCGGCGTGCTGGCCATCATCTCGACGCTGGCCGCGGTGCTGGTGCCGAACGTGGTCAAGACCGTCGATGAAGCGGTGATGGACGCCGAGGGCAAGGATCTCACCACGCTTGCCAGCGCGCTCGACACCTATACCAGCACCAACAAGCGCATTCCCAATGCCGCCGGCTGGGTCGCGGCGCTGGCCGGCGTGACCAGCATGAGCAGCAACAAGATCAATCTCAACGAGCGCGGCTTCACGCGCGGCTACTACGTCGACCCGCGCTTCTTCACCGCGACCGCCACGGCCTTTGCCGGCTATACCCAGACCAGCGGGCGCACCAGCGCGCCATTCTCGCCGCGCATCATGATCGTGTCTGACCTGACGCGTAACGCGCCGGCCGCGCCCACCACCGCCGCCGCCTTCAATGCCATCTGGAACCAGACCGCCGCCGCGACCGTCAAGGAAGGTGCGCGCGTGCGCGTGCAACGCATGCATCTCGGCAGCACTTTCGTGCCGGTGTTGCTCACCAACCAGTTCACCAGCGCGGTCGGCTACAGCATCGAGGCGGGTGGCGCGATATCGCTGCCGGCGGTCGGCGCCGGCGGCGGCACGGGCGTCACGCGTTATCTCATCAAGGGCAGCAAGGTGTCGCTGCGCAAGCCGCCGTTCCCGACGGGCGCGCTCGAACGCGCGGTGCTGGTCAACGGTTCGCGTGAATTGAGTTACGTGTCGTCGGGCGGCGCCACCCCGGTGTGGTCGTGGAGCGCGCCATGAGCAAACTGGTCGGCGTCATCAGCTGGGTGTTCGGCGAGTTTCGCGCCGTAAGACTGCAGCGTGGCAAGGTGGTGGCGGTCTACCACGCCGCCGAGAGCGTCGATACGCTGGCCGCCTTCGCCGAGGCGGTCAGCACCGCGCATGCCGCGCTGGCCTTGCCCTCGGGGCCGATAGCCATCGTGTTTGCCAACGATGACAGCGGCCACCTGTCGTTCGAAGCGCCGCCGACCTCGGCGGCCGATCTGGAACGCATGGTGGCGCGGCGCGTGGAGGCCGACAAGAGTTTCAGTGAGCCGGCGGCGTGGACCTATCGCGCGATCGCCGACGAGCGTGCGCAGACCGGCCGCACCGTGCTGCTGCATCTCGCGCCCAAGCGCATCGTCGACGCCATGATCCGCATCTGCGAAGAGCATTTCCTGCAGGTGCGCTCGGTGCTGCCCTTGGCCGAGCTGGTGGCACGCATGGCGCAGCCGGCCTGTGAGACGCCGCAGGACGTGGTGATTGCCACGGTGGTCCTGCGCGAACGCGCGATGCTGTGCGTGGTGCGTGCCGATGCCTGCGTGGTGTTCGCGCGCACCGTGGTGATCGGCGAGCACGATTCCCCTGACGAACGCGTGCTGCTCGAAACCAATCGCACGGCGCTGTTTGCCAAGCAGAAGATTGGTAAATCGATCGACGCCACCTGCATTTTCGCCGGCGACGCCGAACTGCCGGCGCGCGTCGGCCCCGCGCTCGAAATGCCGCTGCGTGACGTGGCGGTGGACGATCTCGAATTCACCTGGGCGCGCGCCGCCGCCCGTGTCGATCTCGCGCCGCTCGGCAACCTGGTGCCGCGCTTCCGGCAACGCGCGTTGTCGCAACGTGCGCTGACGCGCGCCGCGATGCTGGCTGCCGCCGTGATGTGGGCGGTGGCGCTGGTCAGCGTGGCGTGGGTCACGCACTTCAATGCGCGCGTGGCGAGCCGTGGCGCGCTGGCGATGGCGGCCTTGCCGGCGCTGGAAGCGGAAAGCGCGCAGCTCGATACCGACTACGCCAATCTCATGGCGCAGCGTGAACGCCTGCAGCAACTGACGCCCGCGCTGGCGCCGCTGCCGGCGAGCTTCATGCACCAGTTGGCGCAGGATCTGCCTGCGTCCCTGACCTTGACCCAGGCCAGCATCCGGCGCGGTGACGAGGCCTGGGATTTCCGCCTGGAAGGCATGGCCGATACGCGCCTGGAAGTGACGCTGCCGACGCTCGAAGGTTTGAGCGCGACGCTCGAGCGCGCGCCGTGGAATGCGCATGTGAACCCGGCCTGGCGCCAGACCTGGCTGCAACAGTTGCGCAGCGGCGCGGCCGCCAGTGGCCCCATCCGCTTCGCCATGCGCGGACAACTGCAATGACCACCGCCGTCGATCGCCGCCGTGACGGACGGGCCGCGCCGGTCGCCAACTGGCGCATCCGCAATGCCCAGCGCGTCAGCGAAGCGGCCGACTGGTTCGCGCGCAATCTCTACACCAAGGCCTTGCTCGGCGTGCTGCTGTGCGCGGCCATCGCGCTGACCTGCTGGACGGTGCTGGTGCAGTTGCAGACCGCCAATGAATTCAACAGCGCCATCCAGCGCGAAGTGAGCCTGCGCCTGTCGCTGGAAGATCTGAAAGCGACGGTGCTGCGCCTGCAATACCAGCATCTCGAGGACAAGATCGACGCCGCCGAGCGCAAGCTCATTCCCGATTACGGCACGCTCGCCACCTGGCTGCACGAGTTGCAGGCGCGCGGCGCGGCGCGCGCCATCGATCTCACCTATACCGTCAATGAAGAGCAGCGCATGGAGGCACGTCCCGGCCTGCTCGCGGTGCCGCTGTTGCTGAGCGTGCAGGCCCACGAGGGCAGCGACGCGCGTGTGTTCGGTGAAGGCCTGACCCTGCTGCGTCAATTGAGCGAAGCGCCGTGGGCCGGCGAACTGGTGGCGGCCTATGGCGAGAGCGAGGGCAAAGGGCTCACGCGCATGAATTTCGAATACCGCGTGTGGATGCGCACCCGCGCCGGCTTCGACAGCACGCCGGCATCCAATCCAGACGGCGAGGATGGCGCCGGCGAGCAGGCGCCGCCATCGCTGGCCGGCACCCAGGCCGCCGTGGACGGCAGTCAACCATGAACAAGTGGCTGCGTAACCCGTGGGTGGTCGGCGCGCTGGTGGTCGGCATGGCGGCGCTGTGGTGGGTCGAGATGCGCTCGATGTTCTTCCCCGCCGACATGGCCAGCAGCGAACCGCCGCCCGTAGCCGTGAGCGCCGCGCCCGCGGATGCCTCGTCGCCCGGCGATGCAACCGCTGGCGCCGACCTGCTCGCCATCGAAGCTGGCGACGACAGGCCACGCCGCGCCACCGAACTGCGCTGGGAGCATGCGCCGGTGCGCGACCCTTTCGGGCCGCCGGCGCTCAATGTGCCGGTGGTGAGCGTGCCCGAGGCACCCGCACCGGTCGTCGAACCGGTCGTTGCAGCCGTACCGGCCGTGCCGCTGCTGGAAGCGGTGCTCAGCACGCCGTCGGCCCAGATCGCCGTCATCGACGGCCACATGGTGCGGGTCGGCGACAAGATCAGCGGCCGACCGGTGCTGAAGATCGATCCGACCTCCGTCGCCCTCGGCCGTGGCGCCGATGCCGGCGAACCGCTGCTGCTGAGACTTCCCGCCCGCTGATTGGTCCGCCGCGCCGGTCCGCATTCCCGCCAGCGTCAGCCCTAAAGCTTGTCCCCGCCCGCGCCGATAGCGCTATCGGGTAGAGGGACTCGTGATATCGAGAGGGATGACCTGATGAATTCTCCGACCAAACTTGCCTGGGCCGTGGCCGCGCTTTTGCTCGGCGGATGCGGCGCCCAGCCCGTCCGTCAGTCCGCGCCGGTCGCCGCGCCGGTGGCCACCACCACGCCCATGACTAGCGCGCCGGCGGTGTTGCCGCCGCCCATTGCCTCGCGCCTGGTGATGCCGGCCAGCGACACCGATCAGCTGCCGACCCAGACCACCGAACAGCTCTACAGCTTTTTCGCGCGCGACTTTCCCATCGACCAGGTGCTGGCGCTGTTCGCACGCGCCTACAAGCTCAACATCGTGGTCGACAAGGACGTGACCGGCAGCATCAACGTCGAATTCCACGACCTGCCTTTCGACCAGGCCATGGAAGCGATGCTCGGCAGTCTCGGTTATCACTGGGAGCGGGATGGTGGCCTGGTGCGGGTACGTTCCACCGCCACGCGCACCTTCACCGTCGATTACATCCGCGTGGTGCGCCAGGGTGAGGCGCAGGCCACTTCGTCCAGCACCACCAGCTCGGTGGCGGGCAGCGGCGGCGGCACCAGTGGCGGTAGCGGCAGCGGCGCCACCGGCAATACCGGCGGCGGCAACGGCAATGAACAGGGCGGCGGCAGCGTGTCCGTCAGCCAGCAAGGCAGCGTGCCGTTCTGGGATGAACTCGAAACGCAGCTTCGTTCCATGCTCTCGCCGAATGCGCGGCTGGTGGTCAATCGCACCGCCGGCACCATCATGGTCACCGACCAGATGCGGCGCGTGCGTGAAGTCGGGCGTTATTTAGGGGACGTCAACGAAGCGGTGCAGCGCCAGGTCGACATCGAAGTGCGCATCGTCGAAGTCACCTTGAACAATGACTTCGCGCTCGGCATCGATTGGACGCGCGCCATGTCGCAGTTCCACAGCGGCAAGCAGGTGGATTTCGAAACCTCTTCCATCGTCAGGCAGCCGGCCGGCGGCGTGACGCCCGCGGCCAACGTGTTTTCACTGGGCCTCCTGGACATCGCCACCAGCGGCGCGATTCGCCTGTCGGCGGTGATCGATGCGCTCAAGCAGCAGGGCGACGTGCGCGTGGTATCGCAGCCGCATATCCGCACGCTCAACAACCAGGCCGGCATGATCAAGGTCGGCACCGACAGAACCTTCTTCCGTCGTGAACAGGTCACCGATACCTCGGCGGCCGGCGCCACCACCGCCTCCAGCGACATACCGCAGATCGTCACCGAAGGCATCGTGCTGGGCCTGACCCCGCAGATCTCCAACGACGGCATGATCATGATCGACGTCTATCCCGTCATCACGCGCGTATCCAGCGTCACCCAGGTGGTCGGCGCCAATGGCCTGGTGCAGAGCACCGCGCCGAATCTCGATATCCGCCAGTCGACTTCACTGGTGCGCGCGCAGAGCGGCGAGACCATCGTCATCGGTGGCCTCATTTCCGATGCCAGCAGCGACACCACGCGCGGCGTGCCGGGCCTCGGCGACATTCCGATTGCCGGCAACCTGTTCAAGGGCCGCTACAACCAGCATGCCAAGCAGGAGCTCGTGATCTTCATGACGCCCAAGCTGGTCGGCCCCAACCTGTCGCGAGGCATGCCGCTGGCGCAGGGAGGCAACTGACATGAAGTCGCGTAAGGACACTGCTTGTACGGTCGCGCTGTGCGCGGCATTCATCGCCGGCCAGGCCTGGGCGCTGGACAACGTCGGCGCGCCCGCCGCCGGGGTGAACCAGGCGACGGCCGTCAGCCCGAGCGCGGTCATGAACCCCAACCAGGCCAGCGCGGCGACTGTCGCGGCGGCGGCCAATGCCGCCAGCGTCTCGCCCGCGGCGCCCGCCGCCGCGCCGCTCGAACCCGCCCCGCCCATGCCCGAAGTGCTGCCGGAAGCGGGGCTCATGCCCGAGCAAGGCGGCGTGGCGGCGATGTCTGAAAAAGCCGTGGCCGGCATCCCGCTCGAAGACGGCGGTGAACTGGTGCTGGGCCCGGAGGAAAAAGTCAGCAGCGACGATCACAAGGCCGCCGCGCAACGCTTCGCGCACATGAAGAAAGACGGCAAGCTCTCCGCCAGCAGCGATCTCGATCGCGAAGTGCCGCGCATCCTGCAACGTGAAAAGGCCGGCGACATCCGCGGCGCACTCACTGCCGCGCGCAACGCGCTCGTGCGTCTGCCCAACCATCAGAACCTGCGCCAGATCACCGCGCGCCTGCAGATAGCCAACGGCGACTACGGTTCAGCGCTGTTGACCTTGGCGCCGCTGCTGGAAATCGATCATGACAACTGGCTGCCGTTCTACTGGGCGGGCGTGGCCGAACTCATGCAGCTCAATCTCGACAACGCACGCGCCTATCTCGTGCGCGCCTGTTCGCTGGACGCGGATCGCGCCGAGCCGTGGATTGCGCGTGCGGTGGTGGAGCAGGAAGCCGGCAATTACGCCGGCTCCTTGCAGTTGTTCATCGTGGCACGGCAGCGCAGCCCGGCGCTGCCCGAGATCCTGAATGGCATCGCCTACTCGCAGGCCATGCTCGAACGCCCGCAGGGGCGCGCGGCGCCAGGCACGCCCGGGCCGGAAGCGTTCGTCAGTCAGCCGCTGCCGGACACCAACTCCGGCGCCGGCACTGCCACCACCACGGCGCCGACGCCGGCGCCGTATACGCGTCCCAAGGTCTCGCCGCAGTCGTTCCGCAATTCACCGGCGCTGTCGACCGGCATGGGTTTCGCGGCGCGCGCCTTCATGCCCTGAGCCAGGGCGGGCGGCTCAGCCCCGCTGGCGCCGGCCTCGCGTGGCCAAGGCCACCAGGCCCGCACCGAGCAACCATGCCGGCGCGGGCAAAGGCACCGCGGCCACGCGGATGTTGTCGATACCCGCCGCGTCGTCCAGGCCGTCGATGGTCAGGAACACCGTGCTGAAGGCCTGGTCTTGCGTGATGCCGAAGAAGCGCAGGCTGCCGTTGTTCGCGTTCGAACCCACCGTTTCCAGCGTGATGCCGCCGGCAAAGGCGCCGACGTCGGTGCTCAGGCTGATGTGGCCGCCCAGCACTTCGATGTCCGTGAGATCGAAACCGAAAGCCGTGGCCGGCCCCGCGAGCGAGAAGGTGAGGGTGCCTACCGGCTGGTTGGCACGATAGACCGAGAGGTATTGCGTGCCGTCAGTGGCGAATGAACCGAAACCGTCGGACGGCACATTGGCCGCGCTCTGCACGCCCATGGGCGTGCTCGGCGACGACACCGTCAAAAGCGGCGTGACTATCGGCGCCACCGCGCGCACGCCGGGCGCCGAAGCTTCGAAGCTTTCCAGCACCGTGCTGCCGGCGGCGGTGGCGAAGTCGGTGGCCGAGGTGAAGCTGAGGTTGGCCGCACTGCTCACGGCCGGTAGGGAGGCAAGGGTCAGGGTCAAGGCGAGTCTGCGGAACATGGGGCACCTCCATGGAAGAACGATTGTCTATGGCCGCAATTTACCACTCGCTTCGTGGGGTGGGGCGTGGTTAAAAACGGGAACACACCGCACTTTGCGCCTTGCCGCGCGCTCCGCCACGACGCGCGCCATCGCCTGCCACGGTTTGCTAGCATGAAGCCCCTTTCGTCCCCGAGGCTCATTGCATGTTGAAGCGCCTGTCTTCCGCCATCGTGTTCGCGCTGATGGCCACCGCCGCCCATGCCGAGGAACCGGCTGCTTACATCGTCACTCCCGCCGACGGCGCCACGGTCAAGAGTCCGTTCACCGTGGTGTTCGGCCTGCGCAATCCGTGGGGCGTGGCGCCGGCCGGCACCAAGCTCGACAACACCGGCCATCATCATCTCTTGATCGATACGCCGCTGCCCGACCTCACCCAGCCCATCGCCAAGGACGACCAGCATCGCCATTTCGGCGGCGGCCAGACCGAAACCACCGTGACCCTGCCGCCCGGCAAACACACGCTGCAGTTGCTCTTGGGCGACTTCGCCCACGTGCCGCATCAGCCGCCGGTGATGTCGAAGCCGATCACGGTGACGGTGGAATAGTCGAAAGATTTTTAGAAGGACTCGCGGACAAGCCGCGGCCGGCGTCACGACGACGCCGGCCGGGTAGAGACAAGGACTCAGTCGGAAACGAAGTGCGGCCAGCCAGCCATGTAGTTGATGAAGGCCTGGCCCAGGAACTGCGACTTCAGATGCGCGCGCGACACCGGCAGCTCCAGCGGCTGGAAGTCGGCCTTGGCGGCGAGCTTGGGGAAGTCGTGATGGATGATGGCGGCGCGCCCGATCAGCGCGAAGTCCACGTTCGATTCCATCACCGCTTTCACGTGTTCCGGGCGACGGATCTTGCCCGCCACGCCAAGACGCGTGCGGCCACGCTTCAACTCCGTGAAATAGCTCATGAGGTTGCGGCCCTTGAGCGCCGCGTCTTCCGGCTCGGCGAACACATCCCACAGCGACATGTCGATGTAGTCGATTTGATCTTCATCCATCAGACGCTGCGCGACCGCGCGCGCATCGGCGATGTTCATGCCGAAGCGTTCCGGTGACAGGCGCACGCCCACCTGGAAGTTGGCGCCGCAACGCTGGCGAATGCCCTTGATGACTTCGAACAACGGACGCGAGCGGTTCTCCAGCGAGCCGCCGTAGCCGTCGGTGCGCTGATTGGTCTCGCCGCTCAGGAACTGGCACAACAGGTAGCCATGGGCGCCGTGCAGTTCCACGCCGTCGAAGCCGGCTTTCTCGGCGCGCTCGGCGCCCTTGATGAACGCTTCGATCGACTGCTCGATCTCCGACACCGTCATGGCGCGCGCCTTGAACTCGGCGTTGTCCGACGGACACCACGGCTGGTGGCCGATGATGTCGGCCGGCGAACGCATGCCGCCGTGGTAGAGCTGCACCGAGGACACGCTGCCGGCGGCGCGGATGGCATCGGCGAGACGCGTAAGGCCGGGCAACAGCGCATCGTCGAAGATACCGAGTTGGCCGGGAAAGCCCTGGCCGCTTTTCATCGACGTGGGCGGCGCAGGTCATGGTGTGGCCGAAACCACCCACGGCGCGCATGCGCAGCCAGTTGAATTCATCGTCGGACAGACTGCCATCGGCGTGGCTCTGGCAGTTGGTCAGGGGCGCGAGCATGAAGCGATTCTTCATGGCCGGGCCGCGCGCGAAGGCGAGCGAGTCGAACATGTCGGACATGGAACGGGGGTCTCCGTGGATGCGGTTGGAATGGGGCGCGTTGAGCGCCGCCGGGAGTGTAATCACCGGGCGTGAATTTAACCATCCGGCCTATCGGGTTATCGCCGCGTCCCATGGCCCTGCGTACACTCAGGCCAAGCCCACCCACGCCAGCCGCCAGGAGCGCCCCCATGAAGATCGGCACCGTCTATCCGCAGATCGAACTGAACGGCGACCCGGACGCCGTGCGTCGCTACGCCCTTGCCACCGAAGCCCTGGGCTACGACCACCTCCTGGCCTACGACCACGTGCTCGGCGCCAGCCACGACCGCGAACCGAAACTATGGGGCCCCTATACCGAGAAAGACCCCTTCCACGATCCCCTCATCATGTTCGCCTACCTCGCCGGCCTCGTGCCCCGGCTGGAATTCGCCACCGGCGTCATCATCCTCCCGCAACGCCAGACCGCCCTCGTCGCCCGCCAGGTGGCGGACCTGGACCTGCTCTCCGGCCAACGCCTGCGCTTCGGCATCGGCGTCGGCTGGAACTACCCCGAGTTCCAGGCCCTGGGCCAGGACTTCAGCACCCGCGGCGCACGCACCGACGAACAGATGGCCCTGCTGCGCCGTTACTGGACCGAACCGATGGTGACCTTCAAAGGCCGCTTCGACGAAGTGGACAAGTGCAATCTCATTCCTTTACCCAAGCGCCCGATCCCGATCTGGGTGGGCGGCTTCGAAGAGCCCGCGTTCCGGCGAGGAGGGAGACTGGGCGATGGTTTCATGTTTGCCGGCAGTGAGCCCTTGAAGCATCTTGCGCGGGTCAAGCATCACTTGGCGGAGGCGGGGAGATCGATTGACGGGTTCGGGCTCGAGTTCATTACCAATGCTTCACGCAGTGTGGACGAGGTGGTGGAGATGGCAAAGGTGTGGCGGGATGCGGGCGGCACCCATTTATCGGTGTGCACGATGGGGATGGGGTTTCGGTGTGTGGAGGAGCATGTTGGGTTTATTGCGGAGGTGAGGGTTAGGGGGGGGTAGGGGGCGGCCTCGTAAATGGAACGTTTGACGTCTAGTTGCTGTTAGGTCGCTCGGAAACCATTATGAAAGGTGAATTTTTCATTGGAGTGCTTTTCGGCATTGTCGCTACGACGATGATTGTCGCTGGAGTACTGTCCTTCCTCTCCCACGGTGCATTGTTAACGGCAATTCAAGCTGCAGCCTCCGTCGCGGTCGCGGCAAGCGCTACCGTCGCATACAGAGCTTATCGGTCAAACCTTACGCGCCACGCCATGGACGACAGCCGAGATCGGTCGGAGAAATACTTAGACGAAGCAATAAAGCTACTTGAGCGCGCCCACCTCATCTTCGTCCCGAATGGAGCGGTCCTGCCACCCAACGACCGTCTGTTGTGGCTAACGACGGCCCGATTCTTGATTAGATTTAGACATATGGCTGAAAGAGTGACCGAAGCAGACCATATCGCTATCGCCGCAGAGAACGAGGAATTCTATCGACTCAAGTTCCGGGCAACCTTGGATGCATCGAATGCGCATTTCACGATCGCTTACTTCATGCCGAGCGGCACGCCATACGACGCCACAAATATTGCGCGGCTCTCCATTGTGTGATTTTCGATTTCGCAAAATGGCGTCCCGGCGCTGAAGACCGTTAGAACAGGTAAATGAAAAGAAGCTTTTGCAATGGATGCGGTGCCCGATGAATTCGACGGGGTAACGGACTACCTTCAACTCTTCGAAAAATTCTGGGCCGAGGTCGAAACTATCAAGCGGGAATCCGATGGCCGCGCAACCTAACCAGCCAATGGAGCGGACGCCTCAGCGCTGCGCGCTGGCGCGCCGCCCATCGGCGCGTTAGCTTGACGCGCTTACTTCCGTGCCCCGGCCATTCAGGGGAGAAAATCGCGTCCGACCCGTAACACCCGCTGCGACAAGCGGTGGCCACAAATTCAACATATACAGCGCCAGGTCTTTGCCGCTAACCTAGGCTCCGCTATGTCCTCGGGGAATCTCATGAGTTCCGATTCCATCAAGTCTTTGACTTCGTCCCAAATTCAGGCAATCCGCGAACGATGGAAAAATGACTCATCGTTCATTGGATTTCCGGATGCCGAGCGCGACACGGTGCAAAACCGCTGGTTCGAGAACCTACTGGTTCAACCTGATTGGTTTTCAAATGCAATTTCGAAGACCGTAACCGTTGCAGTCGCCCGTAAGGGTGCAGGGAAATCGGCCGTGCGCCTGACAAGCATCGAGCGGCGCAAGTCGGATTCTCGTACGCTCATCGTAGAAGCGTCAGCTGACGAACTGGCTTCGCTCCATGCCGAACGCTTGGCAAAGGCGGCAGAGCGCGGCTATGGCGCGGTCGCCGATTGGATGCAAATTTACGCGGACTTGATTTGCCGACGACTTGCTCAGGAAATGAGCGGCAGGCTCATCGCAAATGATGACGAAATTGCACTACGCGCGTGGGCCAAGATAAAAGGCATAACCGAGCGCGACTTCGGAGAGCGCATCGTCGATGTTATAAGAACTCTCGTCCCATGGGCAAAGAGCGTCGCAGCCGAGAATTGCGATCTAGAAAAAGAAAGCGCACCTCGGATAGCCCGCGTCGCCAACGCCGCTTGCTTTGCTCTTTTTGTAGATGACTTCGATAACTTACAGGAAGAGGGAGGCGCAACCAATGTCCGGCTGATTCGAGATGCTATTGAGGCCGCAGATCGAATTACCCACCATAACAAAAGCGCAGAGGTTCATTTGTTCATGCGTCAGGACCTGTGGTTAAACATTAACCCAGGTTGGCACTATGCTGACAAGGTCAGCGGAATCGTTCACCTAAATTGGGATGTGTCGGATCTGCGAGAGTGGACCGCGCAGCGCCTCCGACTCGCTATTGGAATAGCGCTGGATGTCAATCCGAAGCAAATTCGTGTGCCATTCGACGACATGTGGCATGTATTTATTACTCCGCAAGTAACGCTAAAGAATAGATCAACAAGCGACTCGTTCAGCTACTTTGTCCGGCGCTCTATGTATACACCTCGCAGTTTGCGGGCAATGATTAAATTCGCGCTGGACGGCGCGGAAAGATTGCCTGTCCCGGAGCTTGTGATTCAAGATGCAGAGTGGACCTATTCAACTGACCAACTGGAATTCTTGAAGACTGAGTTCGGTGGGCTGTGCGATGGCCTGGACATCTGTTTACAGTCATTTACTGGAAAGCCTCTTGAATGGATTGCGTCGGATTTGTATAAGCATCTCCGTGGATTGATCGGAAACGGACAGGTAAAGCTCCAAAACGGAGTTTCGTACGGAGACCCTGATATCGCCCTCGCCCGCTTTTTGTACAGAATAGGCTTCTTGGAGGTGCGCTACCCACAGGACGACCGCTATGAAGTGCGGGACGTAATGCGGCACCCGGACCATTGGAAAAGCGTACGTACTGACGACGCCGTTAAATGGGCAGTGCGTAGTGCGTTCTTCAATGGGCTAAAGTCGTTTCGATCGTGAAATCGCACTGGGTCCGCCAATCGTCGCGCGCCTGCCAATCCCCGAGGCAGAGAATCGAACTCAAATCCGATCCCTATGAACGCCAGACGTCAAGCGCCTAACCAGCCGTTGGAGCGGACGCCTCCGCGCTTAGCGCTTCGGGGCCGCCCAAGGGCGCGTTGGGCTTTACTCTGTCCCCTGCAAGTGGCTGCACCTATGGTCACAGCACGGGGTAGAGCATTCCAGAAGCTTGTTTCGGAAGTGGCTAGAGCGTTCGATTCGGACGCTGTAGTTACTGAAGGCGAATGGGTGCCGGGCCCCGATGGCCGCCTCGATATGGATGTTGCTATACGGGGATATATTGAGGCACGACCCGTCCTCGTCGTTGTCGAATGCAAGGACTTTAGTCTAAGCGCGACAGGCAAAGTCGGAAGAGAATTCGTCGATGCGTTAGATGCAAAGCGACACGACCTTGGCGCAACAGTTGCAATTATCTGCAGTAACTCAGGGTTTACAGCTGACGCGTTACGCAAAGCAAAACGCAAAGGTATCGGCATGATTTCTGTTTTGCGGGAAGGCGATGATCGCGTAAAAGCTGAGATTCAAGAGGAATTAATTCTCCGCTGTATCTACTTTGGGGATTGGCGCTTTACCTATCATAGCGAAACCAATATTGCCGAAGCGCTAGAGAGCCATCACCTGCATTCTGTCAAATTCGGCGCCCGATCGCTTGACGCTTGGCTGCAATATCGCGCCTTTCTCGTCGCTAAGGAGAATCCTTCCGTCAATACCCGTTTGCGAGCTTCATTTCGATTCACTAAACCTTTGGCCTTCTGTTGCGGAGCCAATCCAATCACGCTCAGCGGAGCTGAAGTGGGATTCATATACCGAACGGAGTGGCGTCGCCAGACCATACGCCTTGACGCCACCCTCGGAATATACGACTACTTGAGGGGGCGTTCGACTTGCTCTGGCGAGAATCAGTACATGATCAACGGAGTCGACTGGGACACCGCTGACCCGTGCGAACTGCCGAGCGATTGGACGCCAGTACCGACGGCCTTGCTGCCGGGAGAAATGATCGTTGAGATAGTTATCGTTGACGGAATGGATCTAGCGGTTTCAATTTCTCTCCCAGACCTTGAAAGGCACGTTCTCCCCGAGGACTTGCTGTGCAACATCGTACCCTAGGCCTAATTTGTCAATGTGGCGGAATCCTTCGGGCTGCGCGGTTCGCAGTCGCTCATCGGCACGTTTTATTTCATCGGTAGGCAGTGCCTATCTTTAAGGAAGCACTAAAGTGGATGAGCGACGCAATAAGCGCAATCCTCGGAGCCGTTTTCGGGGCGCGACCGCGGTCTGGGACATGACGGTCGCAAAGGAGAAGACCGTACCGACCTATCTTTGAAATTCATTCTGAAACGCTAGAGAAGCAGAAGGAGATCTCAGAAGTAGTCGCGATTCTAGAGAACCCAGATGTCATGAAGGATTCGGCACCGAATGCCGGCCACCACAGAAATCGGGTGCGAAAAATTGCGGATTGGTATGACACTATCGCGCTCTGCTATTTGGAACACTTTGCTAATCGAGATCTCTTGGATAAGGCCGGTGTCACAAGACTAATCCGTGAATTCGCGTTAAAGGTAGAGCATCAAATACCGACCCTGTCCGCATGCGAGAAACGATGGGCAAGCGTATATCGATTGAAGGTGGGAAATTTCGGAATAAAAATGGACGGGAAGAATGAAAGAATCTGTAATTAAAGCGTTCGTTGAAATTTCGACTGAAATCGCTGAGCTGGAGAACTCCGGTCTGCGGCGAGATGCGCAAGCAATCGTTGAAATTCTGAGAGGCGCGCTAAATGCGATTGAGTCGCCCGAAGGGGACGTTTCTGTGCTCGGCCCACGAGACACGCAAGGGCGGTCACGCGACCATGAGTTCTACTGTCCGCATTGTGGCCTCATGATTCACGTAGGCAAATAGCGAGTAGACGAATCGACGCCTAACCAGCCGTGACGGGGCGCCTCCGTGATGCGCGCTTCAGTGCCGGTCAACGGCGGGTTAGCGTCCGCCACGTGATTTGCGGGGTGCCCGTCGTCGCCGTCACTCATGTATTCCTCGATGCGTCCATGGGCGCCCCTGTCCGAGGCCAACCCTTTGCTGAGGCTCGTCTCCATCGATGCGTTGAATTTGTCCTGCTTCGTCGCGGCCGTGGGTGGCGCTGCACTACTGGTCTTTCGTCATTTCAGGCGCGGTGCTGAACGCGGGGGCTGAGCGGGCGTGACTTCGAAGCTGGCGAATTTGTGCCAACTTGCGCGTGCCCCAAGTACAATCCGGCGACCGACGGCTCAACCATCGTCCCGGTTAACGTGCGCGTCAATGAGACCTGAGATCTCGGGGCAGCGCGCTGCACGCTGGGTGCGACGATCGCCCACGGTCGTCCCGGGATGCAGCGAACTCGACAATACGAACTAGAGGAAACATTTCATGCCCGCCACCGCGCTCCTCACCCCGATGTTCGCCCTCGCGGCCTGGACGGCCTTCGTGCAAGTGCTCATTCCCATCGCGCGCGTGCGCGCCGCCATGAAGGGGCAGGTGACGGTGGAGGATTTTGCCTTCGGTGAGTCGGGCGCGGTGCCGCCCGAGACCAGTCTTCCGAACCGGAATTACATGAACCTGTTGGAGTTCCCGGTGCTGTTCTACGTGGGCTGTCTCGTGGCTTACACGGCCACGCAGCCCACGCCCCTCATGGTGCAGCTCGCCTGGGCGTTCGTGGTGGCGCGGGTGCTGCATAGCATTGTGCATTTGAGCTATAACAAGGTCGCGCATCGCGGCCTGCTGTTCGGCGCCGGCAACGTGATCCTCGTGACGCTGTGGGTGGTGATCTGGCGTCATTTGCCCGTCGCCTAGGCGGCGGTCGCAACTTCGCCCAGGGGTTCTCTGCGTTTAGGGCCTTGGCGTTCGACGGCGCTGCTTGCGATGATCACCACACCATTCGCCGTAACGAGCGTGCGGCTCGCGCGGCGAGATGAAGACTTCCGACCCATTGAGACCCACCCGACATGAAGATTGAATTCTCCAAGCCCGAGTACCGGGCACTGATTGAGCTCCTCTACCTCGCCGAATGGATGCTCACCGCCTACGACGAAGCGCCGGATCCGAACAAGGAGCGCTTCTACCTCCTGTGTCAGAAAATCTACGCAAGCGCCAAGGCCATGGGCTGTGAAAGCCTGATCACGAACGACAAGAGCCTGCGCGCCTTCGTTCCCACGCCGAAATTGGAAGAGCTGGAAAGCGTTCGCGAAGCCATCGGCGTTTACAACGCCGAATCCTTCTGGGAAGAGCTCATCGAGCGCCTGGTCGAGCGCGACATGACGGCGATGATCTCCAACCTGCCCAAGGAGCCGGCGACGCCGGAAGAATTTTGGGAACTGGCCGCGCCTATCGAAGAGAAATACTCCGAAGAGTTTGCGAGCAACGGTGTGCGAAGGCTGAAGATTGGTGACGCCTGAACACCCGCCGGCGGCGCCCGAGGCCGCCGACGTGGATCACACGCAGGTCGCCGCCGCCTACGACGCGCTTGCCGAAAGGTGGCGCGATGGCGAGTTCCCTCAACACAATGGCATTGCCCATCACCGCCAGGCGCTGGCCCTGCTCGGCGCGCGTGGCGGCGCGGCGCTCAATGTCGGCTGCGGGTGCAATACGCGCTTCAACGCCCTGCTGCGCGAGCATGGCTTGAGCCCGGAAGGCATAGACCTTTCGGCGCGCATGGTGGAGCTCGCGCGGGCCGCTGATAGCAGCGTGCCGATTCATCACGCGGATATCTGCACCTGGCCGATGCCGCGGCCCTATGCCTTCATCAGCGCGTGGGACAGCATTTGGCACGTCGCCCTAAACGCGCAGCGGGCACTGCTGTTGAAACTGATGGGCGCGCTCGCGCCGGGTGGCGTGCTGCTGTTCACCGCCGGCGGGCTGGACGGCCCGGCCGAACATCACGATGTGTACATGGGCCCCGAGCTTTACTACGCATCCCTCGGCATTCCGGCCCTGCTCGAGGTCATCGCGCAGGGCCAGTGCATTTGCCGGCATCTCGAATTCGACCAGCTGCCGGAGAAGCACCTCGTGGTCATCGCCCAGCGTGGCGGCTAGACCAGCGGGGCACGGCCGTCACCGCTACGCTTAATCAGAGCATCCTGAAGTCATGCAGCTCAGCCGCCGTCGCCGCCCTTCGGCAGCTTGGGCAGCCCGTCGTTGATCAGCGAGACGTCCATCAGGCTCTCCGCGCAATGCATGTGCTTGCTCGGCGCCCATGGTTCGCTGCGCGCCAGGACTTGATCATCGAACAAGGTCGGGAAGGCGCCCAGCGTCGAGATCTGCTGGCCGCCAAACGGGCCGTTGTAGCTATTGAAGACCTTGCTGCCGCAGTTGGTGCAAAAGTGTCGGCGCAGATAGGCGCGCAGGGTTTCCGAGCGCGTATACCATTTCAAGAATTCCTGGCCCTGGGTGATCTCGAAATCGGTGTCGGGCAGCCACGCCACCGCGTACACCGGCGCCGCGTGCGCCTGCCGGCAAGCCACGCAATGGCAATAGCCGGTCTGCAGCGGCTGCGCCTGGCCGGGAATGCGGAATCGCACTTCGCCGCAGTAGCAGCCGCCGAGCACGTCGTGGGTGTGGTCTGTCGCCATGGGGCCTCGTTTTCCATTGGCACGCTTTGCTAACCTGCTCGGCAATCTAACACACCACCGCGCCGTGGCCCGGCGCGAGAGGCCAGCCCTTGGAGGCACCCATGGACATCAATCCCCTCGCCACCTTGGACGCCGTGCAACCGCATGACCTCGACACCGGCCCGGTGGTGGTGCTGAACCTTCTCAAGTTCAAGCCGGGCGATGCCCTCACGCCTTACCTGGAATACATACGGCAGGTCACCGCGCAGTGCGCGGACAGCGGCATCGA
Organism: Pseudomonadota bacterium; assembly: GCA_016719885.1. Taxonomy (NCBI): domain Bacteria; kingdom Pseudomonadati; phylum Pseudomonadota; species Pseudomonadota bacterium. The sequence continues at coordinate 57,026 of JADJYF010000014.1, read as the reverse complement.
ACTCATCTACGCCGGGCAGTTGAAAGAACAGGTCCAGGGCAATATCGGTGACTGGGACGTGGTGCTGGTGGTGCGCTACCCGAGCCGTCGCCATTGCTATGAAATGTTTCGCTCGGAGAAATACCAGGCCCTGAACTACCTCGCCGAGCAGGCGCTGGAGAAACGCGTGCTGTGGCCGTCCGAACCCTTGCTGCCCTACAAGACCCGCACCATCGAATTCGAGGGCGGCGCCTGGCTGCCCTTACTCGCCACCTAGCCCTGTAGGTGCGAATTCATTCGCACACCCAGCGCGCCCCCCCTTCCCCGCGTGTACCCGCCATCCCGTGGCCACTGTGATTATTCCCATAGCGCGCCCTTGCGTCGCGGATCTACTCTGCCTGTGAGCGCTCACGGGCCGGCCCGGCCATCTCGTCACGGCCGCGATCGAAAGTATTGAGTCGCGCAGTTGTTCTAAACGGAAGGAGACAACGATGTCCCAAGACCCTGTAAGCACTTTGCAAGCGACGCTCGGGCTGATCCTGTCGGTCAGCATCGCGTCCGAAAGGCTGGTGGAAATCATCAAGGGCATGAGTGCCTGGCTCAATGAAGCCAAGCCCGACCCGCGCGCGGAAGGGTGTCGACGCTCGGCGCTGCAGGCCTTGGCGGTGGCGTCGGGCATTGCTACCGCGTTCCTGGCCCAACCCTTGCTGGCCCCCATGTACTCCGAAATGTCCGATCACCGCCTGGCCTGTGTGGCCGTCGGCCTCCTCGCCAGCGGTGGGTCGGGCTTCTGGAACGCCATCCTGTCCTACGTGCTGCAGGTCAAGGAACTGAAGAAGCAGGAAGTGATCACCGCCCAGTCGCCGGCTGTCGGCGGCTTCAATGCACTCAATCTCGGCGCCGAGCAGGTGACGTCCAACGAATGCTACGACGTGGAGGACAAGTGAGATGAACTGGCGAACCGCGAATTCCCCTTGTCCGTCTCCGGGACCAAATCAACGCCCTGGCGCCCAACCGTTCGAAGGCCAGCGACGGCACCATCGGCGACGCCGCCCACGCGTCGCGCTCATCGGATCACAACCCGTGGGTGATTGATGGTGGCCTCGGTGTCGTCACCGCGCTAGACATCACCCACGACGTCGCCCACGGCTGCGATGTGCAGAAAGTCGTCGATGCCCTGGTCGCGAGTCGCGATGTTCGCATCAAGTACCTGATCTGGAACAAGCAGATCCTGAGCTCGACGGTCAGCCCGTGGACATGGCGGCCCTACACCGGCAAGAACCCGCATGACCATCATTTCCACCTGTCGGTGAAACCCGACAAGACGTTCTACGATTCGGTGGAAAAATGGGAATTGCCGGCAGCACTGTAAGCCGGGCATAACGCAATCATCGTTTCGAGTAGCGGCCACATGCCGAGCCGCCCGATTACTCGAACTGGGATATCGGTCAAGACAGGAGGCCAGCATGGCCAAGAGACTCAGTTTCTATAAGTTCGATCGGGCACTCGTCTCCGGTCGCATTCCGATGGAGCGGCTTTCTGAATACGTCTGCCTGGATGAATTGTCGCCGGTGCCGCAGCTCATCTTCCGGGCGGACGCCCTGACCGACACGCCACCCGCGAGCTACGACCTCGACGACCGTATCTACCAATACCTGCGTTCGCGTCGTGAGCGCGAGCGTTTCCGCAACGAGACCTATACCTATCTCAGCGCGAAGTCGGTCGTTGCCGAGGGCGATTCCTGGTTCGACCTGCCGGCCTTCCTGAATCGCCTCGCCATCGCCGACTGGATAGACGAGCACCGCCGCTTGCGCATGAACAACATCGCACGATGGGGCCATACGCTCGGGCAGATCGTGGCCAAGCGCGAATACATCACCGTGCTGAAGCGCGACAAGCCCGACTATTTCATGTTCGGCGCCGGCGGTAATGATCTGCAGGAGTCGCTGGCGAAGGGTGATTTGCTGTTCACCTACCAGGCCGGGCGACTCCCCGCCGACTACATCACACCCACCGGCATGGCCTTGTTCGCGAGGATCGAGACCACGCTTGCGTCGGTCTACCAGGAGGTGTCGGGGTTGTACCCGGCGATGCGGATCTTCTGCCACGGCTATGACTACCCGCGCCCGGAAGTCGGACGGGGCCGCTACATCGGGCAATACCTGACCGCGCTCGGCATTCCGGATGCCGAGGCGCCCGCCATCGTTGCCGCCATCATCGACGAGTTGAACCAGCGCGTGAGGAACGCCGCCGTTTCCTACCCGAGCGTCACGTACCTAGATTGCCGCCGCGCGACCAAGACTTACACTTGGCGCGATGACATGCATCCATCAAACGACGGCTTCGAGGCCCTGGCCAAGATGTTCGAAGACGCCATGCATTAGACGCCGGCTCTTCGTAGGTGCGAATTCATTCGCACATTGACCGACGATGTGCCCTGTCAGACTGAAGTCTGACCCACGAGGAAATAGCGGGTCGACTTGTGGGTCGGGCTTGAGTCTGACATTGAAATCCCGAACACCAGTGTGCGAATGAATTCGCACCTACAGGGCAAGGCGAGCTGGATCAGCCGAACACCGGCGCGCGAATTTATTCGCACATTGAACGGCGATGTGCCCTGTCAGACTGAAGTCGTGACCCACGAGGAAATAGTGGATCGACCTGTGGGTCGGACTTCAGTCTGACATTGAAATCTCGAACACCAATGTGCGAATGAATTCGCACCCGCAGGGCAAGGCGCGTCGGCTCAGCCGAACACCACCCGCGGAAAATAAAACGACACCACCCAGTTCGGCATGTCGACGATTTCGCTGATGCGAAGATCGCCGCATACCGAGCACAGCATGTAGGCATCGATGGCTGCCATGCCGTGTTGGGCGGCGAGCAAGTCAATCATGTTGCGCAGTGCGTCGCGCGCTGCCGCCATCAGGTCCGGGCCGATGCCGGTGGTGACTTCGTAGCCCGCGCCATCCAGGTGCCGTGACACCGGCCCTGGTGTCGTAAAGCGCGGCGTCGCCAGCGGCGTGTTCTTGATGAGTTCGAATTTCGCCGCGATGGAACACGCGGTTTCGATGGCGGTGCCACAGATCTCGCCATCGCCCTGCGCGGCATGCGCATCGCCGAGACTGAACAGGCCGCCGGCCACTTCCACCGGCAGGTAGAGCTCGGTGCCGGCGGCGAGATCGCGGATGTCCATGTTGCCGCCCACGCGTCGCGGCGGCACGATGGAATGGTGGCCGGCTTCCGCCGGCGCAAGACCAATCGTGCCGCACATCGGTTTCAGCGGCACGCGTCCGCCGGGGCCGTACAGCGCCGGCGTGCGCGAGGTCACGTCGTAATGCCAATGATGCAGATGCGGCGCGGGAAATTGATCCGCCAACAGGCCGAAGCCCGGAATATTGCCGGTCCAGCCCCAGCCCGAGGGCGTGAAGTCCAGCAGCGTGACCTTGATGACGTCGCCGGGCGCGGCGCCATCGATGAACACCGGCCCCACCACCGGGTTGACGCGCTCGAAGTCGAGGCGCGTCAGCTCCTCGGCGACCGACTTTGGATTGAGCTGGCCATCCGAGGCATCGAGCGCCTGGAATTCAATCGACTCGCCGGGCGCGATATGCAGCCTCGGCGGGTTGGCATTGTTCCAGCCGCGATGGCCTTGGGCGTGATGCAGGGTGTGTTGGCATTTCATGGCGGCAACCATGCGCTCGCCGCCCCGCCACTGTCAACGCAGCTCGAAGCCGCGGTAATCGGCCGCCTTCACCTGGCTCCACTGCTCGAGGTAATCGGGCATGCCGATGGGGTAGTTGATCATCTGCGCGGCCTTGCCCGGGATGTTGTTGGCCATGTACCAGGACTGTGCGCGGCTGAACAAGGTGCCGGCGGCGAACTCGTCGATGCGTTGGCGCCACGCGTGATCCGCCTGTTCCTTGGACTCGATGCGCTGCATGTCGTGATCACGCATGTATTTAAGGAGCGCGACGATTTCGTCGCCCTGCAGCTCCGAGCAACTGGGCCATTGCTCAAACCCGACGGCGCCTGCGGGCCATACACGAACAGCATGTTGGGAAAGCCGTGCGTCATGGTGCCCATGTAGGCACTGACGCCTTGTTGCCATTGCTGACGCAGCGTCGCGCCGTGGGTGCCGACGATGTTCATGGCCGTGAGGCCGCCCGTCACCATGTCGAAACCGGTGGCGAGCACCAGGAGGTCGAGTTCGTGCACGCGGCCACCGACGGTCTCGACGCCGGCACGCGTGACGCGCGCGATGGGCGTTTCGTTGAGGTCGACCAAGGTCACGTTGGGCTGGTTGAACACTTCGTAGAAGCGCTGCTCGAGGGAAATGCGCTTCACGCCGTAGGGATGGGGCGGCTTGGTCGGCGCGAGCTTCTCGGCCACGGCCGGGTCCTTGATGCGCTGGCGCACCTTGTCGCGCCAGAACTCGTAGGCCATGAGGTTGAGACGTTCGTCGGTATAGATCTCGGGGAAGTTGCCGAGCCACGGCACGAAGCCGCCTTCCTCCCAGTGCTTTTCCCACATCGCGACGATTTCATCATCACTCATGCCGGCGCAGGTCGGGCCGGCGTAATCGAGATAATCGAAGTCGTAGCCGGCGCGGGTGCGGGCGCGCTTGGCATACTTCGCGTGCATGTCGACCTTGAGCGCGCGCTTGCCGGCGTCGTCGAGCTGGCGCTGGCGCATGGGCAAGGCCATGTTGGGCGTGCGCTGGAAGACCGTGATGTGGGCGGCGTCGGGCCCTGCTTCCTGGATGACCTGTACGCCGGTCGCGCCGGTGCCGAGCACGCCGATGCGTTGGCCTTTGAGACTCACGCCTTCCTGCGGCCAGCGCGCGGTGTGCAGGCAGCGGCCGCCGAAGTCTTCCAGGCCGGGAATGTTCGGCGTGTAGGGCTTCGAGCCGATGCCGGTGCACAGCACCAGGAAGCGCGCCGCGGCGCCTGGCCCGCTCTCGGTCTCCACCTGCCAGCGGCAGTTCGCTTCGTCGAAATGCGCGTCGGTCACGCGCGTGTTGTAACGGATGTCCTGGCTCAGATTGAGGCGGCGATCGACGTGGGCGAAGTATTCGCGAATCTTGTCCCAGGACGGATACAGCTCGTCGAAGTCCCAGTCTTGCCACAGCACCGGCAAGGAGAACTGGTAGAGCGGTCCGTAGGTATCGCAGCGCGCGCCGGGATAGCAGTTCCAGTACCACACGCCGCCGAGCGCCGGCGCGGCCTCGTAGATTTTGACCTTGAAGCCGAGCTCGCGCAGGCGATGGAGCTGGTACAGGCCGGAAAAGCCGGCGCCGACGACGAGCGCGTCGAGTTGTTCGGGACGGGCGCTTTGGGACATGGCACGCAACCTCGGAGCGGAATGGCGCTGCGAGTCTGGCGAAGGCGGGCGCGGCGGAACAGGCCCGCAGGTGACACGGACTGGTCAAATCCCGCCAGCCTGGCGGCGCGCTCAGGATGCCGAGACGGATTTCCGCCAGGTGCTCGGCGAGACGCCGGTCCAGCGTTTGAAGGCCTTGGCGAAGCCGGCCGCGTCGGCGAAGCCCAGGCTGTCGGCAATCGCGCTGATGGGTTGATCGAGGTGACGCAGCATCTCGGTCGCGCGCAGGCGGCGCAGGTTGTCGAGTTCGAGCTGGTAGGTGGTGCCGGCGGCGCGCAGCCGACGGATGAGCGTGCGCGGCGAAGTGTTCATGCGGCGCGCCACTTCGTCCAGCGTGGGCGGCGCGGCGGCCTGGTCCTGGTTGTTCAACAGGCGCTGCAATTGGCCGCGCAAGGCATACAGCGCGGCCGGCGCGCCCTGCGGCGGCGCGAGCTCAGCGCACTTGGCGAGCGCCGCCTGCCACAGCGATTCGTCATAGCCCAAGTTGGGCGTGGCGCGCCACGCTTTGGGCAGGCGCAGCACGTTGCGCGGCGCTTCGAAGCGCATCTCGCATTCGAACCATTTGCGATATTCACGCTGCGCACCACGTGCCGCGTAGCCGAATTCCACCCGCGCGCCGTCCATCGGCAGCCGGCGCACGGTGCATACGTAGTGCTGCAGGATCAGGAACGGGATCTCGATCAGGGGCGGCAACAACTCGCCGACGTCGAGGCGCGGCGTCAATTCAATCTCGAGATGCGTGGCGCCACGCAGCGCGCGGATCTCCATGTAGGGAATGCGCTGACCGAAATAGCGCAGGAAGGCATCGAGACCGTCGCCGAGGGTCGGCGCCGTGAGCATGGCCGGCGTCAGCGGCCCGTGGATGTATTCGGCGATGCGCAGACCCCAGGGCAGGTACCAGGCCGGCGAGGAAGCGAGCTTCATGGCGTTGGCCACGCAGCGCAGGTTTTGTTCGACGGTGATGTAGTGGCCGGGCCGCTCGAGTTCATCCAGGGCCAGGTTGCTGCCGTCGAGGATGGCGGCCGGCTGGTCGAACTCGCGCATCATGTGACACACGTAGACGGCCGGCATCAGCGTCTCGTGTATCGGGTCGTTCCGCATAGCGCTGTCACCATTGACCTTGAAGTTGTCAGGATTGGCCAATCGGCCCGCGCCAATCCTGCGTAGTATTCAGGCATTGAGCATAAATCCTTGGCGTCGCCCGGGACAGGGCGTCGCGCGCCGTGGCCTGTGCCACGCCTTGCCCGTGCACCTCCATTACACCCCGGGAGCCCGTTCGCCATGAAGTCGATGCTGTTCATGCTGCCCACCATTCCCGCCACCTACGAGGAGCGCGAACGGCTGCGCCCCATCGGCCGCAACAACGAACGCACCCAGCGCATGATCGAGCAGGTGCGCGAAATCGCGGTCTACGCCGACCAGGCCGGCTTCGACGCGCTGGCCCTGACCGAGCACCATTTCCATTCCGAAGGTCTGGAAATGTCCGTCGCGCCCATCACATTCCTGGCGGATCTGGCGGCGCGTACCCGGCGCATCAAGCTCGCCACGCTGGTCATGCCCATCACCGGCCGCGACCCGATACGCCTCGCCGAGGAAATCGCGCTGCTCGACCACCTGACCCAGGGCCGCTTCATTCCAGGCATCGGGCGCGGCTACCAGGACCGTTGGCTGAACGTGCTCGGCCAGCACTACGGGGTGGGCGGCGCGACGTCCGACGGTTCCGAGGCAGACCGCCACAATCGCGAATTGTTCGAAGAGCTGTACGCCATCATGAAGATGGCCTGGACCGAGGACGCCATTCGTTTCCAGGGCAAGCATTACCGCGTGCCGGTCGACAGCGTGGCGGGCGCGCCGCGCTGGCCGGTGGCCAAGACCTGGACCGCGCGCTACGGCGCGCCGGGCGAAGTCGACGATGCCGGCAACATCCAGCGCATCTCGGTGGTGCCCAAGCCCTATACCCAGCCCTACCCGCAACTGTGGCAAGCCTTCTCCGGCGGCGCCGAGACCATAGACTGGTGCGCGCGCGAAGACATCGTGTGCTGGAGTCTCGCCGAGCCCAATACCTTCCTCGACCTGTGCCGGCGTTACCGCGAGGCGGCCGCGCAAAACGGCCGCCAGCTCGCGCTCGGCCAGAACATCGGCACCTTCCGCATGGTGTACATCGCCGACAGCTACGAGAAAGCCTTCGCCCTTGGCGCGTCGGCGCTGGGCGACGCCTTCGTGCGCTACTTCTCGGGTTTCGGCTTCTTCGAAGGCTTTCGCCAGCCGGGCGAAACGGGCGAGGTGCCGATCACCTTCCAGCGCATGGTCGATGCCAAGTTCGCCATCGTCGGCACCGTCGACGACGTGAAGCGGCAGATAGCCGAACTTTGCAAGGACTCCAACCCCGATTGGTTTGGCTGGTACCTTGACCAGGGCCTCATGGACCAGGGCGAGATCCTGCGCCAGCTCGAAGCCTTCGCGACCAAGATCCTGCCGGGCTTTGCCTGAGGCGGGAGGCGCGGGTGGAATGTCAGGCTGAAGCCTGGCCCACAAGTAGCTTCTGTCGAACTGACCATCGCACCAGGCTGACGCCCGGCGGCCGATCTTGTAGGTGCGATTACAAGTCGCCATTCACCCTGCCGGCTTTGACCTTCGCCATTAGTGTGCGAATCGATTCGCACCTACAATGCCAAGGCTCACCTGTTCCCAGAAAGGAAGATTCCATGTCCTACGATCCCTCTGCCAAAGTCCAGGAACTGCAGGCGCGCCTCAACGCCTTCATGGACGAATACATCTATCCGAATGAAAAGCGCCACGTCGAGGAAGCGGAGAAGATCGGACCTTGGGGCGTGTTGCCCTTGATCGATGAATTGAAACCCATCGCCCGCGAGCAGGGGCTGTGGAACCTGTTCCTGCCGGAGTCGGAACATGGCGCGGGGCTGACCAATCTCGAATACGCGCCGCTGTGCGAAATCATGGGCCGTTCGCTGCTGGCGCCGGAAGTCTTCAACTGCTCGGCGCCCGATACCGGCAACATGGAAGTGCTGGCGCGCTACGGCACCGCCGAGCATCAGAAGCAGTGGCTCACGCCCCTGCTCGACGGCGAGATCCGGTCCTGCTTCGCCATGACCGAGCCCGATGTCGCTTCCAGCGACGCGACCAACATCCAGTCGTCCATCGTGCGCGACGGCGACGAGTACGTGATCAACGGCCACAAGTGGTACACCACCAATGCCACCGATCCGCGCTGCAAGATCTGCATCTTCATGGGCAAGACCGATCCGGACAATCCCAATCGCCACATGCAGCAGTCCATGGTGCTGGTGCCGATGGATACGCCCGGCATCGAAGTGGTGCGTTCACTGCCGGTGTTCGGTTTCTACGGCATGCCGGATCGCGCCTCGGAAGTCATGTTCCGCAACGTGCGCGTGCCGGTGTCCAACATCCTGCTCGGCGAAGGCCGCGGTTTCGAGATTGCGCAGGGCCGCCTGGGGCCGGGCCGCATTCATCACTGCATGCGCGAGATCGGCCGCGCCGAGCGCGCGCTGGAAATGATGTGCAAGCGCACCATGAGCCGCGTCGCCTTCGGCAAGCCGATTTCGGAAAACGGTGTGACCCTGGAACGCATCGCCGAGTCGCGCATCATGATTGAACAGGCGCGTTTGCTGACCTTGCACACCGCGCACCGCATGGACACCGTCGGCAACAAGGTCGCCAAGGCCGAGATCGCGATGATCAAGGTGGCGGTGCCGAACATGACCAACAAGGTCATCGACTGGGCCATCCAGGCCCATGGCGGCGGCGGCACCAACAACGATTTCGGCCTGGCCGCGGCCTACGCGATGTCACGCGTGCTGCGTCTGGCCGATGGTCCCGACGAAGTGCATCGCCAGCAGCTGGCGAAGATGGAACTGAAGAAATACCGCTGAGTTCAGCGGCGACGCGCGCGCCGTGCGCTACGGCGCGCGCAGTTTCGCGGCCAGGAGGGCCGTGCCCTGGGGCGACAGGTGCACCTGGTCCACGTACAGCGCGAAAGCGCTGAAATCACTGCCCAGACGCTGGTTCTCCGCCATTCCCTGCGCGCCGATGTCTACGTGGCGAAAGCCTGCTTGCTCGACGAGCTTTGCCAATGTCGCGCGTTCTTCGGCGTGATAGGGCCGCCGAAAGCCGCGATGACCCTTGAAGCGCGTCAAGGCCGGCATCACGTTGTAGATATAGGGCGCGTAGACGACCGTGACCTTGGCTATCTTCTCGCGCTGCACGAGCGCGCCCAGTGCCGCCATCACCGCCTCGGGGTCGCCTAGCGGCTGACCGGGCTTGAGATCGTTTTCACAATAGATGTAGATGAGTTCGTCGATGGCGCCGGCGTAGCGTTTGGCCGCGTCTTCGAGGGCGCAGAGGATGTCGGGCGCATCGGCGCCGGCCACGCCGAGATTGACGTACTGTCGTTCGCCGTCGCCGGCCTGCAGCTGCGAAGCCAGGGTTTCGCTGTCATCGACCATCAGCCCGTTGGCCACCGAGTCACCGGCAATCAGCACTTTGCGCGGCCGCTCCACCGCCGGCAGCGTCACGCGTTCGCCAAAGGCATTGCTGCGATGGTGCAGGCGGCGCACGGCGTAGCGCGAGAGAAATTCGTCGAGCGCCGGTGACAGGCGCTTGTCGGCATCGACGAAGAACGACGGTGGTTCGAAGGGGTTGAAGGCATTGCTGCGCAACGCAGTCACCATCTTGTCGAGATTGGGTTTCTGTTGCAGGCAGCCGGCGGCGCTGCGTTGATTGACGGCGGCGCGGTCGGTGATGAGCTCCGAGAACGGGCTGTCGCCGATGCCGACCGCGGCGGCCTTCATGTCCGGCAGCAAGGCTTCGAAGTCCTTGACCGTCGCGACCGGCAATACCGGCTGCTCGCGCTCGACCCGCGCGGTGGCTATGCGCTCACGCACCAGCGCGTAGATGCGGTAGCCGAGGCTGCCGTCGGCCTGGTCCCAGGCGCGCACCGCGTACAGGCCTTCGCACACGAGATACGCGACCAGCGTCATCAGCAGCGCGATCGCGGTGCTCGCCAGCCAGCCCTTTTGCTTGTCATTGCTCATGTCGTCAGTGCTCAGGACAGCGCCGGGCCGTCGTCCGCCAGTCGCGTGCCGCGGCGTTCGTCGGGCAACTGCGTGGCGGCGAGGAAGCCGACCGTGAAGACCGCCGCCACCAGCCAGTAATAGCCGCCTTCCATGCCGGCCTTCTTGAAGTACAACGCGGCGGTCTCGGCATTACCGCCGAAAATCGCCAGCGCCACCGCATAAGGCAGCGATACGCCCAGTGCCCGCACATGTACCGGGTAGAGTTCGGCCTTGATGATGGCGCTGAGCGCGTAGTATCCCGACAGGAAGAACAGCGGCACAAGACACAGCAGGTAGACGGCCCATGGTCGGCCGGCATCGGCGTGCGCGAGCGCGTTCAACATCGGCACCGCCAACAGCGCGCTGGCGCCGAACGACACCAGCAGGGTGCGGCGGCGGCCGACGTGATCGGCTATCCAGCCGACCAGCGGCGGAAAGAACACCAGCGTCGCCAGCACCGCGGTCATGATCTCGGCCGCCACCGCCTTGTCGAAGCCGGCGCTGTTGACCAGGAGCTTCTGCATGTACACCGCGTAGGTATAGAAGCCGATGGCGCCCGCCGCGGTCAGCGCCAGCACGATGGCGGTTTCGCGCCCGTATTCCGTGAGCAGCGCGAGCGGCCGGCCGCGTTCGCTCAGCGCGACCTCGGTGGTGGTGAAGGACGCGGTCTCCTCGATGCCGCGCCGGATCCAGAACACCACCACCGCCAGCAGCGCGCCGATCACGAACGGTATGCGCCAGCCCCAGGCATAAAGCTGCTCGTCGCTGAGCACGCGTTGCAGCAGCACCTGCAGGCTCATGGCGGCGAGCTGGCCGCCGATCAACGTGACGTACAGGAACCCCGACCAGAAACCACGATGGCGGCTGCTCGCCATCTCGGACACGTAGGTCGCCGACGCACCGTATTCGCCGCCCACCGCCAGCCCCTGCACCAGTCGTGCGACCACCAGCAATAGCGGCGAGAGCACGCCCATGCCGGTCGGCGCCACCGCGATCAGCAGCGAGCCGCCGCACATCATGCTGACCGACAGGGTGAGCGCCGCGCGACGCCCGACGCGATCGCCATAACGGCCGAACAGCAGCGCGCCTATCGGCCGCGCGATGAAGCCGCCGGCAAAAATGAAGGCGGTGTTGAGCAGCTGCGCGGTCTGGTCGCCGGCGGGAAAGAAGGCGCGCGAGAAATACAGCGCGAAGGACGCATAGGCGAACCAGTCGAACCATTCGACGAAGTTGCCGGCCGAGGCGCCGAGGATGTTCTTCAGGCGGCGTGCGGGCGTCATCGCGGCGCCCTGTAGGTGCGAATTCATTCGCACATTAAATGGCGCGCGCAGGCGCCAATCAATTCCGGGAATGTGCGAATGAATTCGCACCTACAACAGACGACCGAAGGGAAGCCCTCAATAAAACGCGTTCACCATCGCGCCGGTGGCCAGCGCCTGCGCGGCCCAGGCCGGGTAGATGGAGTCGGTGACATTGCAGATATGGGTGCCGGCGGTACGCAGGTCGCGCCAGTAATGTTCCAGCGGTCGCGTGGTCCACACCGAGGGTGAACCGGCACGGGCCAGCAGTCTATCCACCGCGCCCAGCACGCGCTGCACGGCGCGCACCTGGTTGCGGCGGAAGTCGAGACGCAGCTCCGCGCTCATGGGCTCGCCGCGCCCTATGCGCGCCAGCAGCTCGAGCGACATCGCATCGACATGCGAGATGCCGGCCGCGAGATCCGCCTCCGCTTCGGCGAGCGCTTGCTGCTGGAAGGGATCGCTCTTGCCAACCACGCCCGACACCGACACGCGGCTCTGGAGCTGCTCGCGGTAGACGTCGAGGGTGCCCTGCGCGATGCCGAAGGTCGCCGACGAGATCGCCGCCGAGAACACGCAACCGAAAGGCAGGTGGTAGAGCGGCGTGTCGCCGCGGCGCTCGTTGTACTGGCCTTCGCTCAGGGCCACGTGGCCGACGATGCGATGGTCCGGCACGAAGGCGTCGACCACCCGCACGTTCTTGCTGCCAGTGCCGATCAGGCCCATCACCTGCCAGCTGTCTTCGATGATTTGGTAGTCGCCGCGCGGCAGGAAGAAGTGCCGCACGTCGGGCGGCATCGGCACGTTGCCGTCGGCGTCCATCACCATGCCGCCCAACACGATCCACGTGCAGTGATCGGTGCCGGTGGAGTAGGGCCATTCGCCGTTGAGGACGAAGCCGCCCTCGACGCGCCGCGCGCGGCCGAAAGGCGCGTAGGGCGAAGCGACCCAGGTGCCGGCATCGCGGCCGTAGATCTCATCCTGCAGTTTGGCGTCGCACAGCGCCAGCTCCCACGGATGCACGCCGACCACGCCCGCCACCCAGCCGGCCGAGGGGTTGTAGCGCGCCACCGCGCGCACCCACGCGTAGAAATCGCGGATGTCGGCCTCGAGCCCGCCGTGGCTGCGCGCCTGCAGCAGCTTCATGCCCTGCGACTGCTTCAGCACCTCGACGGTACGCTCGGTGAGTTTGCCGGCCTGGTCGCAGGCGCGGTGCTCGCCGCGCAGCACTTCGGCCGAATCATGAATGCGCTTGACTGCGTCGTGCATGGTGGTGCGCTCAGTTGTTGGCGACGAAGTCGCTGACCAGGCGATTGAATTCCTCGGCGTGCTCGATCATCGCCCAGTGCCCGCAGCGATTGATCAGCACCAGGCGCGAATTCGGGATGTGCGCGACCAGGTGCAGCGAATGCTCGTAATGCACCACGCGATCGTCGCGGCCATGGATGAGCATGGTCGGGCAGGTGATGCCCATCATTTGTTCCAGCGTTGCCATCTGCGGCACCGGCGAGCCCTTGGGCAGGCCGGCCAGGAAATTCTTCAGGTGTTCGGGCTGGGCGCTGGCCGCTTCCGAACGCGCGCGGCACAGGTCTTCGTTGGCGAAGCGCTTGTCGAAACACATGATCTCCACGAGGCGACGCATGGCCTCGGCGGTCGGCGTGCGGTAGGCCTCGATCAGCATCTTCAAGCCCTCGGTCGGGCCGTCACCGGCGCCGAACAGCTTGGGGCTGCGATTGGCCGGCGCACCCATGGTGATGAGGTGCGAGACACGATCCGGATGGGTCACCGCGAGACGCAGCGCGTTGACGCCGCCCATGGAGTTGCCGACCACCGCGGCCTTGTCGATGCCGAGTTTGTCCATGAACTGCACGGTGGCGTCGACATGGTTCATGCGCTCGACCGGGCAGGGATCGGATGCGCCCCAGCCCGGCATGTCCACCGCCAGCACGCGGAAGCGCTGGGAGAGACCCGGGATGTTGTTGGAGAAATTGCTCCAGCCGGTGGCGCCCGGGCCGGAGCCGTGCAGGAAGATGATCGGGTGGCCGCTGCCGGCTTCGTGGTAGTGGATGTTCCAGTCGGCGGTCTTGACGGTGCGGCTGGTGTTTTCGCGCGTGATGCTCATGCCTGGTGTTCCTTGAATGTCGATGGTGGGTGGTGGGGCGCGCCGTTCAGGCCGCCGGCGCCACCGGACGATGGCCCCAGGTGCTCAGGCAGTCATAGGTCACGACCTGCCAGCTGTCGTCGTCGAGTATCAGTCGGCCGTCGGCTCCGAGTTCGATGGCGAAGCCCGAGGGCGTCGTGACATAGAACGAGAACATGAGATCGTTCGGATGCATGCCTATGCTCAAGGCCAGCGGCACCTTGGCGTTCTGCACGCGATCGTAGGCGCGACCGACATCGACGCGATCGCGCGCTTCGATCATGAAGTGATGCATCTTCTTCGGCGACGGCAGGGCGGCGAACGCCAGCGTGTGATGGCGCGGATTGCAGTGCGTGAACGCCGCGTCGACCACCATGCCGGGCGCGATCTCCTGCTGGATGTAATCCGACAGGCGAAAGCCGAGCAATGCGTAGTAGTCGAGCATGGGTTGCCGTGCGCCGGTCGGCAGGAAGGCGTGGCCCGCGCCGCCGGCGCCGGTGACGAAGCCGGCCGGGATCGAGGCCGACTGGAACGGCGTCGCCGCCATGGCGAGATCGACGTAGAGCTCCACGCGGTTGCCGTCCGGATCGTGGCTCACCAGCACGCGCCGCACCTTGCGCCGGCGCGCGAGCTCGTCGCCGCCGTCGGCGACCGCGTGGCCCTGGGCGCCGAGCTGCGCGGCGATGGCGGCGAGCGTCGCGTCGTCACGGCAGTCATAGCCGATGGCGGCCATGTCGTCGGCCGGGCCGGCTTCGATGATCATGCGGTGCGCGCGTTCGTCGAGGCGCAGGCCCAGGCACTCGGCGCTGTGTTCGCCGGGCATGAGGCCCAGCGCGTCGACGGCGAAAGTCCGCCAGGCATCGAGATTCGATGCTTCGATCACGATGTATCCGAGTTCCTTGACGCTGTGCATGGCTGGGCTCCCCTGGGTTGATCGTGGTGACGGCCGGCTTCCGGGCTGGCCCGCGGCGCAGCCCAATACTGAAGCGATCGTTTCAGAATCTGGGCGCATGATAGCGACAGTCCCGGCCCGCCTGTCAACCACCGCGAGCGCTTGACGGCACCCGCGCCGACCGTAGACTCGCGGCCATGTCGGACAATAAACGCAAGGTAAGCTGGCGCACCGCACGCGGCAGGAGTTCACGCGACGACATCCTCGACGTCGCCGGTCAGATCATGTCGAGCCAGGGCTACGAAGGCACCAGCATCGCGGCCTTGAGCCAGGCCACCGGTCTCAATGTCAGCTCCATCTACTGGCATTTCGGCTCCAAGGCCGGGCTGCTGGCGGCGCTCATGGAGCGCGGCGCGCAACGCTTTTTCGACCATCACGAGGACGTGCTGGCCAAGGCGCCGCGGCACCGCTCGACACAGGCTCGCCTGCGCTGGGTGTTGGCGCGCACCGGCGAGACGGTCGCCCTGCACCGCGAATTCCTGCGCATTCTCATCACGCTGGTGGTGACCGAAAGGGACAGCGAGAGTCACGCGGTGGTGCAGCGCGTGCGCGCGCTCGGCCGTGAGAGCGTGCGTCGTCAGATTGAAATGGCGTTCCTGACCGAGGGCGAGGCCATGACACCGGCCGAGGCCCGGCGTGCTTCCGAGCAGTGGGCCAGCTTCGCGCTCGCCCTCGTCGATGGCGCGGTGCTGGCGCGCGAGGCGGACCCCGAGACTTCGTTCGACGTGCTCTTTCAACAACTCGCCGACGCCATCGCGCTGCTCGGCGCGACCAGCGCCACGAAGTCCACGCCCGTGGCTCGCGCGAGATCGGTGTCCGGTCAGGCCAGGCGATAACGGATCGGCACGGACTTCGGTCCCGATACGAATTCCGACGCAATCAACTGCCCCGGCCCGCTCATTTCCACCGAGCGCAGGGCCGGCAGCAGCGTCTCCCACAGCGTGCACATCTCGAGCCGCGCGAGATGCTGGCCGAGGCACACGTGGCCGCCGTAGCCGAAGCCGACATGGCGGTTGCGCTGACGGTCGAGGCGGAAGCTGAAGGGCTGCTCGAATTCCGCTTCGTCGCGGTTGCCCGAAGGGTAGGACAGGTAGAGGCGCTCGCCCTTCGCGATCTTTTCGCCGGCGAGCGTGCAGTCGGCGGTCGCATGCCGCACGAAATGCTTGACCGGCGTGGTCCAGCGTATCGCTTCCTCGACGAATTTCGGGATCAAGCCCGGCTCGGCCTTGAGCTGGGCGAGCAGGGCCGGCTGTTCGGCCAGCGTCCACATCGCGGTGGCGGTGGTGTGGGCGGTGGAGTCGTGGCCGGCGGTCGCGAGTATCGCGAAATAGGAGATCGCGCGGCTGTGCTCCATCGGCGCGCCGTCCACTTCGGCATGGGCCAGCAGCGTCGCCAGGTCGTCGCGCGGCTCGCGGCGACGTTCCGCCATCAGCGCCGAGAAATACTCGTCGAATTCATCGAACACTATCTTCCAGGTGCGCGGCTGCTGTTCCGGGTGCGAGGGATCGGTGCCGGGCCGGCACAGGTCCGGATCGGCCCAGCTGAACAGCCATTGGGTGAGTTCCAGCATGCGTGCGTGGTCGGCGCGCGGCACGCCGATCACGTCCAGCACCACGCGCAGCGGGTAGGGCGCGGCAATGGCCTTGGCCCAGTCGAGTTCACCCGCGGTTTCGCGCAGGGTTTCGAGTTGATTGACCGCGGTGGCGCGCACGCTGTCGGCCAGGCGCGCCACGCTCTGCGAGCCCAGCGCCTGGAACAACACGCGACGGTGCTGCTTGTGATCTTCGCCATCGAGCTGCACCAGCGAGCGGAACAGGTTGTAGTCGCCGCCGGTGAATTCGCGCACCAGCGCCTCGCCCATCTGCGGGATCACGGTGGCCGAGCGATCGGCGTTATGGAAAAGATCGTTCTGGCGCGAGACTTCCTGGATGTCGGCATGACGGCTCACGATCCAGTGCGGGTCGTAGCCCGGCACCTCGGCGCGCGCCAGCGGATACTCGCGCCGTACCGCCGTCAGGAGGTCATCGACCTGGCCGCGCACGGCAAACGTGGCGGGGTTGAACAAGGGCGCGATGAGTTCGGTGGGGATGATGTTCACGCTGGGCTCCTGCATCGTGGCTGCGCATACTTTGCGGGGGAACGCCGGCAAGGTCGAGGGGAGCTTGCGATCGAGGGCGGCAAGTACGCCCGCGGCGCCCCAGCCACCGGATCAAGGAACTGCTCGACGCACACGCTTGCGCTTACATTAGCGTCATCAAGGGAGAAGCCGCTATGCCTGAACTGCGCGTCGGTGTGTGCTACGACTTTCGCAATCCGCCGGATTCCGGCATCGCCATGCCAAGGCTCTACGCCGAAGTGCTGGACCAGATCGCATGGGCCGACCAAGCCGGCTTCGATCTCGTGTGGTTCACCGAGCATCACTTCGTCGAGGACGGCTACCTGCCGAGCTGGATCCCGGTGGCGGCCGCCGCCGCCGCGCGCACGCGGCGCGTGCGTTTTTCCTGCGACGTGTGCCTGCTGCCGTTCAACAACCCGGTGCGCCTGGCCGAGGATCTCGCGGTGCTCGACAACCTCTCCAACGGCCGCGTCGAGGTGGGCGTGGGGCTCGGCTATGCGCCGCACGAGTTTCGCGGCTTCGGCATGCGCGTCGCCGAGCGCGTGTCGCGCACCGACGAGGGCCTGGAAGTGCTGCGCCGCTGTTTCAGCGGCGAGCGCTTCAGCTTCAAGGGCAAGCGCTACGAGTTCAACGATGTCCTCATCACGCCTGGCTACGTGCAGGCCGGCGGCCCGCCGCTGTGGGTGGCGGCGATGTCGCGCGCCGGCGCCGAGCGCGCGGCGCGCTTCGGCTGTCACCTGTTGCCGCAGGGCGACCGGACCGCCACGCTGGACGTATGGCGCGAGGTCCTGCAAGCCGACGGGCGCGATGCAAGCGCAAAGCGCGTCGGCATCATCCGCAGCGTGCTCGTCACCGACGACGTCGAGCGCGACTGGCCGTTGGTACGCCAGTCCGAACGCTATCGCATGCAGCTCTACCAGCGCTTCTTCGATGAAAGCGGTGAAGGTTTCGGCACCCATGAGCGCATTCCGCAGAGCTGGATAGTCGGCTCGGTGGAGACCTGCGTCGACGAGCTGGTGGCCTTCATTCGCGAATACGGCATCACCGATCTCGTGACCTGGGGCGCGCCGCCCGGTTTGCACCCGGACGCGATGAATCGCAGCCTCGAACGCCTGATAGGCGAGGTTGTGCCACAGGTGCGGGCGCGCCTGCGTTCTCGAATGTCAGACTGAAGTCTGACCCACGGGAAGAATGCTCTCGATGTTGTGGGTCGGACTTCAGTCTGACATTCAAACCAATCATCAACGTGCGAATGAATTCGCACCCACAGGATACGTCCATCCATGAGTGACAATCAGAATCTCCTGGCCGGCCTGCGCATTCTCGACTTGTCGCGGGTGCTGGCCGGGCCCTTGTGCACGCGCCTGTTCGCCGAGTTCGGCGCCGAGGTCATCAAGATCGAGTCGGCGCCAAGTGGCGACATGGTGCGCCAGTTTTCCAAGCTGCGCGGTGAGCGCAGCCTGTATTTCATCCAGCAGAATCTCGGCAAGAAGAGCGTGTGCCTGGACCTGCGCGACCCGCGCGCGCTGCAACTGATCAAGGACCTGGTGGCGGTCAGCGACATCGTGGTCGAAAATTTCAAACCAGGCACCTTGGACGCCATGGGGCTCGGTTACGAAACGCTCAAGACCTTGAAGCAAGACATCATCCTGTGTTCGATTTCGGCCATGGGTCAGACCGGACCGCTGGCCGCCAAGCCCGGTTACGACACCATCGCCCAGGGCTATGCGGGCGTCACCGCCATGATCGGCGACCCCAACGGCGCGCCGTCCATTCCGTGCATCGCGGCCGGCGATGTCAGCACCGGCGTGCACGCGGCCTTCGCCATCCTGGCGGCGGTCTACCATCGCGATCGCCAGGGCGTGGGGCAGCACATCGATATCGGTCTGCTCGATGTGTACTACAACTTTCACGAGATCAACGTGCATCAATACAGTGGCAGCGCCGGCGCCCTGAATCCCCGGCGCAGCGGCAGCCATCTCGGCTACGTGTGTCCCGGCGGCGCCTTCAAGGCGCCCGATGGCTACATGATCATCATGGGCTTCGCCCATCACTGGAAGGATATGTGCGCGGCGATGGGCCGCGAGGATCTCGCCAACGACGAACGCTGGAACACGGATCTGAAGCGCGTGGCCATACGCGGCGAAGTCATTGAACTCATCGAGACCTGGCTGGCCGGCTTTGCCAGCCGCGACGCCGCCATCGCCCATCTCGAAGCCCACGGCGTGCCGGTCGCGCCGGTGCTGGAGGTCGGCGAAACCTTGGAGCATCCGCACTTCAAGGCACGCGGCACGGTGCGCACCATCCATGACCCGCTGGCCGGCGAATTCGCGATGCCGGGCAATCCCATCAAGTTCGTCGGGCGCGAAGCCGCGTCGCCGGCGCCGGCACCGACGCTCGGTGAGCACAACGAGACGGTGTTGACCGAACTGCTGGGCCGCAGCGCCGACGAGGTGGCGGCGCTGGTGGCCGCCGGCACGCTGGTCAAGAAGAATCTCTGAGTCGCAGCGCCGCTGCGGGCGCCGCACACCGGCTAATGCCGCGCCGCTGTTGGTCATGGCATGGGGATCCCGACAACGCGCGGTACCGGGCAGGAGCAATATCGCTGACTGGGGACTGCATCTCCTGCGCCACGCCTGTTCCGTAGGATAATGGCGCGGTGCGCGCTTCCACAGACGATGGTGTTTGCTTGAGTATTGTTCCGCTCGATACGCGGTCTCGCGCGGTCGTGCGCGCATGACTGTGCCCGACACGTCGCGCTCGCCCGCCGTCGGCCTTGCCATCGTCGGTCTCGGCGCCGCCATCGGCCCGCTCGATTTCGCGGTGACGGTCGCGTTTCCCGCCATCACCCAGGCCTTCGCGCTCGCGACCAGCGACATCCGCTGGGTGGCGGTGTGGTATGTCGTCAGTTACGGCAGTCTCATGCTGGCCTTCGGCGCGCTGGGCGATCGCATCGGTCATCTGCGCGTGTTCCGACTCGGCTTGATCCTGAGCCTCGCGGCCTACGTGTGCTGCGCGCTGGCGCCGAGCTACGCGTGGCTGCTGGCGACGCGCGCCCTGCAGGGCGTGGCGGTGGCGCTGACCTTGTCCTGCGGCCCGGCGCTCGCGATTGCGCTGTTCGATGAGCGCATGCGCACGCGCGCGCTGTCGGGCTACGCGAGCATCGCGTCGCTGGCGGCGGTGGTGGCGCCATTGCTCGGCGGCGCGAGCATGGCGTGGCTGGGCTGGCCGGGCGTGTACTGGTTTCGCGTGCCGATCGTGTTGCTGGCGCTGGCGCTGTTGCCACTGCTGGGGCCGACCGTCGGGCGCATTCCGCGTGCCGCGCGCGAGCGCTACGACCTCGCCGGCTCGGTGCTGTTGTCGACTGGCGTGGCGATGTTCCTGTTGCTGCCGGCACTGCTGAAGCCCGACAGCGCCATCTGGCGCGCCGCGCCGGTGGCGCTCGCGGGTGTGATCGCGATGAGCCTGTTCGTGCGCCGTCAGCGTGCCAGCGACACGCCGTTCCTGCCCCACGCGGTGGTGCGTGACGGCAATTTCATCGCCGCCAACCTGAGCAGCGTGGTGATGCAGTTCGCGAGTTTCACCGTGCCCCTGATCGTGCCGTTCTATCTCACGCGCGTGGCCGGCTGCGGGCCGTTCGCGGTCGGCGTGCTGCTGGCGGTGTGGGCCATCGGCGCGATGCTGGGCGCGAGCCTGGCGACGCGCGTGGTCGGTGCACGCGGCGCGCGCGGCTCGGCGTTCCTGTCGGCGCTGGTCGTGATCGTCGGCCTGGTCGGCATGGCGCTGTGGCCGGACGCCACCCATTACCCCTTCATCATCGCCTGCCTGACCTGTCACGGCATCGGCATCGGCCTGTTCCAGGTCGCCTACAGCGACCTCGTGGTGGCCGCCTTGCCGCCGTCGTCGCGCGGCGTGGCCGGCAGCCTGACCATGGTCACGCGCACGGTCGGCATCGTGCTCGGTGCGTCGGCCTGGATAGGCCTTTTGCAGCTCCTTGAAAGCCGCGGCCTCGCCGCCGGGCTCGCCGCCGCGCCCGCCTTCGTCCAGGCCTTCGATCGCGTGTTGTTCGCGGCGGCGGCGATGACCACGCTGTTCTTCGCCGTCACCCATCGCCGTTGGCGCCGCGCGGACATTTAGAAATCCGCCGGGGTGCGGTAAGGTGCCTGCTTTCGCCGGCCACCCGGTCGGCGCCCAGCAAGGAATCCCATGGCACAAGCAAGCGCGCGACACATCCTGGTCGCCACCGAAGCACAATGTAATGAACTCAAGCAGCAGATCGAGGCCGGCGCCGATTTCGGCGATGTCGCGCGCGCCCATTCGAGCTGCCCGTCCAAGGCCCAGGGCGGCGATCTCGGATCTTTCGGCCCGGGCATGATGGTGCCGGAGTTCGATCGCGTGGTGTTCAACGAAGCGGTCGGCGTGGTGCATGGCCCGGTCAAGACCCAGTTCGGCTATCACCTGCTCGAGATCACCAGCCGCAGCTGAGCGGGATGCACTGTCACCGCACCACGAGCGCGGTGCGGTGACAGCCGAACTCGACGGCAGCGAGACACGCAAGCGGCAATGGACGGCTCACTCGACAGCCTGAACATCCACCGCGCCGACGACTACGCGCGCGACGGTCACCCATGGCAGGCCTGGGATCGCCTGCGCAACGAAGCGCCGGTGTACTGGTACGAGCGGCACGACATCGAGCCGTTCTGGGCCGTCACCCGCCACGCCGACATCCTCACCGTCTCCAATCATCCGGAAGTTTTCATCAACGGCGGACCGCGCCTGCGCCTGTGCCTCAAGCACGAAGTGGAACCGATGCGTGGTGGTCTCGACAGTTTCGGCACCGAGCGCGGCTGGGACCCGGACGAGCCGCCGGATCTCGTGTTCATGGACAACCCGCGTCATCGCGTGGTGCGGCGCGCCAGCAGCTGGGCCTATACCCAGGGCGCGATGCGTGCCATGCGCCCGCACTTTCGCGCGCTGGCCGAAGACTTCACCGCCGAGTTCATGGCCGAACTCGAACAGGCCGCGGCGCGCGGCGAGACGGTCGATTTCGTGCATGGCCTGGCCGCCAAGCTGCCGCTCGCGGCGGTCGGCGAAATCATGGGCCTCGCGCCCGATGACTGGAAACAGATCCTGGTGTGGTCGGAAGCGGTGGTCGGCGAGATCCGCGAATCGAACCGCCTGCCGGGCGAGAGCCGCGGCCGCGCCTACTATCGCAACATGGTCGAGTTCCGCAGCTACATCGAGGAACTCATTGAAGACGCACGCGCCAACGGACGCGAGCGCGGCGGTCTCATCGATCGCATGGTGCACACGCCCGTGCAAGGCCAGTTGCTCACCAACCAGCAGTTGAACGGCTACATCCTGACCCTGATCGGCGCCGGCAACGACACCACCCGCAATGCGTTGTCGGGCGGCGTGGAGGCATTGCTCCAGCATCCCGCGCAATGCCGGCTGTTATGCGAGAACCCGACGCTCATGCCGCAGGCGGTCGAGGAGATCCTGCGCTGGACCTCGCCGGTCGGCAGTTTCCTGCGCACCGCCGTCGAAGATTTCGAACTGGCCGGCACGCACATCGCCGCCGGCGATACGGTGGGCCTGTTCTACCCCTCGGCGAATCGCGACACCGCGGTGTTCGACGATCCCTATCGCTTCGATATCACGCGCACCAGCAATCCCCATCTCACTTTCGGCTTCGGCGCGCATTTCTGCCTCGGCACCAACCTCGCGCGCGCCGAACTGGCGGCGAGTCTCGAAGCGCTGTTGCCGCACCTGTCGCGCCTGGAACTATGCGGCACGCCACGGCGCCTGGTGCAGAGTCACGTGATTGGTTATGCCGAGTTGCCGATGCGTTTGCGCAGGGAGGGGGGTGCCATCGGAGCGTGGGTGTCAGACTGAAGTCCGACCCACAATGAATGTTCGAGCGTGGGTGTCAGGCTGAAGCCAGCCCCACAATGGTCAGTTGTGGGTCACAGCCTGACATTCAGGAGCTTGCCTTTCGTTCAATGTCAGGCTGAAGCCTGACCCACAATGACTGCTTTATTCTGTGGGTCGGACTTCAGTCTGACATTCGACGTCCAGCGAGCCCAAGCGCTCGATAGCTAAATTGCGCTCGGCGTCGATGCGCCCCCTCAGTCCCGGTAACTCGTGTCGATGCGGTCCAGCATGCGCAGCAGCGCCGGCCATGCCAGGCGGTCGAGTCCACCATCGCGCATCAGCGATTGACCTTGACGACGCGTGGTCGCCAGCGACGCTTCGCTCGGCATATGCAGCGCGCCGCCGGCCATGGCGCGCACCTGCATGCTGCAGGCACGCTCGAGGTTGTACAGCCACAGGAAACATTCGGACACCGTGCGACCCACCGCCAGCGTGCCGTGGTTGCGCAGGATGAGCAGCTGCTTGTCGCCGAAATCCTTGACCAGGCGTTCGCGTTCACTCAAGTCCAGCGCCACGCCTTCGTACTCGTGGTAGGCGATGTAGTCATGGATGATCATCGAGGTCTGGGTGATGGGCATGAGCCCGCAGGCCATGGTCGCCACCGCCACGCCGTCCGGCGTGTGCACGTGCATGACGGCCTGCGCATCCTCGCGCGCCATGTGGATGGCGCTGT
This sequence comes from Pseudomonadota bacterium, assembly GCA_016719885.1. Classification (NCBI taxonomy): domain Bacteria; kingdom Pseudomonadati; phylum Pseudomonadota; species Pseudomonadota bacterium. The sequence goes on along the minus strand of JADJYF010000014.1, from coordinate 33,459 downwards.
GGATGCAGAAGCCGGCCGGGTTCACTTCGTAGTCGCTGGGCATGACGATGTTGCCGTCGAGATCGACCTTCACCAGGTTCGACGCCGTGATCTCCTCGAACAACAGGCCGTAAGGATTGATCAGGAAATGATGTTCCGGGCCCGGCACGCGCGCCGACAGGTGGGTGAAGATCATGTCGGTCCAGCGATGGTGCGCGACCAGTCGATAGGCGGCCGCGAGTTCGACCCGCAGCTGCCATTCCTCGGCGCTGACCTTGGCGCGCACATCGGCCTTGCTCATTGCATGTAATACCGTCGCCATCGGACTCTGCCCTCGCTGGATGTTTCGTTCAGGCGGCGCCGCTCGCCGCCGCATGCAGGCGCGCCTTGTCGCCGCGCACCCGTTTCTCGTAGTTCGCCACCGGCCACAGCGCCGCCGCGCCCAGCAACGTACCCGCCGCCAGCGTGACGAAGCCGCCGAAGAACGAGCCGGTGAGGTCGTAAAGATAGCCCATGAGCAGCGGCCCGACGATCCCGGAAAGCCCGCCTGCCAGGCCGCCGACCATGCCGACGCCGGTGCCGAACAGCGAGGCCGGCAGCAGATCGAACAGCAGCACCATGATGCCGTTCAGCGCCGCCGAATTCAAAAACAGCATCACGCTCATGAGCGCGATGGTGGTGTTGACGTCGTCGGTGGTGGTGAGCAGCAGGATGGCCGGGCAGGTCATGAGCGCCATCACCATCGCGACGCGCGCGCGATGCCCGTAGCGGTCGCCGATGCTGCCGGCCGACCACATGCCGGCGAACGCGGCAAGGTAAGGAATGGTGAGATAGATGCCGCTGGCCAGCACCGTGTAGCCGCGTTCCTTGACCAGGTAGCCCGGCAGCCAGCTCATGTTGGTGAAGTACACGCCGATGACGAAGAACGAGGCCACGCACAGCCAGGCAAAAGACGGTATGGCGAACAGCGCCGGCAGCCGTTGCGCGAGCGTCAGTTCGGGCGGGCTGTCGGCGAGCGTCATGCGATCGCGCGTGATGATGTCCTGGAACTGTTGCCCCTCGGGCGCCGGCACGCGCGGATGCTGCCAGGGATGATCGCGCACCATGAACCAGAACACCGCCGCCAGCGCCAGCGTCAGCACGGCCGACAGCAGGAACATCACGCGCCAGTCGGCGAGCTTGATTAGCGCACCGACCAGCGGCATGCCGAGCGCGATGCCGAGATACACGAAGCCGATGAAGATGCCGTAGCCGCGCCCGCGTTCGGCCGGTAACAGCCAGTTGTTCTGCAGGCGATGCATGAGGTTGGCGGTGGCGCCCTCGGCGATACCGAACAGCACGCGCACCACGCAGAACTGCCACAGCAGGTTGCACAGGCCGGTGACCGCGGTCAGCGCCGCCCACACCACGATCAGCAGCGATGTCAGGCCGCGCAATCGCAGCGTGGGACTCACCAGGCCGCCGGCGAAATTACCGAAGGTATAACCCCAGTAGTACATGGAGAGCACCAGGCCCATCTGGGCGCCGTCGAGCACGATGTCGCGCATGATGTCGGGTGCGGCCAGGGAAATGTTGACCCTGTCGAAGGCCAGGAAGAACGAGCCTGCCCAGATGGTGGCGACCACAGGTAGACGGGCACCGCGCATGGTTCCTCCCGGATGGGACAGTTCGTGTTGAACGAGGGTGAGTCGCGAGGTTAACCGGCCTCGGCAGTGAAATCGAGTCATCGCCGGCAAACATGGCGCGGCATGGCGCGGGAGCGATATTCTGCGGTCTTCGCCGCGCGCCTTGAGTCCGTCGCGCGCCCGCCAATGCCCGAGGGGAATATCGATGATCGATTTTGAACTGCCCGCCGAACTCGACGAACTGCGCCTGCGTGTCGAGTCCTTCATCAAGGACAAGGTGGTGCCGCTGGAACACGATCCGCGCCAGCGCCCGCATATCCACGAATCGCTGCGCCGCGAGCTGGTGGCGCTGGGCCGCGAAGCGGGCCTCCTGTCGCCCCATGCGCCTAAAGAATATGGCGGCCTCGGTCTCGATCATCGCGGCATGGCGGTGGTGTTCGAGGCCGCGACCTGGAGCCCGCTCGGTCACCTGGCGTTGAACATCCAGGCGCCCGACGAAGGCAATGTGAACCTCTTGAACCAGGTCGCCTCGCCGGCGCAGAAGGCGCGCTTCCTGCCGCCCTTGGTCAGCGGTGATCTGCGCACGGTGTTCACCATGACCGAGACCGCCACCGATGGCGCCGGCGCCGATCCGACCTTGCTCAAGACCATTGCCCAGCAGGACAGGGACGGCTATCTCATCACCGGCAGCAAGTACATGATCTCGGGCGTGGAAGGCGCCGGCATCAACATCGTCATGGCGCGCACGCTCGACGTGATGGGTCAGGATCTCGGCGCCTCGATGTTCTTCGTCGAAATGGACGCGCCGGGCTTCAAGCTCGACAGGGAACTCGAAACCCTGGACTCCAACATGCCGGGCGGGCACTGGGAAGTGTCCTTCGACCAGGTGCGCGTGGCGCCCGACGCGGTGCTCGGCGAGATCGGCCGCGGCTTCGCGCAGGCGCAGATCCGGCTCGCACCGGCGCGCCTCACCCATTGCATGCGCTGGTTGGGGCTGGCCAAGCGCTGCCACGCGATCGCCGTCGAACATGCCGGCAAGCGCCATTCCTTCGGCAAGACCCTGGGCGAGCACCAGGGCGTGAGCTTCATGCTCGCCGACAATGAAATCGACCTGCACATGTGCCGCCTCGCCATCTGGCATTGCGCATGGCTGCTCGATCAGCACCAGCAGGCGCGCGACGAGACCAGCATGGCCAAGGTGTTCTGCTCGGAAGCGCTCGGCCGCGTGGTCGATCGCTGCATGCAGATCCTGGGCGCCATCGGCATCACCGGCGACACCGTCATCGAGCGCTGCTATCGCGATATCCGCTGCTTCCGCATTTACGACGGCCCCTCGGAAGTGCATCGTCATGCCCTCGGGCGGCGCATCGTGTCGCGGCGCCGTTGAATCACTGTTTGTTCAACCAGCGAAGAGGAGTCACCGACATGGCCAAGGCCGAATGGCAGGGCGCGATCATCGCCGAGTCCGATACCTTCGAAGTGGTGGAAGGCAACGTGTATTTCCCGCGCGCGAGCGTCAATGCCGCGCATCTCGCCGACAGCGCCACCCACACCGTGTGCGGCTGGAAGGGCACCGCCAGTTATTACGACGTCGTGGTAGGCGGGCAACGCCTCGCCGATGCGGCATGGTATTACCCGACGCCGAAAGACGCGGCGGCCAACATCACCGATCACATCGCGTTCTGGAAGGGCGTGGTGGTGACGCGCTGAACGACACAACAGGCATCTTGCAGCCATCAGGACAGGGGACAGGGGAGCATGAAATTCGCACTTGCGCTCGGAGCAGCGCTGACACTTTGCACGGCCTTCACGCACGCCGCCGAGACCGTGGTCGATGACCAGTATTTGCGCGCGCCCGGCGACGGCAGCAACTGGCCCGGCCATGGCCGCGACAGCGGCGAACAGCGCTACAGTCCTCTCACCGAGATCAATGCCGACAACGTCGCGAGGCTGGGCGTCAACTGGGTGCTGGACCTGCCCGGCGAGCGCGCCCTGATCGGCACGCCGCTCGCCGTCGACGGCGTGATCTATTTCACCGGCACCTACAGCCGCACGCGCGCGGTCGATGCGCGCAGCGGCAAGGTGCTGTGGGAATACGATCCGAAAGTCATCGAACACGCCGGCGATCGCCTGCGCATCATGTGGGAAACCAACCGCGGTCCGGCCTTCTACAAGGGCAAGCTCATCATCTCGACGGTCGATGGCCGCCTGGTGGCGCTGGACGCGAAGACCGGCAAGATGCTGTGGGAGACCATGACCATCGATCCGCGTCGCGCCTACTACATCACCGGCGCGCCCAAGGTGTTCCGCGACAAGGTGCTGATCGGCAACGGCGGCACCGAGCACGAAGCGGCGCGCGGCTACGTGACCGCCTACGACATCGACACCGGCAAGCAGGCGTGGCGCTTCTACGTGGTGCCCGGCAATCCCGCCGACGGCTTCGAGGACAAGGCCATGGAAATGGCGGCCAAGACCTGGACCGGCGAATGGTGGAAGCACGGTGGCGGCGGCAACGTGTGGAACGGCATCACCTACGACGCCGAGTTCAACCAGGTGTTGCTCGGCACCGGTAACGGTTCGCCGTGGAATCAGAAGATTCGCTCCCCGGGCGGCGGCGACAACCTGTTCCTGTGTTCCATCGTCGCGCTCGATGCCGACACCGGCGAGTACAAGTGGCATTACCAGACCACGCCCGGTGAAACCTGGGACTACAACTCGAGCATGGACATCGTGCTGGCCGACATCAAGTATGGTGGCCAGCCGATCAAGGCGCTGCTGCACGCGCCCAAGAACGGTTTCTTCTACATCATCAATCGCGCCAACGGCGAGCTGTTGTCAGCGGAGAAATTCGGCAAGGTCACGTGGGCGGAAAAGGTCGATCTCAAGACCGGTCGGCCGGTGGAAGTGAAGGGCGCGCGTTACGAGGACGGCGAGGAGATGGTGTGGCCGAGTCCGATCGGCGCGCATAGCTGGCACCCGATGTCCTACAACCCCGATACCGGCCTGGTCTACATCCCGACCATCGAGATGGCCGGCGTGTTCAACGACAAGGGCATCGATCCGACGAAGTGGCAGTCACCGCATTTCAGCATCGCCACCGGTGTGCATTTCGGCACCGACGACGTGCCCGGCGACTGGAGTCGGGCCTCGCTGCTGGCCTGGGACCCGGTCAATCAAAAGAAGGTGTGGGAGAAGACCCTGCCACCCAACTGGAACCCCGGCACCATGACCACCGCCGGCAACCTGGTGTTCGAAGGTCGCGCCGACGGCCTGTTCGTCGCCTACAACGCCACCACGGGCGACGAACTGTGGAAGATGAACGTCGGCTCCGGCATCACCGCCGCGCCCATCACCTACACCGTCGATGGCAAGCAGCAGGTGGCGCTGATGGTGGGTTGGGGCGGTTCGGCGCTGTTGACCGGCACGTTGGCCGGCCAGCACGGCTGGAAATACAAGGTGCATCCGCGACGGGTCATCACTTTCAGCCTCGACGGCAAGCTGCCCATGCCGCCCTCGCCGCCGCCGGCATTCGCACAGCCCATCGATGTGCCGGGCTTCAAGGTCGACGACAAGCTCGCCGCCGCCGGCCAGGCGCTCTATGTCAGCACCTGCGTGCAATGCCATGGCAGCGGCGTGGTCTCGGGTGGCACCGCGCCGGACCTGCGTGAATCGCCGATCCCGACCAGTCACGAGGCCTTGAAGTCGGTGGTGGTGGGCGGCGCGCGGCTTGCGAACGGCATGCCGCGGTATCGCGACTACACCGACGCGGATATCGACGCTCTCCTGCATTACATCCGCAAACAGGCGCGCGCATCGCTGGTGAAGAAATGACCCTGTAGGTGCGATTTCAATCGCACATTGAAAGGGCCGGCGGGCGTTTGAAAAAGCGTGTGCGAATGAATTCGCACCTACAGGGCGGCGCTCAGCTTGGCGATCGCGGCACTGAATTCCTGCGCGTATCCGCCTTCGCCGAGCTTGTCCACCACGCCGGCCTTGGCGAGCTTCGCCAGCACGCGTTCATTGGCCTCGCATAGCACCACGCGCACCTCGCGGCCTCGCAGTTCATCCACTGCTTCTTCGAGCGTCTGGATGCCGGTGATGTCGACGAAAGGCACACGCCGCATACGGATCACCAGCGCGCGGGGATCGGTGTGGGTTTGCATTAGGGCGCGTTCGAAATTCTCCACCGCGCCGAAGAACATCGGGCCGTCTATCTCGTAGACCAGCACGTCGGGCGGCAGCGTGGCGAGGCCGTTGTCGGCCAGTTCTTCCTGCAATTCCTCCGCGTCCATCGGCTGGGTGTCGACCACTTCCGACATGCGCCGCAGAAAATGCAGCACCGCCAGGATCACGCCGACATTGACCGCCACCACCAGGTCGACGAACACCGTCAGCAGGAAGGTGATGACGAGGATCACGCGGTCGGCGGTCGGTGCGCGGCGCAGGATGAACGCGACATGTTTCAACTCGCTCATGTTCCACGCCACCACGAACAGGATGGCGGCCAACGCCGCGAGCGGGATGCTGGCGGCGAGCGGCGCCAGGAACAGCAGCACCGCGATGAGCGTCGCGGCATGCACGATGCCGGCCAAGGGGCTCGTCGCGCCGTTGCGGATATTGGTGGCGGTGCGCGCGATGGCGCCGGTCGCGGCAAAGCCGCCGAACATCGGCGCGACGACGTTGGCGATGCCCTGGCCGATCAGTTCCTGGTTGGAATCGTGGCGCGTGCCCGCCATGCCGTCGGCCACCACCGCCGACAACAGCGATTCGATGGCGCCCAGCATGGCGATGGTGAAGGCGGGGCCAATCAAGGTGAGCATTTCCGTGACCGACAGGGCCGGCATGGCGAACTTGGGCAAGCCTTGCGGTATGCCGCCGAAAGCGCTGCCGATGGTGGCGACACCGGGCATCTGCAGGTAGTACTGGGCCAGCGTTGCCACCACCATTGCGATCAGCGGCCCGGGCACGCGCGCCAGCGCCTTGATCCTGGGCGCGAACAGCACCAGCGCGAGACTCGTGAGCGCGAGGCCGAGGGTCGGCACGTGGGCCTGCGGCATCACCGCCACCAGGTGCCAGAGTTTCTCGTGAAAATGCTCGCCCTCGACCGGCGGCAGGCCGAGAAAGTCACGCCATTGACCGACGAAGATGATGACGCCGATGCCGGCCGTGAAGCCGACGATCACCGGCGCGGGAATGAACTTGATCACGCCGCCCATGCGCGCGATGCCCATCAGCATCAGCATCACGCCGGCCATGAGCGTCGCAATCTGCAGACCATCGATGCCGTACTTGGCGGTGATGCCGGACAGGATGGCAATGAAGGCGCCGGTCGGACCGGCAATCTGCACGCGGCTGCCGCCCAGCAGCGACACCAGGCCGCCACCGATGATGGCGGTATACAAACCCTGTTCGGGGCGCGCGCCCGAAGCGATGGCAAAGGCCATCGCCAGCGGCAGCGCCACCACGCCGACGATCACGCCGGCGACAATGTTCGGCAGCCATTGCGCGCGCCCATACAGACCGGCGCGATGGGCTTCCAGCAGCGCGATCAAGGTCTGTCGTCCTTGAGCGCCGCGAGGATGCGCGAGAAGGCGTTCTGGAACGACTTCCAGGTCTTCTCGTCGAACGAAGCCGGGCGCCGCAGCGGCCCGATGGACAACATCTGCAGGGGATTGCCCTGCTGCGCGAACACGATGCTGTTGCCTTCGCGTTTGTCTTCGACCAGCAGGATGGCGTCGTGGAAGGCATTGCGTATGCGATCCACCTGCTGGCGATAGTCACGGGCATCGGCGTGCAGGTTGACGACCGCCAGCCCGTTGTCGGCCAGGGCTGCGTGACAGTCCTCGTAGAAGCGTTGCGAGCTCAGGGCCTTGGGCAGGCCGCGCGCATCGTAGCCGTCGACCAGCAGCACGTTGAAGGACGCCGGACAGTTGCGTACGAAATCAGCGCCGTCGGCTTCGACGATGCTGAAGCGTTCGTCGTCTTCCGGCACTTCGAATTCATCACGCAGGGCGATCACGTAGGGATTGATCTCCGCGATGCGAATCATCGAATCGGGCAGGTGCCGGTAGCAGAACTTGGCGAGCGAACCGCCGCCGAGCCCGATCATGCCGACCTGGGCGGGCGCGGCATCGAACAGCAGGAAGCCCATCATGGCGCGCGTGTATTCGAGATTGAGCGCGCTCGGATCGCGCAGGTCCATGCTGCTCTGCACTTCGTCGGCGACGAAGTGCAGTTGCTTGGTCTTGGCGGTCATGGATACGAAGGGGCGTGCGTGGCGGGGAGGGCTGGCGTCGGCCATGGTGGTCTCTCGGCGGTCCATGAAGTCGGGCGCACGCATGGCGGCGCGGCGCCCGGGGTCGGGCATGTCCGTGATCGAGGGCAAAGAGCATGCCTTCAATTGCACTGTCATATGCATGGTATTATCATGTCATTAACATTCAACTTGCAACGGATATTCCCCTCGATGGCCCTGGAAGAAAGAACCGCTCGTCTGACGGTGCTGATCGATCCCCGCAAGAAAGCCGTGCTGGAGCGGCTGTGCGCCGAGGAAGACACCACGCCCTCGCAGTTGGTGCGGCGCCTGCTGCGCGCCTACATCGAAGAACGCACCGGCGCGCCGTGGGCGCCGGACGCCGCGCAGGCCGAGCCCTCGTCCACGCGTAGCTGAGCCACCGCACGCAGCGCCGAGGCCAGCCGTACAAAAAGAATTTCGAAGGAGACAGAAGGACCCATGAAGACGTTTACCGCCGCCACCGTCAACGCGCCCGCCGGTTTGAAGCACGAAGGGCTCAAGCGCTGGGTGGCCGAGATTGCGACCCTTACCCAGCCCGCGGCCATCCATTGGGCCGATGGTTCGGAGGCTGAATACGATCGCCTGTGTGGCGAAATGGTGGACAGCGGCATGTTCATCAAGCTCAACCCGGCGCTGCGCCCGAATTCCTACCTCGCCTGCTCCGACCCGACCGACGTGGCGCGCGTCGAAGACCGCACCTTCATCTGCTCCAAGCGCCGTGAAGACGCGGGGCCGACCAACAACTGGCAAGACCCGGCGGAGATGACCGCCACCCTGCGCGGCCTGTTCAAGGGCTGCATGGCCGGTCGCACGATGTACGTCGTCCCGTTCTCCATGGGACCGCTCGGCAGCCCCATCGCGCATATCGGCGTCGAGATTTCCGACAGCCCCTATGTCGTCGTCAACATGCGCACCATGACGCGCATGGGCAGCGGCGCGCTCGATGTGCTGGGCAGCGACGGCGATTTCGTGCCTTGCGTGCACTCGGTCGGCGCACCGCTCGCCGACGGCGAAAAGGACAGCCGCTGGCCGTGCAATCGCAGCACCAAGTACATCGTGCATTTCCCCGAGACCCGCGAGATCTGGTCCTACGGCTCGGGCTATGGCGGCAACGCCCTGCTCGGCAAGAAGTGCCTGGCGCTGCGCATCGCCTCGAACATGGCGCGCGACCAGGGCTGGTTGGCCGAGCACATGCTGATCCTGGGCGTCGAGAGTCCGGAGGGTGAGAAGACCTACGTGGCGGCGGCGTTTCCGTCGGCCTGCGGCAAGACTAATTTCGCCATGCTCATTCCCCCGCGCGCCTTCGATGGCTGGAAGATCTCGACGGTCGGCGACGACATCGCCTGGATCAAGCCCGGCAAGGACGGCCGCCTGTACGCCATCAATCCGGAGGCGGGTTTCTTCGGCGTGGCGCCCGGCACCTCGGAGAAGACCAATTTCAACGCGCTGGCGACGCTCAAGGAAAACGTCATCTTCACCAACGTCGCGCTGACCGATGACGGCGACGTGTGGTGGGAAGGCATGACCAAGGAGCCGCCCGCCCATCTCATCGACTGGACCGGCCAGGACTGGACGCCCGACATCGCCAAGGCCACCGGCCGCAAGGCGGCGCATCCCAATTCACGCTTCACCGCGCCGGCGCGTCAGTGCCCGTCGATCGATCCGGACTGGGAGAACCCGGCGGGCGTGCCGATCTCGGCGTTCATTTTCGGCGGACGGCGCGCCACCACCGTGCCCTTGGTCTACGAAGCCTTCAACTGGAATTTCGGCGTGTACATGGCCGCCACGCTCGGCTCGGAAACCACCGCCGCCGCGGTCGGCGAGCAGGGCATCGTGCGTCGCGATCCGTTCGCCATGCTGCCGTTCTGCGGCTATCACATCGGTGATTACTTCAATCACTGGCTGAAGATGGGCCGCGAGATCGCGGTCAAGCCGCGCATCTTCTGCGTCAACTGGTTCCGCATGAACGAACGCGGCGAATTCATGTGGCCGGGCTTCGGCGAGAACATGCGCGTCCTGAAGTGGATGGTCGAGCGAGTGCGCGGTCGTGCCGGCGCCAGGGAAAGCGATCTCGGCTGGATACCGGAGTACGAGGACATCGACTGGGCCGGCAGCGACATCACGCGCGCCGACTACGAGCCCCTGACGGCGGTCGATGCCGCCGCCTGGCACGCGGAACTCGAACAGCATGCCGACTGGTTCGCGAGCATGGGCGGCAACGTGCCGCGCCAGCTCACGCTGAAACGCGAACTGCTGGGCCTGCGCCTCGGGCGCGACTGACGGTCCTTGCCGCGCGCGGCGCACAGCGCGCCGCGCCGGCAACGATGTTCAGACCAGGGGAGAGTTCGGCGCCATGCCGAGACGATGGCGCCCGTACAATTCAAAGGCGACGTCGCGCTCGATGAAGGCGTGTGTCGCCAGCATGTTCAGATCGCGAAAAAAGCGCTGCAATGGCGCGGCCGTGCTGAAGGACTTGCTGCCGGCGCGCGACATCAGCGTGTTCACGCCTTCACGACACAGGTCGGCGATGTAGCCGGCGCGCAGTTTCAGTTCGAGCCGCGTGTCCAGCGTGAACTGCCGCTGGCGCATGCAGGCCTCGGTCATCGCCACCAGTCCTTCGAGCAAGGTGCCCGCGGCCGTGGTGCGCGCATGGGCTTCACCGAGCTGGATGTGCACGGCCTGCTTGTGCGCCAGCGCATCGCCGCCCCAGGTCACCACCTTGTTCTCGACGTGGGATTGGTAGGCGGCGGTGGCGCCGTCCAGGCCGCCGCAATAGACCCCCATCACTTCGCAATAGATGAAGGGCAGCAGCGGCACAGCGTACAGCGGGTTGTCGTGGATGGAGTCGGTGCCGTTGAATAATTGATCCATCGGCAGCGTTCGATGCGCGGGCACGAACACCTTGTCGATGATGACGTCGTTGCTGCCGGTGCCGGCCATGCCGCTCATGTGCCACACGTCGACCACTTCCACGTCTTGCCGCGGCACCACGAAGGCGCGCGCGTCGTCGCCGCCGGCCTTCGCGATCATCACCCAGTCGGCATGCATGATGCCGGAGCTGAAACTCTGCCGACCGCTGATCTCGTAGCCGCCACTGACCGGCGTGATGCTCACCCCGGGCGAGGGTTGGATGGGGATGAGACCAAAAGGCCGCTCGGCCCACACTTCGCGCTGCACCTCGAGGGGAAACTTGGTCAGCATCCAGTTGTGGCCCAAGTAGAAGGCCGTGACCCAGCCGGTCGAGAGGCAGGCGCTGCTGACGGCGCGCGCGATGCGTGACAGCGCGTCGAGACCCAGCTCATGGCCGCCGAAGCGCTTCGGCACCAGCGTCTGCATGATGCCGCAGTCGATGAGCGCGGCGATCGAATCGTCATGCGGACGACGCTGCGCCTCGGTGCTGGCCGCGCGCGCGGCGATGCCGGGCAGCGCGTCACCGACGCGCTCGAGCAGTTGCTGTTGGGTGACGGACATGGGGCGGCCTCCGCGGATGGATGGGGCGTCGGGGTGGCGCTCAGGCCTGGCGGGCAAGCGCCGCCGGCACGCCGCTCGCGGCGGCCTGTTCCTCGGCCAGCAGCTTGTCCAGCACCCACAGCATCTTGATCGGACCGGCATCGTTGGCGATGTTGAGGCGCGGCGCGTCGGGCTGCTCCTTGTAGCGGACGTGCTGCGCTTCCAGCATCACGCGGTCTTCGTCGAAGGCGATGTCGAGCGTGCTGCCGAGCAGATCGGACAGGCCCGGTATCTCGGTCTCACGGCTCGCGCCCCACGAGTAGTAGTAATCCACCGAGTCGTCGTCGCAGGGCGTGACCGCCTGGCAGGTCCAGCTGTCGACCAGCAGTTGCCCATCGGAATCGCCCTCGGTGACAGTGCCGGCCGTGTAGGCGCGAAAGCGCATTATCCAGTTGCACGGCACGCTGTGCTGGATCTCGAGCAGGATGTCGAGCAGCGTACCGGGCGGAAACATGTGCACCACCGCACCGGTAGGCGCTACTGAACGCACCCAGGTGCGGGTGTTGACGCCGCGCGCGGTGATGTCGTGACGCGACTTCATCTCGCTGTACTTGCGATCGCCGCCGACGGTCTGCGGATGGACCCAGGCGATGTGGCTCAAGTCGGCGAGGTTCTCGATCTCGCGCCGGTAGTTGGTCTTGACGTGCATCTGTGAAGTGCGGATGTGCCAGTTCGGATCGCCCGGCCCGACCGAAAAACAGATCAGCGCGGGATCGGCCTTGGCCGGCTCGCCCATCCATACCCACACCCAGTTGTCCTTCTCGACCACCGGGTAGGCGCGCACGCAGGTGCCCGGCGGGATCGTCGACTGGCCGGGGATCTCGTCGCACACGCCGTCGCTGTCGAACTTGAGACCGTGGTACATGCAGCGCAGGCCCGCGCCTTCCTTGCGCCCGAGCGACAGCGCGGCGTAGCGATGCGGACAGCGGTCTTCCAGCGCCACCATGCCGCCGTCGGGCTTGCGGTACAGGACCACGCGCTCGTTGGCTATCTTGCGCGCGATGATGGCGCTGCGACCCTGGTGGAATTCGTAATCCCAGCCCGCGCAGTACCAGGCGTTCTTGAGAAACACTTCGGCCATCATCGACTCCCCTCGAATGACTGTTCGACAATTTGCGGCAAACACGCGTAGCGATATTACGGGCATTCACGGCCGCGCGCCTATGGCCCGGATACGCGCCGGCTACGTGCTGGCAGGGCGCGCCTGACACGGTATATTGAGCAGCCAACGGCGCGCCGCGTTTCGCGCGCGCCGTGCGCTGTCCCCGTTCGCAACCGGAGCCCCGCCATGTCCGCCGCCGCCGCCACTTACGCCTTCGATCAAAGCAATATCCGCTGGTTTCCCTTGGGCGAATTCAAACACCTCGAACTCGCCATGCTGGCGGTCGACCGACGCAACAAGATTGTCGACTTCATGGTCAAGTTCCACGCCAACGGCGTGATCTTCAATCATCGCCACCTGGCCGAGACGCGCATCTTCGTCGTGCAGGGCGAGCATCGCATCTACGAACTCGATGGCAGCCTCAAGGAAGTGCGCAAGACCGGCAGTTACACCATCGGCGCGCCGGGCGGCGTGCACAGCGAAGGCGCGGGCGATGTCGATTGCATCGTCACCTACAACATCCGCGGCAACGGCAGCGATGAGATGTTCGACGTGCTGGACGACGCTGGCAACAACGCCGGCAAGATAGGCTTCGAGGATTTCGCGGCCTTGTACGACGCACAGCACGCGCCCGCCTGAACGCCTTGTTCATGTCGCGCGCCGCGCGGCTGAGGCGACGGCAATGCGCGCACCATCGAGCCGCCGCGGCGCGGCGCTCGATGGTGTAAGCGTTCGTCAGTGCATGGGCACCAAGCGCAAGGCCGTGCGGCCGGCGAGCTTGACGGCCAGCGACGCGCGGCCCTCGGCATCGGCCGTCACACTCGCGCCTTCCATGCCTTCCACCGCGTAGCGCTGGCCGGCGCGCAGGCGCTCGAAGCCCAGGGTCTGCTCGCCGCCGGCCTTGCCGGGATACAACACCAGTTCCAGGTCGTCGCCATGGCTGAAGGCCTTGGCCACCAGCACCTCGGGATAGCGCGCCTCGCTGAGCAAAGGGCCGGTGAACACGCTGGCCGGCGGGCCGACCACGAAGCTGTTGTGATAGTCGCCGGTGCGCATGATGCGCGCCTCCAGCGCCCACAGGGTCGCGAGTCCTGAACCGCGTTCGTAGTACAGGCTGCCGTTGTCCAGCGCCGGGCCGCAGTCGAGTTCCATCGAACGGATTGCCGCTTCCGCCAGTTCGTCGTCGCCGAATTCACGGCTGGCCATGCCGATGGCGGCATACGCGAACAACATGCCGCGACGGTAATTGCCGACATCGATGGTGTCGACGAAGCTCAGCGCTTCGCGCGGGAAGGTGAGACGCTGGCCGCCTTGGCCGTCAGGTGCGAGACACAACGCAAGCTCCTTGCGTCCCACCGCCCACAGCCGCCGGCCGAGGCTGGTCGAGAAGATGTTGGCGAAATGCGCGACGCCTGCTTCGCCGGCGAACAGCGGCAGTTCGTGGCCGGTGAGGTAGGAGCGCAGGCCGATGATGGTGCCCTTGGCGTCGGTGAACTCGGTGCGCAGGGCGTCCATCCAGCGCGGCAGGATGTTGGCGCAATAGTGGGTGCCGAACAGGCGGTCGTGACTCGCGAGCGCCGACATGCCGTACATGTTGCACACCGGGTAGACCCAGTTCGGCTCGCAGGCGAACAGGCAGAAATCCGAGCGCGCATGATTCATGCGTATGGAATCGACCAGCGTGTGAGCGTCGTGCGCGTAGGCGGTTTGGTCGTTGAGCCGGAACGTCAGGCTGCCGGGCTCGGCATAGCGACGATCGCCGCTCGCCAGCATGTATTGATTGACCTGCATGCCGTAGTAGCCGGTCAACATGATGTTGTCCTTGGCCGCTGGATCGAAATTGCTGAAATTCAGATGCCCCCACATCGACTCCAGCACCCAGTAGTCCCACACCCGCTTCACGCGGTAGGTATCGATGAGGTTGCGCTGCGCCTGGGACAGGTAGCCGTGGAAACTCGGCGTGTAATGGCATTGCACCATGCCGAGCGCGTAGCCGAGATGGTTGATCTGGTAGCGCAGCGCGGCCGGCTGGAATTGATCGATGATGGTATAGCCCTTGAATTCTCCGACCGGCTGCAGCGCGCGATCGAACGCATAGCGCACCGCTTCGAGATCGCGCTCGCTGAGTTCGCGTGTGCCGGCCGCCGGTTCGCGCGCGGCGCTGACGGTGACCTCGGCCAGCGACTCGCCGAAGAAACCCTGGCGAGCCTTCAGGCGTTCTTCATCGGCGGCGCGCCGGCGATGAACGCTGCGCTGACGAAAGTAATGGAGGGCGGCGATGGTGGCCAGGGTGGCTGGCAGGCCGAGCGACGACACTGATTCTCCGGCCAAGGCGCCGGCCATCAACGCCGAACCGAGCCACACGGCGATGGGTGCCACTACCATGCCGTTCCAGAACCAGGTCACGAAGGCCAAGTACAACAGGCCAAGGGTCAGCGCCAGGGCCAACACACCGCCAATACCGAGCGCCGCGACGAAGCCGCCGCCCGGCACCATGAGCCCCAAGCCAAAGGCCCGCCACGCGGCGCTCGCGCCGAGCAGGGTCGGCAGCAGGCCGAGTGCGCAGATCGCGATGTAGACGACGAGATTGCGACGATGGCGCGCGGCCGTCACCGGTCCCTGGTTGGTGGGGCGAAACAGCGTGCTGTCGCCCATGACTTCGTGATCCAGCGTTGACATCGCCTACCCCCTGTCCCGGAATTATCGTGCTGTGCCGCGCATACGGTGTGCGCGGGGTTCCGCGAGAGTCTAAATCACGGCCAAGGGAGCGGCCAGCCGCGGCAGCGCGATGCGCGGCATCGATGATCAACGTTTCAACGACGTGCTCGAGCGCTTGGCATCCGCGCCCCAGGCGTTGGCTTTGTCCACCACGAAATCGATCAGCGTGCGTGTCGCCAGGGTCTGGTAACGGCCGGGCATGCGCAACAGGAAGATGCGCGTGCCGAAAATGCTCAGGCGCCAGTCATCGAGCGCGGTGACCACGCGACCTTCCACGATGTCGCTCGCGACCACGTAATCGGGCATCAGGCCAAGACCCACACCGGCCAGCATCGCTTCGCGCAGGAAGCGAAAATTTTCCGAGGTCAGCGTCGGGCGCAGCGCCACTTCGCGCCGCGTGTCGTCTCGATAGGCCGACACCCGCAGTTCACGGCCCGCCACGTCGGACGTCACCAGCGGCAGACGTTCGAGGTCTTCGAGGCAGCTCGGCATGGCGTGACTCGCGGCATAGTCGCTGGCGGCGCACAGCACGTAACGTACGCGCGTCAGCTCCGTCGCGACCAGCGACGGCGGTGGTTCACTCATGACGCGAATGGCGAGATCCACTTCCTCTTTCAACAGGTCGTCCACGCGGTTTTCAAACAAGAGTTCGAGACTGATGTCGGGGTAGCGCCGCTTGAAGTCGATGAGCCATGCGCTCATGACCATTTCGCCGAAACCCGTGGGCAGGCTCACGCGCACGGCGCCCGACAGGCCACGCCCGAGCAGGTCGACGGACTCCTGGGCCGCCTGCACTTCGTGGCGGATGGCGCGACCGTGCTGGTAGAGACGCAGCCCGATCTCGGTCGGCTCTATACGCCGGGTGGTGCGGCGGATGAGCTGCGTGCCGAGCGTGCGCTCCAGCTGCTTGAGGCGGTAGCTGACGTTGGCGCGGCTGGTCTTGAGTTTGCGCGCGGCCAGGCTGAGGTTGCCGGCATCGACGATGTCGACCAGCAGGATCAGGGCTTGGGCATCCATGACAGGCTCTTTGTCAAAATATATTTGACAAATTGTCAATCGAGTTGGTGATTGTCAAGCCGGATGCCGGCGCCGAACATGCGCGCTTTTGCGCACGGAGCAAGAACCATGGCACTCGACGTCGAAACCTTCACCCTCCTCAAGGCCAGCGTGCAGCGCTTCGTCGCCGAGCGCCTGGTGCCGGCCGAGAACGCGGTGGAGGAACAGGACGAGGTGCCGGCGGACATCCTCGCCGACATGAAGGACCTCGGACTGTTCGGACTGTCCATCCCCGAGCAGTACGGCGGCATCGGCCTGTCCATGAGCCAGGAATGCGAGGTGGCGTTCGAACTCGGCCAAACCGCGCTGGCCTTCCGTTCAGCGGCCGGCACCAACATCGGCATCGGCTCGCAGGGCATCCTCATGGATGGCACGGAGGAGCAGAAGGCGGCCTACCTGCCGCGCATCGCCAGCGGCGAACTGGTGGTGTCCTTTGCCCTGACCGAGCCCGACGCCGGTTCCGACGCTGCTTCGATCAAGACCCGCGCGCTCGCCGATGGCGACGCCTACGTCATCTCGGGCACCAAGCGCTACATCACCAACGCACCGCGCGCCGGTGCGTTCACCCTGATGGCGCGCACCGGCGGCGCGGGCGCGGGCGGTATCTCAGCCTTCATCGTGCCGGCGGACTCACCGGGCCTCACGCTCGGCAAGCCCGACCGGAAGATGGGCCAGCGCGGCACCAAGACCTGCGACGTGTACCTGGACAACGTGCGCGTGCCGGCCGCCAACATCATCGGCGGCGAGCCCGGCAAGGGCTTCAAGACCGCGATGAAGGTGCTCGACCGCGGACGCCTGCATATCTCGGCCATCGCCTGCGGCATGGCGCGGCGCATCCTGAACGAGTGCATCGACTATGCGCGCACGCGCAAGCAGTTCGGCCAACGCATCGGCGATTTCCAGCTGATCCAGGCCATGCTGGCCGACAGCCAGGCGGAGATGCTGGCCGCTTGGTCATTGGTGCAGGCCACGGCGCGCCGCTACGATGCCAAGGCGCCGGGCGCCGCCGATGCCGAGGTCAGCATGCAGGCCGCGTGCACCAAGATGTTCAGCACCGAGATGGTCGGGCGCGTGGCGGATCGCGGTGTGCAGATCCATGGCGGCGCCGGCTACATCAGCGAGTACAAGGTCGAACGCTTCTACCGCGATGTGCGCCTGTTGCGCCTGTATGAAGGCACGACGCAGATCCAGCAACTGGTCATCGGTCGGCACCTGATGCGCGACGCGTGATGGATTCGACCCCCGCTCCGGTCGCGCGGCCAGCGCCATCGTGAATCGTTGTCCGCCGGCACTACTTTCTAAGCGTGTCGCGGCGCGTTAGCTTTACATCAATGCATTGCTCGATGCGCGCTCGACGCACGGCGGCGATGCGCGAGACCGACATTCCGTCATCGATTGATTTATGGAGATTCAACGCATGCAACTCAGCCCAGGTTGCCTTTCCGGTACGGTCGTCATCGATGCCTCGCGCGTGCTTGCCGGCCCCTTCTCGGGACAATTGCTCGGCGATCACGGCGCCGAGGTGATCAAGGTCGAGTCCTTCGACGGCGATGACACGCGCGGTTACGGGCCGCCCTTCGTCGACGGCGTGGCGCCCTATTTCCTGGGCTTGAATCGCAACAAGCAGGATCTCGCGCTGGACCTGTCGCGCGCCGAGGGCATCGCCGTGCTGTTTGCGCTGCTCGAGAAAGCCGATGTCTTCATCGAGAATTTCAAGATGAGCACCTGGCGTAAGTGGGGTATCGATAATCTCGATGAACTGACGACCCGCTTCCCGCGCCTCGTGCACTGCCGGATCTCGGGCTTTGGCGAAAGCGGCGAGTTCGGTGGCCTGCCGGGCTACGATGCCGCGCTGCAGGCGATGTCCGGCATCATGAGTGTCAATGGCGAGCCGGAGGGTGAAGCGACGCGCGTCGGCATGCCGCTGGTCGACACCGCGACCGGCATGTATGCCGCGCTCGGCATCGCGCTGGCGCTGCTCGAACGCCAGCGCTCGGGCAAGGGCCAGCGTCTGGAGGCGACGCTGTACGACACCGCCATCGCCTTGCTCCATCCACACGTTTCCAATGTCGTGCACGGCGGTCGCGCCGCGCGCACCGGCAACGGCCACCCCAACATCGTTCCCTATGACTTGTTTCCGACCGGCACCGTGCCCTTGTTCCTGGCGGTCGGCAACGACCGGCAGTTCGGCATCCTGTGCGCGGAACTCGGCGCGCCGACGCTGTGCGAAGACCCGCGCTATGGCAAGAATCGCGACCGCGTGATCCATCGAGACTCGCTGCGCCCGCGCCTGGTGGAACTGTTGGCGACACTCGACGGCATGCAGCTTTTCGAGCGCCTGATGAGCATCGGTGTGCCGTGCGCGCCGGTGCTGACGGTGGAGCAGGCGCTGGCGCTGGATCACACCCGCGATCGCGAGATGTGCGTGGAGTTCGAGGGTTATCGGGGCCCCGGCATCGCGGTCAAGCTGAGCCGCACGCCGGGTTCGGTGCGTCTCGCGCCGCCGCGCATCGGCGAGCACAGCGAGGCGGTGCTGACGCGCTTCGGCTATACAGCGCAAGGCATCGCGGGATTGTTCGAGAGCGGGGTGGTGCGTTAGGCGCGGCCGCGGATCACGCGGCGTCTGTCGCGCAATGCGCGCGACAGACGCGAGGCCGTTATTGCTTGACGATGGAGACCGAACTGCTGGCGCTGTTGCCAGCCGTATCCACGGCCGTCACGTTGACGGTATGGGTGCTGCCGCTGGCCGCCTTGCGCAGATTCCATGTGCAGGAGGCGCTGGTGGTGCCGGTGCACAGCAACTTGCCATCACCGAACACGCTCAGCTGCTTGACCGCGACGTTGTCGGTGGCCGATGCCGCGATGCTCGCGGTGGTGCTGATCTTTTGCCCGAGCGTCGGTGTGCTGATCTTGACCACCGGCAACACGGTGTCCGGCGGCGCGTTGTTCACCGTCACCGAGGTGGTGCCGGTGGAGACGCTGTTGCCCAGTGTGTCGGTCGCCGTTGCGCTGAGACCGTAGCCGCCGTCAGCGTGTTTGGTGGTGTCCCACGAGAACGTATAGGCGTTGTTGACGGCCGTGGCGGACGATGCAATCTGCGCGCCGTTGACCAGCAGGTTGACCGACTTCACGCCCGAAGCGTCGGTGGCGCTGACCGTGACCGTGGCGAGACCGCTGAGCTTGCTGCCGCCGAGCGGCGAGACGATGGCGGTGAGTGGCGCGTCGCTGTCGAGCGCTTGGTAGGTCACGGCTTTTTGCACCGCCGCCAGTTCATTGACGCGGCCATGGCCGAAGTTCGCGTCCCAGCCGGCGGCACCGAGATCGACCGCGGTGGAGGAGATCACCGCCAACACGTCGTTGGGTTTCAGCAAGGGATTGGCCGACATCACCATCGCCGCCACGCCCGCCACGTTCGGTGTCGAGAACGAGGTGCCTTGCACGGTGCTGTAGGTACCGCTGCGGTTGGTGGTGTAGATTGCGGTGCCGGGGGCGGCGATGTCGACGAACTTGCCGAAGCTCGAGAAGCTGGCCTTGGCGTCGAGTTTGTCGGTGGCCGCCGCCACGTAGAGATAGCTGCTGTTGGCGTAGCCGTAATCGGTGTTGTTGTTGCCGGCGGCAACCACCACCACGCCATTCTTGCTCATCATGTAGCTGGCGGCGCTGGCCACCGCCGACGAACCGGCCGCGCCGCTGTAGCTCAGGTTCGCCACCCGCGCGCCGTGATCGGCGGCCCAGGTGATGCCAGCCGCCATGTCGCTGAAGTAAGCGTAACCATCGCTGCGGTCGGTGATGCGGATCGGCATGACCTGCGTGCCCGGCGCGGTCGACGCGCCGCCGATACCGTTGTTGGCGGTCTCGGTGATGACGCCGGTGACCCAGGTGCCATGGCCGACCACGTCACTGGTGTCCAGCGGGTTGACGGTGCCGGCGACCACGTTGCGCCCGACCACCACCTTGCCGAGCAGGTCGGGATGATTGGCGTACACGCCCGAGTCGAGCACCGCGACGGTGATGCCCGTGCCCAGCGTGATGTCCCACGCCGACGGCGCGCCCATCTTGGCGAGATGCCATTGCGATGCCAGGGCCGGGTCGTTCGATGTCGCGCTCGGCGCGACGAGTTGGTCGAGCTCCGCGAATTCGATGTTGCGATTGTTCTTGAGCGCGGCGATCGCGGCCTTTTCGCCGCCGTTGCTCACCTGCACGACCGTCACGCCCAGGCCTTTCAACTTGCGCGGGCCATGACCATTGGCGCGTTGGAGGATGTCGGCGAAATGCGTGTCGCTCAAACCGGCGGCGGGCTTGACCAGAATGCGGCCGGCCGCGAACGGCGGCGGCGCAGCCTGCACCGATGAACTTGCAACCAATGCCAACGCACCTAGCGCCGTCCATTGCCGCGCGTGGAAAACTCTTGAGGCCATGCTCGCTACCTTTCCTCGGGAAAATCAGTGCGAGTGCTAGCGGCCCGCGCTGCCCCGGCTATACACAAAAATTTGCAATGTTGGTTGACTTGAGATGGCCGTCACGACATTCACGCTTGGCGTCAAACGCGATGCGGACTAGGTCACAAGATACTCCGCGCGACACGTTTGAATGGCGAGCGGATTCCCCCGCCGGGCATTGTCAATTGATGTGAATTCAGATCAAGCCTGGCAGAAAGCGAAAGCGAACTGCTTCGCAATATTTTGAGTAGTGCTCGTCGACCGAGCGTAGATGATCCTCCTCGGTCAAGGCACGCAATACGTAGAGTCCCGACCACGCGAGTGTGGCGCCGGCCACCTGCAATCCCTGCATGGCGGATGCCTGCCATGCAAGCGTGAAGGCCGGCACGCTGGCTATCCACCACGCGATGTTCTTGGCGGTGTAGGCCGGATGCCGGATGTAGCGATACGGACCGCCGCTGACGATGCCACGATGGGTGAGATTGCTGGCCTTCCAGCCCAGCCCGCCGTTGCCACCATGGCCAGCAACAGCAGTGTGTTCATGCCGACATGCACGGCCGTGGACGTGAAATGCGGGAAGTCGGCGACGTTGCCGCCCAGCACGCGCACCGTCAAGGCGTTGAACGGCGGGTAGCAGGCCAGCGTGACCAGCCATCCGACCAGCGTCGGGTCGACCGACACGATGGTATTGCGCAAGGACGAACGTTCGACCAGGTAGCCGACTGTGAACCAGCCGACGTCGACCAACAGCGTGAGCTGGAACAGCAGCCAGAAGCCGTGCGCGTTGAACAATTGCAAGGCGTCGCGCTCGCCGTTCGCGAAGGCCAGCCATAGCAGGCTGGCGTTTTCGAACGCCCTGCCAAAGGCGCCCCATAAGAACAGCACCATCAGCGGCGCGAAGAACATTTTCAACAACACCGTCAGCAGCGCCTGCTGGCGTGCGGGCCCCGACCGGGCGCAGCCCGGCGACCCGGCAGGCAATGAGCGCGCGACTCTCGACGACGGCCGCGTTGCACAGGAAGAAATACGTGAGGGCCAGGAGATAGACGCAGAACGCGAGGCTCAACACGTCAGCGCCATTGAGGCTGATGCGCGATGGGGTATGGAGGCGCAGGCGGGTAGTAACGGTAGAGGCAAACGCCAGGACACGTGGAGATTCTTGCGCGGGTGTGGTCTTGCGTAGGGCCGCCGCCCGGTGCTGCCACGTCCCGCATGAGGAAGTGGCTTGCGTTGCGCCGGCGGCAGCGCGTTCCGGCCTCAGGCGCCGGCGCGGAAAAAAGCGGGAGCTTCGCGAGCGGCCCCCCGCTCATTTCACGGCGCCCGTGTGGCGGGCTGTCAGGCGCGCCGCCGCGACGCCGCAGCCGCCGAGCGGCCCGGCTCGGGCACTTCACCGCTGGCGCCGCCACCACCGCTAGAGCCGGACTGCGCGTCGTGGCTGAACGGCGCGTTGATGCCGGCATCGATGTCGACGACGAGCGTCGGATCGCAGGCGGTATCGTTCGGGTTGCAATTCTGGGTGCGGAATACCTCGTCGTAGAGATCGAAGTGCAGTTGCTTGCCGCCCGTGAGGTTGGTCAGATCCAGGGCAATCTTCTTGAAGAACATGGTCGACGTATCGCCCGGCGCAGGCCCCCCCCCCCCCCCCCCCCCCCCCCCCCCCCAGACCCACCGGCGGGCGAGAACGAATCGCCCCTGGTGAAATAGGTCGGGAAGATGCCTGGCTGCGATCTCCGCCATCGGTGCGACCCGATCGGCACCGTACAGCATGTCGCCGGTCACGTTGACCAGTACCGGCCCGCCGCCAATGTCGTAGGTGAAGGAACCGAAATCCGGTGCGGGGTTGGTCTCTGCGACCGACGGCGTGAGTGCCATCGAGACAAAGAAGGTGCCGGTATTGCTCGCCCGTGGAGTAGCGCTAGGCCGCTGGGCCCCCGCAACCTTTTTTTTTTTTTCCCCCCCCCCCCGGGCCCGGGACCCCCCCCGGGGGCCCGGGGGGGGGGGGGCCCCCGGCCCGCCCCCCCGGGGCGGGGGCCCGGGGGGCCCTCCCCCCGCGGGGGTTGGGTTGTTTGGCCCCCGTCCCCCCCCCCCCGGGGCCCCCCCCCCGCCGCGGCCGGCGCCCCCGGCCGGGTTTCTAATTGTTTAATTTTCTTAAGAAGCTTTCGGCCCGCACGTAAAATCCTGCTGCATTTTGTAGGCGCCAAAATGGGCGGCCACTGAACGCCCGCGCTCGCAAATCGCTCAAGTCGCTGACTTACAGAGTTAGGCGTGGGGGTCGGGCCGCGCTACCCCCTGCGGGGGCGACGCCCCGCCATGTAAATTTCTTTGACGGGCGACGCCTGGCGCGCGCGCCGCTCGCCAGGAATGCTCCGTGACGCGCGAGTGGTGGCGTATCCAGACCCGCGACCAAGCCTCAGGCGAAAGTGAAGCCGCTGTAGCCGTCGGCCGCGACCTTGCCCACCACCGACACGTATTTCGGCGTGCCGCCGTTGTAGACCAGGTGGCGCACCTTGCCGTACTCATGGCCTTCGACGTTGGAGTTGTAGCCGGTGAACCAGCCCTTGGCCTTGCGCATCAGCACCGTCGAATACATGTCGCCGACGTGCTTGGTCCAGCGCTCCTCGGCCATGGTCTGGGCCTCGAAGCGCGTGTACTTGTGCTGCCATGCGAACTCCAGCATCTGCGTCGCCCAGTCCACGCCGACCTCGATGCCGCGCGGAAAGTTGGTCGACGCCGAGCCGCTCTGCGGGCCGGCCACGGTCAGCATGTTGGGGAAGCCGGCGATGGACATGCCGAGATAGGTGACCGGCCCGTCCTTCCACTTGTCGCGCAGCTTCTGCCCGTCGACGCCCTGGAAATCGATGCGATCGTAGGCGCCGGTGATGGCGTCGAAGCCGGTCGCGTACACCAGGATGTCGAATTCGAACTCCGCGGCGCTGGTCTTCAAGCCGTTCTCGGTGATGCACTCGATGGGCGTCTCGTTGATGTCGACCAGGTGCACGTTGTCGCGGTTGTAGACTTCGTAGTAGTTGGTTTCCAGCGGCACGCGCTGCACGCCGAAACCGTGATCCTTGGGGATCAGTTTTTCCGCCAGCACCGGGTCCTTCACGCGCCGGCGAATACGATCGGCCACGTACTCCGAGAACTCGGCATTGGCCACTTCATCGGTGAAGATTTCACGGAAGTTGCTCAGCCAGATGCCGAAGCCCGGTTCCTCGTAGAGCTTGTCCCACAGCTTGATGCGCTCTTCACGCGACACCTCGTAGAAGCCGCGGCGATCGGGCTCATGCTCGAAGCCACCGGGCGTGACACTGCAGCGATGAAAGATTTCATCGTAGCGCTGCTTGATGTTCGCCATCTCCTCCTTGGAGATGCGGTAATTGTTCAGCGGCGCGGCCCAGTTCGGACGGCGCTGGAACACCGTGAGGTCGGCGACCTTGTCGGCGATGTCGGCAATGAGCTGGATGGCGGTCGCGCCGGTACCGATCACGCCGACACGCTTGCCGGCCAGTTGCACCGGCTCATGGGGCCAGTCGAAGGTGTGAAAGGACTGGCCCTTGAATTTTTCCACGCCCGGGTAACGCGGCGGCGTGGGGGCGGACAGCAGGCCGAGGCCGGTGACCAGGAAGCGGCAGCTCATGTCGCGACCGTCCTTCAGATGCAGACGCCACAGGTGGTTGGCCTCGTCCCAGTGCGCGGTTTCGACCTTGCAGTTGAACTGCATGTGTTTGCGAAGATCGAACTTGTCGGCGACGTAATTCAAGTAGCGCAGATTGTCGGGCTGCGGCGAGAAGCGCTCCGGCCAATCCCATTCTTCCAGCAGTTCCTTGGAGAACGAGTAGCCGTAGGTATAGGAATCGGAATCGAAGCGGCAGCCAGGATAGCGGTTCATGTACCAGGTGCCGCCGAGATCGGCGAGCGCATCGATGCAGGTGACGTTCTTGCCGAGCTGCACGAGCTTGTAGAGCTGGTAGATGCCGGTCACGCCGGCGCCGAGAACGATGACTTCGTAGTCCGGGGCCAGCCCGATCTTCTGTGCTGTAGCTGTCTGCGCATTCATGTGCCTGTCCTCTGGAATGACGGCGACGCCTGGCCGGCGCCGACCGGAAAGCGAATGATTCGCCAGTGCCTGGCATGCAGACGGGTGAGCACGCGCAAAGGCGCGGTCGCGGCGAATCTCGATGTGGTCCGGAAGCTAGCACGGGGCATGAGGGCCGCCAATTACGGCATTCCACATTACTCAATGGTGTATGGCGCCGACTGCCGCCAGGGCCGGCATCGTGTCCCGTAGTTGGCCTCGGCTATCATGGGCCTTTCACTCATCAAGCCGGAGTCAGTCCATGGTTTCCATCAATGCCGCCCCTGAAGACGTGGGCATGAACGCCCAACGCCTCGAGCGCATCGCGCCCGCCTTGCAACGCTATGTCGACGCCGGTACCTATGGCGGCTTTCACGCCATGGTCATGCGACGCGGACGGCTGGTGCACGCGGCGCGTGTCGGCTGGCAGGATCGCGAAGCCGGCATCGCCATGGCGGACGACACCATCTTCCGCATCTACTCGATGACCAAGCCCATTATCTGCACGGCACTCATGCTGTTGTACGAGGAAGGGCGCTGCCAGCTGGTCGACCCGGTGTCGAAATTCATTCCGGCCTTCGCCGGCACCAAGGTCCTGATGCCGGACGGCAGTCTCGAGAACCAGCACATGTTCCGTCCCATGCAGGTGCGCGACGTGATGTCCCATACCTGCGGCCTGACCTACGACTTCTTCGAGGATTACGCGGTCGGCGCGCAGTATCGCGAAGCGCGGCTCATGAACGACGCCACGCGCACGCTGGAAACGCTCATCGACGATCTCGCGCGCATCCCGCTGGCCTTCCATCCCGGCACCGCCTGGCATTACGGCCTCGGTATCGACGTCGCCGCGCAGCTCATCCAGGTGCTGGCCAATCAGCCGCTCGGCGATTTCCTGCGTGAACGCCTGTTCGCGCCGCTGGGCATGAGCGATACCGGTTTCGGCGTCGCGCCGGGCGAGCGCAATCGCCTGGCGGCGATGTACGGACATCCCGACCTGATTGGCCGCAATGCCACCTTCGGACAGATCTTCCAGAGCTTCCTGGCGGGCGATCATGGGCGACGCGACGCGGTGGCCGAGACCTATCCCTGCGACGCGCCGGCAACCTTCCAGCGCGGCGGACTGGGCCTGTTCTCGACCGCCAGCGATTACCTGGCGTTCGCGCGCATGCTGCTCGACGGACGCGCCGCCGATGGTCGCCGCATCATCGGCCGCAAGACGCTGGAAGTCATGCACTGCAATCACCTGACAGCGGCGCAGCTGCCGATCACGCTCGGTGGCGTGCCCATGCCCGGCTGGGGCTTCGGCCTCGGCTCACGCGTGGCGATGGATGTCGGGCAACTGGGCGTGTCCGCCTCGCCGGACGAATTCGGCTGGGCCGGCGCGGCCAAGACCTATTACTGGGTCGACCCGCGCGAAGAACTCGCGGCGGTGCTCATGACCCAGTTCATGATCGGCTTCGACCTGCCGGAGAACGACTTCCGCGCGCTGGTCTACCAGGCCATCGACGACTGAGGGGCAGCGAGGCGCGGCGCGCCTCAGCCCCAGTTCGGCGTGCGCTTGCCGAGGAAGGCCGCGATGCCTTCCTTGAGATCGCCATTGGTGACGGCCAGGATCTGGTTCCTGTCCTCCATCGCGATCGCGCTATCGAGGCTTTGGGCATCGACATTGGCCCAGAAGGCTTCCTTGGTCAGGCGTAAACCGAGCGGCGCGGTGGCTAGCATGTCGTCGGCCAATGCGCGGCCGGTGGCGACCAGCTCCGCTTCCGGCACCACGTCGCTGACCAGGCCGAAGCGCAGCGCGCGCGCGGCGTCGATGAAGCGCCCGGTGTAGAGCAGCTCGGCAGCGTTCGACGTGCCTATCAGGCGCGGCAGGTGATAGCTCGAGCCCATCTCGCAGCCCGACAGGCCGATCTTGATGAACGCGCAATTCATCTTCGTGCCCTCAGCGGCGATGCGCACGTCGCAGCCGAGCGCAATGGAAAAGCCGCCGCCGGCGGCATAGCCGTGCAGCAGGCCGATCATGGGCTGCGGCGCGCGGCGCATCTTCATCACCAGGCCCGAGAATCGGCGCTGGCTGACCATGCCGTCATCGGATCCGCGCGCCGGTTGACGCTCTCCGTCCTTCATGTCGAGGCCGGCGCAGAACAGGCGCCCGGCGCCGCGGATCACCACCACGCGCACCTCGTAGTTGTTCTGCAGGCTGTCGAAGTAGTCATGCAGTTCGGCGACCATGCGCAGGCTCAGGGAGTTGAGGGCGTCCGGCCGGTTGAGCGTCAGCCAATCGACCGCGCCGTGTTTTTCCACCAACAGGGTTGTGTAGCTCATGGGTGCATATCCTGGGTTATGTGATGTTGATGCGTACGCCGATTTGTCGCGGCGTCATGACGCGCCGTGCCGGGCGAGCGTACGCCGCGAGCGGCGCCGTGCCAGCGGCGCCAGCCATCGATAGAAAGGCCGCAGCAGCCACGCGGGCCACCATCGCGCGCGTTCTTCCTGCGCGACCCGCGCACGCGGATGATCCATGAACTGCGGATAGGGGAACGCGAAGCGATAGCCGCTGGCGTCGCGCAGGAATTCCACCCGGCCGAGATGCTTGACGTTCTTGTAGCCGTAATGGGCCGGCGCCACCAGGCGCAGCGGTGCACCGTGCGCGAGCGGCAACACTTCGCCTGCCAGGCGGTCGGCAAGCAGCACATCGTCGGCCATGAGGTCCGGCAACGGCAGCGCGCTGCGGTACCCATCGAGACCATGAAATACCACCCAGCCTGCGTCGGGCGCCACGCCGTGATGGGCGACGCAGTGGGCGTAAAAGTCCTTGAAGCGCACGCCGCTCCACGCCACATCGCGCACCGACCAGGTCGTGACGCAATGAAAATTGGCGAGCTGCGTGACACGCGGCAGTGTGTCCATGCCTGCGAAGATGCCGCTGGTGGCGACATCGCCGGCTATGGTGAGCGCGAGGGTTCGGTATTCGAAGTCGAGTTTGCCGGCAAACCAGCCCAGCCCGAAACGTTCGAGGCGCGCTCGCTCGTGTTGCCCGGGCGGCAGGGGCCGCATCGTCACCGACGGTCAGCCCTGTTGGCGGGCGTTCAAGGCGCGGCCACCGCCCACAAGGCGACCACCGCGCCCGCCACGCCGAACGACCAGCCATACAGGTAGCGTCGTATGGCCGTCGGCGCGCGGTCGATTTCCATGAAGCGCACGAGAATGATGATGGTCTTGGCCGCCGCGATGGCCATGATGGCGGCAATCGCAACGTGTCTTTCCGCGAGCAGTTCGGCCGCCACCAGGCTTACGGCAGAAACCAGGAGTAGCAGCAACCACGCGTTGCGTGGGCCGCTGGCGTCGAATCCGATCATCGTGCACCTATGAGGTAAAGCAGGGAGAAGATGAAGATCCAAAGGAGATCGACCATGTGCCAATACAGGCTGCCGCCGTCCAGCCACTTGCGGTAGTTGGCATGGGTCTCGGCCGGCGGTCCGTAGGGACTCGGGCCGTGCGCCAGCACGCCGAGCAGGATCATGCCGACCACGTAGTGCACGAAATGTATGCCGGTCAACGCGAAGTAGAAGGTGAAGAACTCGTTGGTGGCGACGCTCACGCCGGCCTGGAATTTTTCCACGTACTCGAAGGTCTTGACCGCGCCGAAGCCGGCCGCCACCACCATTGCCCACACCAGCAGCCGGCGCGCCTGCGCAAAATCGCCTTTGCGGCCGACCATGTTCGCCCACGCCACCAGCCAGCTCGACGTGATGAGGATGCAGGCGTTGAGAAAGCCGAGTTCGACATTCAAACGCTGTGCCGATTGGTCGAACAGCGCCGCATTGCCCAACCTCTCGGCCATGAACACGATGAAGAACAGGCCGAAACTCGAGATGTCGAGGGTGATGAAGATCCAGAGGGGCGACGCGCGCTCGCGGCGCGCGCCGACCGTTACATTGTCAACGGCTTCCATGCGCGGCGTAGTGCTCCATCTCCAGGCGGCCAAGGGCTTTGATCACGTAGGTGCCGACCACCAGCCACATCAGGAAGAACAGCGTGAACTCGACGAAGTAGTTCAAAAGGCCGCTACGCGAGAACGGCCCGCCATACACCAGCGGCATCATGGTCAGAAGTGCGAAGCTCACCACCACGAACATGCTGAACCAGGCGGCCCACGCCGGCACCAGCGGCCGTTCACGACGGTCCTGCAATACGCAAATGCCGAAAGCCACCATCTGCATGGTGGTCAGCGAGTAGGCCATGTCGAAGAACATCCAGCCGAAGTCGTACATCATGAGCAAGGTCTTGGGCTCCATGACTTCCGGTCGATAGGCGACCGCCAGCCACACCGAGCACGGCAGCACGAACACGATGGTGGTGAACAGCGCACCGGCCAGCTGCAGGATCGAGAGCACGGCGTTCGAACCGTTCTCTTTCTCGATGGCGCGCATCACCATCCAGATGGCGACGCCCCAGGTGAAATACAGCACCGAGATCGGCATCTGCACGATCATGCCGACGCGGATCTGCCCGGCGTGTTCGCGGATCAGGGCCGCGAATTCATCGGCGCCGAGCGCCGGCGAGTAAGGCGGAATGTTCTGCCCCAGGATGCCCCAGAACACGATGGTGCCGGCCAGCAGGAACATGCCCGACCAGGCCAGCGCACGGCCATAGCGATATGGATTCATGACTCTCCCCTTGATTTTTATTGCGACGGTCCCTGACCGCACGGCTCATCGATGACGAGACATGCATGCCAGGCGCCGCTGCCGTGGCATGGTTCCGCCCGCCGTGACGCGCATGGCCAGGCATGCGCGGGTAGCGTGCGGATGTGATGGACTCCCCGGCCAATCACACCATGATTTGCGGGCGGCAGGCAACGCGACGATGGGTGGTATGCAAGGCGCCCCGCCGCATACCGGGCCCGCCATGTTCGAGAGCGCGGCCGGCATCGTATTGCCGGCGCCAAACTTCAGCCCGCTTGCGGCGCCCAGTCGCCGAGCGGCAGGGGCATGGTGGGCGCGGAATCACGCGGCGTGCGACGCAGGCGCGCCGGTCGACGTTTCCGCCCGCGCGGCGCATGTGCATCCGCTTGACCAGAGCGCACCAGGCTCAAGGCCTTCTGGCGGCAATCCCACACCAGCTGCTTGTCGGAACGACGATAGAGCAGGGTATGGTCGAGCGCTTCGTCGTGGGGACGACGGGTTGCCACGGCGTCGGGCAAGCCGAACTGGTCGAGCAAATCGACGTAGGTGCGGATGTAGCAAAAATGCGTGAGCGCGGGGCTGTAGATTTCGATGCCCCGCACGTCGCCGTCGCGCAGCATGAGACCGACGTGCTGCTTGAGCACCAGCAGGCCATCGGTGGCGATGGCGTTCTTTACGATCTTGTCGAGCGGCTGCATGCGACCGGCACGCGGGTAGAACGCGTGGTCGCCGAGCGTCAGCCATTTTTCCTCGGCGCCGGCCACCGGCGCCACGCACACCATCAGCAGTTGGTCGAACGGCACGCGGTCGGCCGCGGGCCGTGAGCGATGCCCGCCACGGTGATATCGGCCAGCGACAGGCGGCGCAGCTTGAGACACTCGAGGTGCTCAGAGCAACTCGTAACGCCGTCCCCATTCCCGGTCTTTGTTTCCGAACACGACTCACCCGACTGAATGTCATGGTCCTGCGCTCTGTCCAGCAGAATGGCGACAGCGGCAGCAAAGATCAATGCGCGCGGTCGCACTTTGCCCGCGCCGCCCACGGTCGCGGTGAACAGCGCTATGCTGCGAGCGCCTGTTCAATCAGTAGAGAGGAAGCGCAGCGTGGCCAACACCATCCAGATCAAAAGCAACGGTGGCCCCGAGGTCATGGAACTGGTCGACCTGCCGGTCGGCGAGCCGGGCCCCGGGCAGGTGCGTATTCGGCACCACGCCTGCGGCCTCAACTTCATCGACGTCTACCAGCGTTCCGGCCTCTATCCCGCGCCGCTGCCGCAGGCCAGCGGGCAACGAGGCGGCCGGTGTCATCGAGGCGGTGGGCGAGGGCGTGACCCATGTGAAGCCCGGCGATCGCGCCGCCTATGCCGGCGGCGGCCCGGGCGCCTACTGCGAGGGGCGCGTGATGAACGCCATGGTGGTATGCAAATTGCCCGACGCGATCCCCTTCGACGTCGCGGCGGCCATGATGTTGAAAGGCATGACGGTGCAATACCTCTTGAAGCGCACCCTGCCGCAGGGTGGCCTCGCGGCCGGCGACCACATCCTGTGGCACGCGGCCGCCGGCGGCGTCGGACTCATTGCCTGCCAATGGGCCAAGGCGCTCGGCTACCAACTGATCGGCACGGCCGGCAGCGACGAGAAATGCCAACTCGCGAAGGAGCACGGCGCGGCCTTCGTCATCAACTACAAGAACGAGAATTTCGTCGAGCGCGGGAAGGCCATCACCGGCGGCCAGGGCGTGAAAGTGGTCTACGATTCGGTCGGCAAGGACACCTTCGATGGCTCGCTCGATTGTCTGCGGCCGTTCGGCCTGATGGCCTCGTTCGGCAATGCCTCGGGCCCGGTGCCGCCATTCGCACCGGCCTTGCTCGGGCCCAAGGGTTCGCTCTACCTCACGCGCCAGACGTTGTTCACCCACATGTCGACGCGTGAATCGACGCAGGCCATGGCCGACGACCTGTTCGAGGTGGTGGCGAGCGGCGCGGTCAAGATTCGCATCGACCAGCGCTATGCACTGGCCGACGCGGTCAAGGCGCATCGCGATCTGGAAGCGCGTCGCACCACGGGCTCGAGCGTGTTGTTGCCGTGACGCGATGGCGTGCCACGACGGCGCGGGCCAGACCCTGCGCCGCCCTTGGCCAGCGCGTCAGGCGCCGCGCATGCGCAAGCCTTTCGGATCGTAGAGCGCCTTCAACGACGCTTTCGCGCCGCAGCGCCGTCCAGCCTGTTCCACCTCGAAGCGCCCGCCGGCAATGAAGTCGTCGTCGACGCCCGTTTCATGTTCGACATAGGCCATCGCCACGCAGGCGCCGAGGCTGTGTCCGTCGTGTTTCCGCGCGCAGTGCATGGCTCGACGTCACCAAGCTGCTT
Source organism: Pseudomonadota bacterium (assembly GCA_016719885.1). NCBI lineage: Bacteria > Pseudomonadati > Pseudomonadota > Pseudomonadota bacterium. The sequence continues at coordinate 1,603 of JADJYF010000014.1, read as the reverse complement.
TTGGTACACCTTTGGGGCAACGTTGACGGCGGCAATATTTGTCAGGAAATTTAAGCGAGTGTAACTTGCCGTCGTTTCCCAGAGGACCACCGAACAAGGCTTGGAGGGCGGTTCAAACTACGCTCGAAACAGGCAGGCACGAGTCTCAGTATTACCCACATCCAGGGGCCTTCTTGTATTACGGAAGACGCTCGCCTATTCCTGCTTCGGGGGGCCATCATAACGCCCTCGCTACCGACTAGCTCGCCTATCTGCATCGATAGTAGTAAGTCGTGGTTCCCACTACGATCTTGCAGTACCCGATGACAAGAGGGTTAGCAACTGCCTCAATATCTTCGGGAAAATCGAACATGGTGTAACCGCCGTCATAGACTACTTCCTTTACGTCCTTCTCCTGGAAGCCACTGGGAAAGCCATCACAATTGGAATCAGGTGGAGTCAGGGTTGACCGTTGACCTTCTCAAATGAGCTGAACTCGATAATCGTGCTTGTGCTTGGCGGTGTAATTGGATCATTGCCAGACTTGTCGCTGTCTTTTGTATCAGACGCGCCCGAACCGATGAATTTCAAGCCGCCATCTCCATCGAACAGAGCACGAACCTGTTGCCCTCTCTGGATACGGATCTGCGTGCACCCTGCTGAGGGCTCGGCCAACCCGCTTTCGATATTTTCTCGTCAATATTCACGATGCCTTCCGAAACCGTGATTGTGACACGGGAGGACGAGATGTTATCGCTGGAAATGGCGGCTGTACTACATGGCGTGTTACCTCCGCGACCTCTCAGAAATACCTTTGGTGATCCTGAGAATGTGTTCCCACTCAGGGAAAATTCCAGCTTGTGTACGCCATCGCGAGCTGCAAGTCCCGGTGACAGAACTACGCATGCCAGCAAGACTCCACTCATTACGGTTCGCTTATTCATCACGTCAATGCCCCCTCATCTCACTGCGGTTGCGATTTCGAAACGAATGCACCGATTACAGTCAAATGCACTCCCTGGAAAATCAATCGAGAAATAGATTGAACCCGACTATCAAATACCGTCCCAATGCCAGCCGCGGCTGACGCTGGTCGATGTCCTGATACTGAATATCACGATCCAGAAGATTCTTTGCCGCCAAGCTGATCATTCCATAACGCCTGGGTAGGCGGTAACTCCCCAAATGCTATCCAGCAAAAATAAAGGATTCGGTGTCGGCGCGAAAGGCGCATTTGGCGTTCGGACAGGATTGCGGAAGCTCCGCTCGCTGCCTAATGAACATCGGCACTAGGGACGCGCCGACGCCGGACGGCCCATGGTAGGCGGCGGCGATTTTCAGGCGCTCGGTTTCGAGTGCCTGAAAATCGCCAGGCGCAAAAAGAACCAAATCCATCTCGATGTCTTCATGCTCAAAGTCAACACGCCATGACCAGTTCGAATCGAGGATGCCGTAGAGGTAGCCGCGTGCCATAATCTCATTCGCGTCCTGTCCCAGGACGCTTATGCGGTTTCAATCAGTGCGACCGGAAAGGACGGTTCCCGGAGACTTCCTTCGAGTCCTCCGTACAACCGCTCATTCCATCTGTGGTCAACACCAGCTCCTAATGCCACGCTTGGGTTGC